>CAYVHP010000174.1:0-8773 GCA_964451265.1 uncultured Caulobacteraceae bacterium | reverse complement strand
GGTGCGTACAGCCTCCGTCGTTCAGGTGCGCCAACCGATCTTTAAGTCTTCGGTCCAGCGCTGGCGCAAATACGAAAAGCACCTAGGCCCGCTGCTGGAGGCGCTGGGTCCCTACGCCCCGCCCCGACACTGATCCCTGGGACCGCATGCCGGGTTTTCGGTCATGGCCATGCCGAAAAACGGGCGGCGGATGCACCCAGATGCAGCCTTGAGGACATTTTTACGCCCGATTCAGATTTTCCTGAATTAAGTTCAGGCGGTGTTCATTGCGCATGAATAATGAATGATCACAACGTGTTGAAGTGTGTGTTCAGGCGCTCATGGCCAAGGCTCGACGGCAAAATCATCAGGCGACGGCCAAGGCCGCCCCCCTTGCGGCCCAGGTCGTCGCCGGCCTGCTGAGCGAGGCGGCGCATCACCGTGCGGCGGGGCGATACGGCCCGGCCAGCGTGATCTATGAGCGTCTGGAGCGGTCCAATCCGCAAGAGCCGGATCCGCCGTTTTTCATGGCCCTGATCAAACTCGAACAGGGCAGGCCGGCTCCGGCTCTGGCCCGTTTGACGCCCTTGACCCGTCGGTTCCCCAGCGAGCCGCAGGTTTGGTTGGCCTTTGCCCAGGCCCTGCGGGACCTGGGGCGATGGGAGGAGTCTATCGCGCCCTCGCGGCGCGCCCTGGCGCTGGACCCCGCGAACATTGAAGCGCGGTTCGCCCTGGTCAACGCGCTTGAGGTCGCCGGATATCTGGACGAGGCGCTGACGGAGCTGCGCACCGTGCTGGCCGATCCGTCCATGCGGCTGGCGGCCCTGGAGACCTTGGCCCGGATTTCACCGGCCTCGGTCAGCCCGACGGACCTGGCGGACATGATCGCCGCCGCCCATGACGCCGGCGCCGACACCGACAGACGCATCACGCTGTATTACGCCGTCGGCCCCCTGCTCGAACGCCAGGGGCTTTTCGAGGAGGCGTTCGAGGCCTTTTCGGCCGGCGCCCGCCTGAAACGCAGCATCCTGACCGGAGACATGCCGACGGCGCAGAGGCCGCCCCCACGGCCGGGGGTGCGCGCCTTGCATCCGGCGGCGGCCGAACAGGCCCTAATCGGCGAGGCGGCATTCATGAAGTCGCTGTTCACGCCGGACTTCATCGCCGCGCAGGCGGGCCTGGGGTCGGACGTGCAAACGCCGATCTTCGTAGTCGGCATGCCGCGCTCCGGTTCCAGCCTGATCGAACAGCTCCTGTCCAGCCATGCCAAGGTGCAGGGCCTGGGCGAAACCCTGGCCTTCCCCATCGCGGTCGACGGCCAATTCCCCCTCAATTCCACCGCGCCCCACGGCCCCGACCATTATCGGGGGCTGGCCGACGCCTATCTGGCGGCCATGCGGGACTGCGGCTGGACCAACGCCACGCGCTTCGTCGACAAGCTGCTGGGCAACTACATCTATATCGGGATGATCCACCTGGTCTTCCCGAAGGCGACCATCCTCCACGCCGTGCGCGATCCGGTGGACATATGTCTGTCGGCCTTCCGCCAGCCCTTCGGCTCGGCCAACGAACTGAGCTACGATCTGGCCGAGGTTGGGCGCTGGTATGTCCTTTACCGCCAGATGATGGAGCACTGGGAGGCGGTGCTGCCGGGCCGGGTGATCGATGTGGACCACGAGGCCCTGGTGGCAGACCCGGACGCGCGCATCCGCCGGCTGGTGACCGAGGCCTGCGGCCTGAGCTGGGACCCGGCCTGCCTGGAGTTCTATAGGACCAAGCGCCCGGTGCGCACCGCGTCCGTGGCCCAGGTGCGCCAGCCGATCTTCACCACATCCATCCAACGCTGGCGCCGCTACGAGAAACACCTCGGGCCGCTGCTGGACGTGCTGGGGCCGTATGCTGCGCGGTCCACTTGATCGCCTCAGCAAGGAGCGGCGACACTGGATTTCCACCTGCGCGTGCTGTTCAACCTTCGCCGCCGGTGCAGCGGCCTATCAGCCCTTTTGTAAATCAGCCCGGCGATCTGTGATCGCCTAGATAAGTTTTTATCTCCGTTCCACGGAAGGTCATTGGGTCACTACAGCATGCAACGGGGTCTTTCCCGTTGTTCGCATCTGCCTGCGACTATAAAGTCGGCTTTCTCATTCCAGGATGCCTATGCCGATTGACCGATCCTCGCCTTATTTCGACGTGCCTCCGACCGGCTGGTGGCGCAGCGCAATGGGAAATCAGCCACCCGAAGCCATCAACCCGCATCACGCCCCCAGCTTTCGTATCGAGTCGACGGATAGGATCGCCTCTGCCGGAAGCTGTTTCGCCCAGCGGATTTCGGAGATGCTCCGATCAAAGGGGTATAACTATTTTATAACAGAGCCGGGTCCCCCGCTGCTGGACAGAGTAGCGGCGGCAGAACGCGGATTTGGCATCTATTCCGCCCGATATGGCAATCTCTATACGGTGATGCAGCTCCTTCAGTTGTTTCAGCGGGCTTACGATCTGTTTGAGCCTGTTGAGCCGCTATGGCGCAAAGGCGACGGAAGGTTTGTCGATCCATTTCGGTCAGGGATCGAGCCACGGGGATTTGAAAGCGAATCAGCCTGCCTTTGGGACCGCCGCAGCCATTTGAGGGCGACACGGCGAGTCTTTGAGGAAATGGACGTTTTCATTTTTACACTTGGCCTAACCGAGGCTTGGGAAAGCGCGGAGGACGGAGCGGTCTTTCCGAACGCACCCGGATCAGTCCACGGAGGCAGCTACACGCCCGACCGACATCGTTTTTGCAATTTCAACGTCAACGAGGTTATCGCGCAACTCGACCAGTTTCTTGATCTGCTCTCTGAGGTCAACGCCCAGGCCCGGGTGATTCTGACGGTTTCTCCGGTGCCGCTCATTGCAACGTTCGAACCCCGCCATGTTTTGCAGTCGACGGTTTATTCGAAATCTGTGCTGCGAGTAGCGTGCGAGGAGATCGTTCGTCGGCGCGACAATGTCGTCTATTTTGGCTCCTACGAAATCGTCACGGCCACCGGCGATTCGGGGCGGTATTTCCATGAAGACCGTCGTGGAGTCAGCGACGACGCCGTTGCGCACGTCATGGACTGCTTCGCACAACAGTTCTTAGGAGGCGCGATCAGGGAACTTCCGACGCCCGCGCCCATGGCGTCCAAGCCAACATTTTCCGGCCCCATGTGCGACGAAGATGAAATTCTGAAAGCGATGGCGGAACAGTCACGCCATGTCTGAAACCATCGAATTGGAGCCGCTGGGCAATATTTCCCATGTCTATATGGTGGGGGACAGTCATTGCTTGAAGTTTGCCGACTTGACTTATCGGCCCGTAGGAACCCCTTACGTCTTTGCCTGTCAGACTGAATTCATTCCAAGCTTGTTCCATAACTCCTTACATTTACTCAAAGAAGGATTGAAGGCTGCGGGTTTCTTTGACGTCAATGACGAGCCTTGCTGGCTCACAATTGTGCCGATTGACGCGTTCGTCAAAGGCCGACCAGTACTATCACCGGCAATGGTGATATTTCTTGGAGAAGCAGACTTACAGGTTATTATTTCACAGATTTCCGGATTTGATTTTGAACTGCCAGATGACCCAGGTTACGGCATCGACTTTGATTCTGATCCTATTGACTACGACTCCGTCT
Organism: uncultured Caulobacteraceae bacterium; assembly: GCA_964451265.1. Taxonomy (GTDB): domain Bacteria; phylum Pseudomonadota; class Alphaproteobacteria; order Caulobacterales; family Caulobacteraceae; genus BOG-938. The sequence goes on along the minus strand of CAYVHP010000174.1, from coordinate 5,138 downwards.
GGCAGGAAGTAAAGAATAGGTTCGATCCTCTGGTGGAGGCCGTCGAATCTTTGCGCCATTATTTCCCGAGATTGATGTGGCATGGCCTGCCGCCGCGCTGCCGGGATGACGCGAAGGCGACCCGGTGGAGCGGCTCGAGATCCGCAGCGCGCATGCGCGCGAAGGTTACCTTGATGGCCAATCGGCTGTTGAAATCAGCGTGCGCCCGATCCGGTATTCCGTTTATCGACGTCTGGGACGAGTTGAGTCTAGACGGCTATTTGCGTCCTGACATGGACCTGGATGGGCTACATCTGGCTCGCCCCGCAGCAGACGTTTCGATGAGGGCGGTGGTCAGTAATTTGTTTGACCGAACCGGCCCCACCGCCCATCCGGTTCGTTACGCCAGGGCCAAGGCGCTCAGCCCCGCCTATGCGGGCCCGGGCCTTGCGCTTCAGCCGAGCTGGACCGAAAGCGGCTACGTCATGACGTCGGTAGACGTTGACGCGATCACTCAGGCCTCTTCCCAGCTAGACTTCAAGAAAGCTTCGCAAAACATTCGGGCTTGCCCGGAATGGGTCGGATTTCCCCGTGCTGGTCGCCCGGATATCTCGATAGCCGAACCGACCACGGATGTGCTCCGGGCAGCGGCGGTGCTCCTGGAACAACCCGACGCCAAAGCCGCGCTTCAAGTCAACGACGACAAAGACTTCACTGTGATAAGTTTTCGGATCGTTGAAAGTCCGGCCTTTTGTTCAACCACCGCTGCTGTGCTCCCTAGTCCAGTCGGCTGCCGCCGCGCCGTCCTCTTCCTCGAAGGCAAAGGCGAATTCATCCTCGAATTGATATCGGGCGGCATTGCTGAAACGGTGCAAGCGAAACCAGGGGCGTTGATTGTTTGCGACAATACTCGAACTTGGTGCCATGTCGCGTCGGGTGACAACACCACTCGATTTGCGGAAATTGCGTTGATGCCTCGCTATCCAACTCACCCATTCAGGGTGCTAGCAGCGGGGCTCAGCGAGTGGCCCTGCGATCCATTTTACTATCCAGTTGGGAATATGATCGCGTTTCCGCCATTCGACGGTGATCTGGTCTACGAGCAGGCCTAATAGGCCGCCGGGGGCCGACGCGCCCGTCCGGACAGGGCGTATTGGGAGGCGCCTCGGTCCTTGAATTGGAGCGCGGCTGGAAGGGCGCCGCTCTGGCGCCGATGACCGTTTCTCAATCCGCCTCAGCCATTGACGGCTGCCCGGCCCTTACCCTACCAATCCGCTCCCGTCGAGACTTGGGATATAGGCGCCCGACGCAATATCCGCGAATCGCCGAATCCGACAGTCGTGCCGACGGGCCAACTGCATTTTGGACGCTCAATGGCTGAACCGTCGCCCATGATCCTGATCGCCGTCGACGACCAGGAGCACGCATGGCGCGAAATGCTTGTGCCGTTTATCGTCTCTCTGCGGCGCACCACCTATCAGGGCCGGATCGGCGTGATCGACTACGGCCTGTCTCAGGACAAGCTTAAGGTTCTGCACGAACAGGACATTGTTATCGTGCCCCCGGCGCGCCTGCTGCCGCTGGCTTGCGACCGTTACATCAGCGCGGCCAACTATGTGGCCGAACACGACATTTCCCACTGCGCCCTTTACGACGCCGATATCTGGTTTCCCGAGGGCGATTTCGACCTGTTCGATCAGCTTTTAGACCCGCAGAGGATCTATGTGGCGCCGGACGCCTGGTTTTGCGATTTCGTGACCGGCTCGATCAAGGACGGCCCGAGCTCCCAGTACCTGCTGGACCTGGGGCTGCATACAGTGATGCAGAAGTTCGGGACGGGCCTGCAAGCCGGCATGTTGGCCGGCGCGCGCGAGGCGTGGTCCCATTTCGGCCATTTCATCAGCGACTGCATAGCCCGCATTCCGCAGGACTTTCACCTGCTCTACGGGACGGACACCGCCTTCCTGCATATCTACGCGGGGCTGGGCAATGTGCTGCTGGTCGACAAGGCCTATAATCACGTCCCCAAGTGGGGCGTGCGCGAATCCATCGACTACAACACCGGCAGGGTGTTCTTCACCTCGGACGGGCTGCGCATCCAGGCCATGCACATGACCGGAGACAGCCGCTATGAGCCACGCTGGCGCTATAGCAACGTCTGTCGTGATGTGATGCTGGACGAAGGCCGCCGCTTTCTGTTGCCGTCGGACGGCGAACGTAGATTTGACGCGCCCTTGCCCGTGGATCCGGCGGATTTCGATTGGGAGCCGCTGGGCCTGCGCATGATCGGCGCCAAGGGGGACGGAGAGGTGCTGGCCAAACCCGACCTGTTCCATACCCTGTTCACCGGCGGCGGGATCGGCCGGGCCTTTGGCGTGGTCGGCACGGCCAGCGTCTCATTCGAAGCGACCCGCCCCACTCGGTTCGACCTTCTGAACACCTATCCCTTCGGCACCCCGACGCCCGAGAAGCTGATCTTCGGCGTCCTGGGTCAAGACATCGTGGTCAACTATCCAGCGGCCAGAACTTGGATATTGGACCAGGGCGAGGTCATCCGCCTTGAAACCCACAGCCTCTATCGCTCGGCCAGCCGGATGGCCTGGGGCTTTAGGCTGCGCTGACTGTCCGGGCCGATTCTGGCTCGTCAGCTTCCGGTATAGCGCTCCAACACCGCCACGCCGTCGCCGCGAGCGTCATGGTGGACGAGATGAAACTGGGGATTTTCCCACAGCCACTGGAAGACGGCGTTGTAAACGCCGAAGGCCGACCGCATGTCGTGCAGAACGATCTTCTTGCGCGCGTGCGGGCCGAAGCGATTCAGCTCAGCCATGGTCTGTTCGTAGGTGTGGGTCGTGTCCACGAACAGCATGTCATGCTCAAACGGCTCGTAGGTAAGATCGTCCGTCATGACGAAGTTGTAATCGATGCCGTTTATTTTGGCGTTTTCGACGAGTTCATCTTTGATGCTGAGAAACTGATCAGTAATGTCTATCGACAAAAGTGATTTTGGCTGAGACAGCATGAATGCTGTAGTGCTAAGACCGGAATAAACACCCAGCTCTAATATCCGATCACAACCTTTTGCGACCTCGGTATAGAAATCAAGCCGGCTCGGACTGTCCCCCAGCCATTCATACGGCCCGATTTTGTAAGTAATAAACTCCAAACGCAACTGCTGAAGCGTTCTCATAGATTTATGCTCATGGTCTTATTCTCGAAATTTTTAGTGTATTTTGCCCGGACGGGGAAACTAACGACAATTTCCGCCCGTGAAAAGGGGCGCGCTTACGCCTCGCCTCACCGAACAAAAAATCAAAACGGGCAGGTGCGCGTGGGGTTGTGTTAGGGCAGATTGCGCGCGATTGGGACGTCGCGATCAACTGTCGGGGTTCAGGCCAATGTGCGATAGCAGGGACGAGGCGTTAGACAAGAATGGCCAAGTCAAGCTTTTGCATAGGCGGTTCATCGACCAAGACGCGCGCCTAGGGCGAACCAGCCGTTGATCGTCCTCAGCTATTTCAGTCGGCCGGCGGCGCCCAGCTTGGCCAATCACCGCCACTACGCGCGTCTGCGCGGCTATCGCCACGACTGGATCGACGGGTCGCTTATGCCGCCCTCCGTCCAGAGCCGCAGCCTGTATAAATATCAAATGCTCATGAACGTGCTGGGCCGGGCCGAACCGGACGCGCTGGTCCTGATCTTGAGCGAAAATGCAGCGATCATCGAGCCCACGCCGCTTGAGGCCTTGATGGAGGGCCGCGACAGGTTGCTGGTCCGAACGGCGTCTGAAACCCTGCCTCAGGTCGATATGCAGATATGGCGAAACACACCCGCCGTGCTGGAGACGCTTGAGAGCCTTTTCAACAAATGCCGCGTGGGCAACGAGCTATCGACCGAGGCCGAGTTGTTCGCCGGCGCCGAGAGTCTTTCCTGGAGCCAGAAGATTGCCGGGGTCTTTCCGGCCATGCCCGCCTGCTTCGACATCGACCCTCTGTGGAGCCGCGACGGGACCTTCGCGATCCAAATCGAGAACTCCGCGCCCACTGCAGCCTGCCCGCAGAAGATGGGGGTGAGTCCCCGATTCACGGATGCACTGATCGACTATGTTAACCAACGCCAGGCGGCCCAATTGCCGTTCTTCAAGTTTCCAGAGTACGATTCGGAAGATCGCGCCGAACGCAGCGCCTATAATCCCGGGCATTCCATCGCGCTGGTCACCCTGTACACGCCCAATGCGGAGACCTTCGCGCGTATCGCCGAACACAACTTCCGCCGCTACAGCGAACGGCACGGCTACACCCTATATGTCCATCGCGACGTTCCCCAGGAACTGGGGATAAAAGCCAGCGGCAATTGGTTCAAACCGTGGTTGCTGGACGGGTATTTGCAGCACCATGACTGGGTGTTCTGGCTTGACGCCGATCTGCTGATCGCCGACCAGGAGCGGCCCCTGGAACCGCTGCTGGAGGGTCGAGATGTCGTGGTCGCCCACGATGTGGGTCAATGGTATTTCAATTCCGGCGTGATGGGCTTCAGAAAGACCGAGAAGAATTTCCAGGCCCTGCGCAGGCTTATGGAAAAGATCGCAGCTTTGGACAACAAGTCTGAGCTATACGCCAGCGGCGGCGATCAACATTTCTTCATTGAGGCGCTGGAACACTTTGGGTTGGTAGGCAAGGGCGTGGTTCTCGACCAAGTGGCGATCAACACCTACTGGGAGTATCGCCGGCCTGACAGCTTCATCGTCCACTACGCCGGCATGTGGTGGGACATCCGCGCGATGATGATGGCGCATGACGACAGGCTTCTGTCCGAATGACGTCCGGCCACAAGACCCTCATGATGATCGCGTTGGACGATAACGATCACGCTTGGCGTGAGATGCTTATCCCGTTCGTGGTCTCGCTGCGGCAGACGAATTATTCCGGCCGGATCGGCGTGATCGCCTACGGCATGTCGGACGAAAAACTCCAGATTCTGCGTGATCAGGACATCGATATTGTTCCCCCTGCGCACAAGACCACCTTGGCCTGCGACCGCTTTCTAAGCGCCGCCAATTATGTGGCCGAACACGACATCTCCCATGCGGCCCTCTACGACGCCGACATCTGGTTTCAACCCGGCGTGTTCGATCTTTTCGACCAGATCTCCGACCCCCT
>CAYVHP010000173.1:0-40785 GCA_964451265.1 uncultured Caulobacteraceae bacterium | reverse complement strand
ATCTGGAAAACGCTCTTGGCGATATCCACCGAAAATCTGCTAATCTGGAACATGGACGGTCTCCTTTGTCTGGTTAGGCACACCAACCAGTCTGGCACATCGATGCCGTCGGGGGGCCGTCCACCCATCATCCTCGGGGCGGCCAAAGGCCGAGCCCGAGGACCCAGCAGAGAAGACTTGAACGCGCGCATGGGCGCCGAGCTTCCAGGGCGGGAGCTGCTGGGTCCTCGGACAAGCGCTGCGCGCTTTCCGAGGATGACAATGTGAGGTTTGCTTTCCAGCGGAAAGCCAACCCCCCCTTAATTCCATGGTGAGATCGGAGCTTCCGGGACCGGCCAAGTCAAGGCCGGCGCTCCGCGCCGCCGCTGCGCGGTCGCCAAAGGCGAGCCTTGAGTTGACCGGGCCCGGAAGCAATAGTGCTGGGCATGGACTTAAGGGGCGCACCGACGCTCATCCCGTCCAATGCCGGAATCTCCGGGTCGTGGGGTGACGAGAGCTCTGGTCAGAGGCCCCATTTCGGACCGCCTTCTGACAGCTTGATCTCTATTGGGTCGCCGCAAACCTCAACCGACGGGCCGCCAAGGTCGTTCCAACGAAACAGATTGAGGTGCCAGCCGCCGGGGATCATCCTGGATCGGTCGATAATACCATCGGCGCCCGCCGCCCTTGCGGCATCGGAGTTGCGCCATGACGGGGGTTCCTTTCCAGCGTCCATAGCGGTCCGCCACGGGGCGTTCGATAGCTCGCGATCAATGCCGAGCCGCTCACATGCGGCTTCATCATGTTGATCGATGACCAGGGCGTCGCTGACCAGCAGCGGCACGACAACGCGCGGACGATGGTCTTCTCGAATGTAGCCAGACACTGCGATTTTCGCCCAGTCGCAGGTAGGGCTCATATAGAGAGCAGCTTGCCCAAGCCTGTGATAGCGACCGGCGCTCGCGGGATCTGGCGGAGCCAACGCGCTGTCGATCCTGTTGGCCAGAACGGCGCGAAAGAAGTTACCGCCGATTGCCCGAAAGCACCGGATCAGATCATCGGGATCGGATTGTCCCCTTCCGTCGCCCGGCGGTGTGCCCATTGGTTGGCCTCCCAGGCCGCCTATAGCAGAGGTCCGCAAGGATCGAGAGGGGTTGGAAGGGGTAGCCGCGCCCTTGGTGTCCTTCGTGATCTTCGTGGTTCAAAAGACTCCGATCACCACCGCATTCCCATGTGGAGGATTCCCGCCAGCCCGCCTATCTTCCCCCCATGACCGACCTGTTCCAGACCGACGCGCCCGCCGACGCCCCGCCCATGCCCTCCGAACGCGCGCTCACCCAGGACGGGCCGCGCCTGAAGCTCTATCTCGTCGACGGCTCCGGTTACATTTTCCGCGCCTATCACGCCCTTCCCCCGCTAACGCGCAAGTCCGACGGACTGCCGGTGGGCGCAGTGGCGGGCTTCTGCAACATGATGTGGAAGTTCCTTTGCGACATGAAGGGCGAGGCGGACGCGCCGACCCATTTGGCCGTGGTGTTCGACCATTCCGAGAAGACCTTCCGCAACGATCTGTACGACCTTTACAAGGCCCACCGCCCGCCGCCGCCCGAGGACCTGATCCCGCAATTCGCCCTGGTGCGCGAGGCCACGCGGGCCTTTGGCGTGCCGGCCATCGAGCTAGCGGGCTACGAGGCTGACGATGTGATCGCCGCCTATGCCGAGGCGGGGCGCGCGGCCGGGGGGGAGGTGGTGATCATCTCCTCGGACAAGGATTTGATGCAGCTGGTGGGCGACGGGGTGTCGATGCTCGACACCATGAAGAACGTCCGCATCGGCCCCGAGCAGGTGTTTGAGAAGTTCGGCGTGACGCCGGACAAGGTGATCGATGTCCAGGCCCTGTGCGGCGACAGCGTGGACAATGTTCCGGGCGCGCCGGGCATAGGGATCAAGACCGCCGCCCTGCTGATCAACGAATACGGCGACCTGGACACGCTTTTGGCCCGCGCGGGCGAGGTGAAGCAGGACAAGCGCCGCCAGACCCTGATCGATTTCGCCGATCAAATCCGCCTGTCGCGCCAACTGGTGACTCTGGACCGCTCAACGCCCCTGCCGACCCCCATCGATGAGCTGAAGGCCGCCGATCCGGACAAGGAGGTGCTGGCCGCGTTTCTGGAGCAGATGGAGTTTCGCACCCTGGCCCGCCGCATCGGTGAGGCCGGACATGCGCCGTCGGCGCCGTCCAGTCCCGGCGCCGCCCGCCTCTCCGCTCCTGCGAGCGCGCCGACCTTCTCCCTGCAACGGGCGCCGCGCCCGAGCGCCGCCGCCGAGCCGGTCGCCATCGACACCGCGGCCTATGAGTGCGTGCGCGACCTGGACGCCCTGGACCGCTGGATCGCTCTGGCTACGGCGGCGGGCGTGGTGGCCTTCGATACAGAGACCGACGCTTTGTCCTCGGCCAATGCCGGGCTTGTCGGCGTGTCCCTGGCCATAGCGCCCGGGCGGGCCTGCTACATTCCCCTGGGCCATGTCGCCGAGGACGGTCTGGCGTTGGAGGCGGCCGAGGACCTGACGCAGATTCCGTTGAAGGACGCCGTGGCCCGGCTAAAGCCTCTGCTGGAAGACCCAGACGTGCTCAAGGTGGCCCAGAACGCCAAGTACGATATGGCGGTGATGTCACGCTACGGCGTGCAAGTCGGCCCGGTCGACGACACCATGCTGATCTCCTACATCCTGGATTCCGGCCTGCACGGCCACGGGATGGATGAGTTGTCGGAGCTGTGGCTGGGGCACAAGCCGATCACCTTCAAAGAGGTGGCCGGCAGCGGTAAGGCGCAGAAGCACTTCGGCCAGGTGAAACTGGACACCGCCACTTGCTACGCCGCCGAGGACGCCGACGTCACCTTGCGCCTGTATGACGTGCTGCGCCCGCGCCTGGCGGCCGAGGGCTTGCTGACCGCCTATGAGACGCTTGAGCGGCCCCTGCCCGCCGTGCTGGCCCAGATGGAGTGCGAAGGGGTCAAGATCGACCCGGACTGGCTGCGGCGGCTGTCGCAGGAATTCGCCATGCGTATGGCCGAGCTGGAAGCCAAGGCTCAAGCCCTGGTCGGCCGCCCCTTCAACCTGGCCAGCCCCAAGCAAATCGGCGACGTTCTGTTCGGCGAAATGGCCCTGCCCGGCGGCAAGAAGACCGCCACCGGCGCCTGGGGCACCGACGCCGGCGTGCTGGAAGAGCTGGCGGCGCAGGGGCACGAACTGCCCCGGGTGCTGCTGGACTGGCGCCAACTGGCCAAGCTGAAGGGCACCTATACCGACAATCTGGTGGGGGCCATCTCGCCCCGAACCGGCCGGGTGCATACCTCCTACGCCCTGGCGGCGACCTCAACCGGACGCATCTCGTCCAACGATCCGAACCTGCAGAACATCCCCGTGCGCACCGAGGAGGGCCGCAAGATCCGCGCGGCCTTCATCGCCGAGCCCGGCCAGGTGTTGATCTCCGCCGACTACAGCCAGATCGAACTGCGCCTGCTGGCGCACATCGGCGACATCCCACAGCTCAAGCGCGCCTTCGTCGAGGGCCTGGACATCCACGCCATGACCGCCTCTGAGATGTTCGGGGTGCCTGTGGAGGGAATGCCGGGCGAGGTGCGGCGACGGGCCAAGGCCATCAACTTCGGCATCATCTATGGCATTTCCGCCTTTGGCCTGGCCAACCAGCTGTCGATCCCGCGCGAGGAAGCGGGGGCCTATATCAAGACCTATTTCGAGCGTTTCCCCGGCATCGCCGACTATATGGAGCGGACCAAGGCCATGGCCCGCGAGCAGGGCTATGTCACCACCCTGTTCGGCCGCAAGATCATCATTCCTGAGATCAGGGCCTCGTCGCCCGCGCACCGCGCCTTCGCCGACCGGGCCGCCATCAACGCTCCGATCCAGGGCGCCGCCGCCGATGTGATCCGCCGGGCCATGGTGAGGATGCCGGGCGCCTTGCGCGAGGCGGGGCTGAAGGCGCGCATGCTGATGCAGGTGCACGACGAACTGGTGTTTGAGGCCCCCGCCGAGGAAGCCGACGCCACCTGCGCCCTGGTCCGCAAGGTCATGGAGCGCGCGCCCGAGCCGGCCGTAGCGCTATCGGCGCCCCTCGTGGTGGAAGCCCGCGCGGCGCTTAATTGGGACGAAGCGCACTAGATTCGAGAGCGGGATTTAAGCGAAAACCGGCCTCCACTTTTCGCATCCCGCTCCAAGCTTCACCGTGCCAAAAGAGAACAAAAAGGCATTAACACAAAATTAGCTATGGTTAATTTTTGGACCGAAGGGTGAACATCTGAATCCCGCTCATCCCGGTGAAAGCGTCAAGGCAATCGCTTATGGGAAGCGCGAGCCGGATGGATATTTCCTCCCCTGCGTCAGCGGGGGAGGGGGACCGCCTGAAAGGCGGTGGTGGGGGTGATGAGCGGCCATTGCCGATAGGCACTGGCATGCGATGGCCAAAGATTTGGCCATCGCCGCGAAGAACGCCCGCAGCAACGCTGCGGGCTGGGTCGTCGCTAGAAGGCCCCTTCCACCACGCTTCGCGTGGTCCCCCTTCCCCGCTGCGCAGGGAAGGAGATGTGACCCAGGCTCGGGCGCGAACCCACATGCGATTGCCTTGCCGCTTTGGCGGGAACGAGCGGAGGAAGGGCGGTGAAAATCAACCGCCTTCTGGCCCTAGACCGGCGGCGCGGGCGGGGCGGTGATCACTTCGACATTGTCGTTGAGCAGATAGGACATGTCGCGCAGCGCCTGATCCTGGTCGGGCCCGGTCTTAGCCGCCGCCAGCTCGGCCAACTTCTTGGGCAGGTCCTGGGAGATGCCGCGCAGGATGCATTTCAGGTCGCCGTCGGTGCCCCGCTTGGCCAGCTCCAGGTGGCCTTTCATGTCCAGGTCGGACAGGGCGGCGATGCGGGACTGGAAGTCGTCGAAGCGCGGCAGGGCGGCGGGGATGGCGATCTTGGCTGTCTGCCGGCGATAGGCGTCCGTGTCGGTCTTGAGCTTGGCCGCGCGACTGATGATGTCCGCGAACAGCGGCTCCCTCGACAGGGCGGAAACGGCGGCCGGCGCGTCGATGCGCCAGAGGGGCGCGGCGTGAGACGGGCCGGTGGAGGCCAGGAAAAGAAAGGCCGCAGCGGCCACATCACAGGACATTGCGAACGCTCCGGGAATGGACTCAAATCGTCCGCCAAGACTGGCTCCAACATGGTAAATGCCGCGTTAACTAAATCCGCTTTCGACGGAGTTTCGATGTCCACCACGGCCCAATGGACCGCGTTTCTGGCTGACGCCCTAGCCGCTGAGGATCGCCCGATCCTGGGCCTGTTCGCGGCCGAACCGGACCGGCTGACGACCATGACGGTCCAAGCGGCGGGCCTGACCGTGGACCTGTCCAAGCAGCCCTGGTCGAGAGAGGGCCTGAGGGCGGGACTAGACCTGGCGCGCGCCTGCGGCGTGGCTGAGCGACGCGCCGCCCTGTTTGCCGGAGATGCGGTCAATGCTTCGGAGGACCGGGCCGTGCTGCATCCCGCCTTGCGGGCGGCGCCGGACCAGGCGTTCCAGGCTAAGGGCGAGCCGGTATCGGCCGAAGTGGCCCAGGTGCGCGCGGCCATAGCCGCCTTCGCCGGCCAGGTTCGCGCCGGCGAGCTGCGCGGCGCCCCCGGCAAGGCGTTCCGCAATATCGTGCATATCGGCATCGGCGGGTCCGATCTTGGCCCGCGCCTCGTGTGGGACGCGCTGCGGCCCCTGGACAGCGCCTTCACCCTGCGCTTCGCCGCCAATGTCGACGGTTCGGATATCGCGGCGGCCCTGAATGGCCTGGACCCGGCCGAGACCCTGGTGACGGTGGTGTCCAAGACCTTCACCACCCAGGAGACCATGGCCAACGCCGTGGCCGCCCGTGAATGGCTGAGGGGCGCCCTGGGGCCGGATGGCGACGGACACCTGATCGCCGTCTCCGCCAATCCTCAAGCGGTGGCGCACTTTGGCGTGTCACCGGACCGCCTGTTTGCCTTCCGTGATTGGGTCGGCGGCCGCTTTTCGGTGTGGTCGGCGGTGGGTCTGTCCTGCGCCATCGCCTTGGGTGCGGAGGTCTTCGAGGACTTCCTGCACGGCGGGCGCGACATGGACTCGCATTTCCTGTCCGCGCCTTTCGAGACCAACGCCCCGGTGCTCCTGGCCCTGGCCCAGGTGTTCAATCGGGACGGCCTGGGGCGCGCCGCCAGGGCGGTCATCCCCTACAGCCAGCGCCTGCGCCTGTTGCCGTCGTTTCTTCAGCAGCTGGAGATGGAGTCCAACGGCAAGCGGGTGGGCGCGGACGGACGGCCGGCGCCACGGGCGACCTGTCCGGTGGTGTTCGGCGAACCGGGCACCAACGGCCAGCACGCCTTCTTTCAAATGCTGCACCAGGGCACGGACGTTGTGCCGGTGGAATTCATCGGCGTGGCCCGCAACGACGAAGGTCCTACCGGCGCCCACGCTAAGTTGCTGGCCAATATGCTGGCCCAGGCCGAGGCGCTGCTGGTCGGCAAGTCCGAAGACGTCGTCCGCGAAGAGCTCACGGCTGCGGGCTTGGGCGCCGGGGCCATCGATGTGCTGGCGCCGCAAAAAGCCTTCCCCGGCAATCGCCCGTCCAGCTTGATCGTGATGGACCGCCTGACCCCGCACGCCTTAGGCGCCCTGATCGCCCTTTATGAGCACAAGGTGCTGGTGGAGGGCGTGCTGTGGGGCGTCAACAGCTTCGACCAGTGGGGGGTGGAGCTGGGAAAGACCCTGGCGAGCCGTATTCTGCCTGAGCTCGAGGGCGGGGCGCGCGCAGCCCACGATCCTTCGACCAGCACTTGGATTGAAAGGTTGAAGAACTGACCCTTGCCCCAGGTCCCGTTCGCGGACAATGTTCGCCTATGAGGGGCCGCAAAAGGTCCCAGGAGAGGAACCATGAAATCCAGTCTTTCCGCTGCGGCCCTGGCCGCCGCTTTCGGGCTCGTGATCGCGCCCGCCGCCTTTGCCCAGGCGCCGCCCCCCGCCGTGGAAGTGGGCATCGCCAAGCTGGCGCTCAATGTCTTGCCCGCCAAGAAGGGCGCGAGCCTGAAGGTGACCACGCCGGCCTTCAAGGACGGCGGCGACATCCCGTTTGAGAACACGCAGTACCGGGGCAACATCTTCCCGGGCCTGGCGTGGACCAAGGGTCCCAAGGGCACCCAGTCCTATCTGGTGGTCATGCAGGATACCGACGGTCTGCACAGCGGCGACGCCATCTTGCACTGGACCATGTTCAATGTGCCGGCCGGCACGACCAAGCTGGACGCCGGCATGACCGCCCCGCCCGCCGGCGCGACCTATGGCCCCAATGTCCGCGGCCCCAGCAACGCCTTCATGGGTCCGCGCCCGCCCCCCGGACCCAAGCACCGCTACCACTTGCAGGTGTTCGCCCTGGACACCGTCCTACAGGGCAATCCCTTGCTGACCTGGGACGCGCTGAAGGCTTCCGTGAGCGGCCATGTGCTGGCCAGCGGCGGGATCACCGGGCTGGGATCCGCCGATCCGACGGCGGCCAAGCCCTCGGCGCCCAAAGGCTGAGCGGATCCCATCCTGACGGGCGATGGCGAACGGGGGTTCGACAAGGACCTCCGTTTCAACCCATGAATCCCCCTCTCGTGTCCCTGTTGCTTGCCCTGGCGGCCTTAGCCGGTTCTGCTCCGGCGAAGGCTGCGCCTTCCAAACCGGACGAGCTGGTGATTATCGCGACCCCTCCGGTCGATCCCAAGGTCGTGTCCACCTTTCCAGCCGACGGCGGCAAGGCCTCCGGGGGAATCTTGGTGCTCAAGATCGTGTTCGATCAGGCCATGGTCCCTGAAGCCTGGTCTTTCGGCCAGTCCACCGACGGCGCCTTTCCCCATTGCCTGAAGACCCCGCGCCTGTTGAACGACAAGCGCAGCTTCGCTCTGTTGTGCTCAGTGGCGTCCAATCACGCCTATGCCGTGCAGATCAACGGCACGCCCGATTTTGTCAGCGCCAGGGGCCGCTCGGCCAAGCCGTTCCTGCTGCATTTCTCCACAGGGAACGACACGATCTACGACATGCAGGCCGCGCTCAAACAGGCCGGCCTGACCGACGCCGATGAGCCGATCATGACCTGGAACGCCCAGCCGGGCGAGGTTTCCAGCGCCGCGCCGCCTCCGCGCGAATAGTCTCACAGCACCCATTTCTCGGTCCCCCCGGCGGTACGACCGATGGCGACGATTTAGAATTTCTCATGCCCCTAGGATTGAATCTCGATTTCGTCGATAGGATTTATGTTTATGAGTGATGCCAGGACGCCGCCGTGCGTCGCGAAATCGAAGGGGAATACCTGTGCATCTAACGCTTTCTCGCTCCGCCCGTCGTGGAGCGCTCGTTGCGGCGCTGCTGTCCAGCGCCGCGGGCGCGGCCTTCGCCGCAGACGCCGGCGTCGTAGCCGCCACCGCTGCGTCCGCCGCAACTCCCGCCGTCGCGAGCCCGCCCCCTGAAACCGCGATTATCGTCACCTCCCGCCGCCGGGAAGAAAGCGCCCAGGCGGTGCCGATCTCCCTGTCGGTGGTCACCCGCGCCAGCCTGGAGCGGTCGGGTCAGTACAACATCGGCCTGCTGACCCAGCAGATCCCGACCGTTCAGGTGCTGTCCTCGAACGCGCGCAACACTTCGGTCACCATCCGCGGCCTCGGCGCCAGCTACGGCCTGGCCAATGACGGTCTGGAGCAAGGCGTGGGGGTCTATGTCGATCAGGTCTATTACGAGCGCCCAGGCATTGCCGTGCTGGACTTCGTCGACATCGATCAGATCGAGATTCTGCGCGGTCCTCAGGGCACGCTGTTTGGCAAGAACACCACCGCCGGCGCCCTGAACATCACCACCCGCGCGCCCAGCTCCACCTTCGGCGCGGACGTGGAAGGCACTTACGGCAGCTATAATTTCTGGCAGGGCAAGGCCACCGTCACCGGACCGCTGGCCGAGAACCTCTCCGGGCGCCTGTCCTTCGTCGGCACGCGCCGCGACGGGGTGTACCGCAACGTCACCCTCAATAAGAAGCAGAATGATCAAAACGATTTGGCCGTGCGCGGTCAGATTCTTTACACGCCGACCGACAAGCTGAAGCTTCGCCTTTACGGGGACTACGCCAACCAGGACCAGAGGAACTGCTGCACCCAGGCCTTTGTCACGGCGGGCGCCACCCTGAAGCCCTTGGGCCAACAGTTCGCCGCCCTGGCCGCAGGCATCGGCTATAAGCCGGGCAGCACCAACATCTATGATCGGGTCACGGACACCAACGGCCCCCTGCGCGCCTACCAAACCCTGGGCGGCGGATCGGTGATCGCCGACTATGACCTCGGTTTCGCCACCGTCACCTCGGTCAGCGCCTATCGCCACTGGTCCTGGCTCCCCGCCAATGACCGCGACTACACGTCCTTGGACATCGTTCGTCAGTCAGCCAACCCCTCCACCCAATATCAGTGGAGTCAGGAACTGCGGCTGGGGTCCAACGGCAAGCATGTCGTCGACTGGACCGCCGGGCTCTATTATTTCAATCAGAACATCACCACCCACGGCATTACCCAGTGGGGCTCAAACGCATCCTACTGGCTGCTGCCGACCACCAACTCGCCGGCGGCCCTGCTGGACGGCTATACGCAATACAACAACTCCAGCATCACCACCGACAGCTACGCCGCCTTTGCCGAAGCCACCTGGAACATCACCGACAAGTTCCGCATCAGCCCCGGCGTTCGCTACACCCAGGAACGCAAGTCCGGCGCCTATGCTCAGACCACGGCGGGCGGCCTGGTCACTAGCGACCCAACCCAGCTTAAGAACCAGCTAAGCATCTCCCGGCCCCAGGCCTTCACCGCCGGTCTCAGCGAAGGCGACGCTTCAGGCCGGATCAGCGCCTCCTATGATTTCACCCCGGATGTGCGCGCCTACGCGAGCTACTCCAGCGGCTTCAAGTCCGGCGGCATCAACATGACCGCCCTGCCTCTGACGGCGGCCAACACGCCCAATCTGGCTAGCGCCGTGGTTAAGCCCGAAAAGGTGACGACCTACGACATCGGGGTGAAGACCCAGCTGTTCCAACGCCTGCTGACGGCCAACTTCGCGGCCTTCTACACCGATGACCGCGACTTCCAGGCCAATGTGGTGGACTCCGGTCCGGGCGCTCTGCGCGGCTATCTGGCCAATGTGAAGCAGGTGACGGTTCATGGCGCTGAAGCCGACCTCAGCACCCGCTCCATCCACGGCTTCACCGGCTATGCGAACCTGGCCTGGAGCGAGGGCGTCTACGCCCACTTCGCCAACGGCCCGTGCCCACTGGAGCGGATCGGAACCTCTACCACCGTCTGCGACTTGAGCGGCAAGGCCCTGCCGGGCCTCTCACGCTGGGCCGCCGCCGCCGGGGTGGAATATCGCCGCCCTGCGACCCTGGGAGCTGTGGAAGGGCAGGCCTACGCCAGCTTGGACGGCAGCTTCCGCTCCAGCTACAACTCCGACGCCACCGACTCGAAATACACCAACATCGACGGCTATGGCATTTTGAACCTGCGCGCCGGGTTCAAGAGCTCGGGGCCCTGGGAAGCCTATGTCCAGGTCAAGAACCTGCTGGATAAGAACTACATCCAGTTCGTCTCGGTTCAGTCGGGCAACTCGGGCCTCGTGATCGGCAACCCCGGCGATGCGCGCACGGTCAGCGTGACGGTGAAAGCGCAGTTCTAGTTGGCAAATGGCCGCTCTGCGGCGCCCCAAATGAGACAATAAGCCACGACCGGAAAGCCTGTGGGGCGGAAAATAACAATGTCCGCCCCACAGGTTTTTTTCACCTTTGCCGATGCAACCTCATTATGGATGAACCCCAACAGTTGCGCTCGGGGATAATCGAGCCCTAACGGGCCAATGATGGGGTTTCGCCATGGTTCACACCGTCTTGCGTCGCGCCAGCCGCAGCGCGTTCATGGGCTTGTTGTTCGCCGCCGCCGCCGCCGCCGCCCTGGCCCAGACCGTGTCGACCGCCCCGGCCGGCCCCGCTTCATCCGGCGACGCTCAGGCCGACAAGATCGCGGCGCTGGAGGCAGAGGTGAAGGTCCTGGCCGCCGAAATCCAGGATCTCAAAACCCAAACCGTCGCCCAGATCAAAGATGTTCGCGACAAGGAGCCCAAGCCCCCCGCAGCCTCCGCCGTGATCGCCAGCGGAAAGCCGGCCATCACCTCCAGCGACGGCAAGTTCACGGTCAATTTCCACGCGGTCACGCAACTGGACGGCGCTGACTTCAGGCAGATGGCGGCGGGTCCGATTTCCAGCGACCTGCGCCGCAGCGGCCCGGCCCTGGGCTCTTCGGCGAGCAATGTCGATCTCGCCCACGCCCGCCAACTGAAGACCGGCGATGTGGTCCGCCGCGCGCGAATCGGCGCCGACGGGACGGCCTTCTCCGATTGGGACTACCGCGTCGTGTTCGATTTTGGCGGCCCGTCCAACGGGGTGGAAAACGCGGGCTTCCTGTTCGAAGGCTGGGTCCAATATTCGGGCCTGAAGCCCTTCAAGGTTCGGGTCGGCGCCTTCGCGCCGTCCTTGGGACTGGATGACCAAGCTTCGGTCAACAGCATGCCCTTCGTGGAACGCGCCGCCGTCAGCGACCTTGCGCGTAATCTGGTGGGCGGAGACAGCCGCACGGCTGCACAGATCTATGCGGGCGATGATCGCTGGCTGGCCGCTTTCGCCATCGCCGGACGCACCGTCGGCAGCGCCAACTCGGGCGCGGTGGTCAATATTGCCTCCACCCCGGCCACCGCAGCCATCGCCACGGCCCAGTCTTACGGCGACCAGCTCGGCTTCACCGGACGGGTTGCGGGCACGCCGATCAAGGGCGGCGACTATCTGGTGCATCTGGGGGCCAACGCCAGCTATGTCAGCACCCCGGCCAGCGTCAGCGGCCCGGCGGCCAATGGCGTAACACCGATCACGAGCTACACGGTGGCCCTGGCCAATACGCCCGAGCTACGCGTGGATGGAACCAAGCTGATCAACACCGGCTCTATCGACGCCAAGCACGCCTCGACCGTGGGCCTGGAATTGGCCGCGCAGAAGCAGAACCTGCTGCTGCAAAGCGAGTACCAGCACTTTACCGTCAACCGATCCGACATCGCGTCCAATCCCACGTTCGACGGCTACTACGTCTCGGGGACCTGGGTCATCACCGGCGAGCGGCGGACCTACAATACCCAATCCGGCGCCTTTGACGCCGTGCCGGTGGCCCATCCGTTCGATCTGAAAGCCGGAGCGTGGGGGGCATGGGAATTGGGCCTGCGCTATTCCAACGTGGACCTGAACTACCACGCCGGAGCCGCAGGGACGGCCCCGGCGATTGATGCGATCCGCGGCGGGGACGAGCAGAACTGGACCTTGGGCCTGAACTGGTACCCCAACGCCATCAGCCGCGTCATGCTCGACTACGCCCAGGTCAAGATTGATCGTATTTCGCCCAACGCAGCCAATTACCAGACCCCGACCGGCGCCCAAATCGGCCAGAGCTACGGCGTCATGTCCGGCCGCGCCCAGTTCGCATTTTAAGGGTTCGGCGCTGGGCTAAACATCCGCCTCGGGCAAGGCGGTCCAGGCGAAGGCCACATCACCATTGGCGGTGACCTCTCCGTATGAGGAATCGTGAACCCACCCCTCCTTGGTCCATCGGGTGACAAATACCGAAACCTGGCCGCTGAGTGGCGAACGGAACGCCACCACGAGCAGCGAACCGTCCCGCGGCGCTAAATCGATAGGTCTCCAACTCATGGCTAAGCGCCTCCTTGGTCTGCTGCATATTAGCGCAAAACCCGACTGGACAACTCCTGGACGGTAGGTGATGCGCCGGTGGCGACCGAATCGAGCGTTGCTCAAAACCCACAACGCACGGCGAACCGAAAAGGCCGCGTGTGACGATCTTGGGACGGGCGGATTAACGCCTATGTCATCCATGGCGCGGTAATATCGGCGGACGGAGCAGGGGCGGCCTCAATGAACTTCCTAGCGGACATCGCCGGCGCAAGTGGGCTCATCGTCCTTTGCGCTGTGACGCTCAAAGGCCTGTTCGGCCAGCGCCGAGCCTGACCCGCGGTCCAAAAGCGAAAGGCCTCCCCGAGAAACCCGGGAAGGCCTTTGGCGTCTTATCGTCTGCGAAACTGAGGCCGGGCGCCGGGAGGCCGTGGAGCCCCCGCGCCGCCTTCGGTCTTGTGCCGAAAGGTGATCCGCCCCTTGGACAGGTCGTAGGGCGTCATCTCAACGGTGACGCGATCGCCCACCAGGGTTTTGATCTTGTTCCGCCGCATTTTCCCCGCCGTATAGGCCAGGACCATGTGGTCGTTGTCGAGCTTGACCCGGTACCGTCCTTCCGGAAGAAGTTCGGTGACGGTTCCTTCAAACTCCAGGAACTCTTCTTTCTCGGCCATCAGCTCCTCAAGTCTTAAAGGGCGCGCAAATCGCCGGCGGAAAGTTTTCCGCTCTTGCGATCACGCTCAAGTTCAAAGCTCAATTTCTGGCCGTCCCGCAGGCTGCCGATACCCGCGCGCTCGACCGCCGAGATGTGCACAAACACATCCGAGCCGCCGTCGTCCGGTTGAATGAAGCCGTATCCTTTGGTGGTGTTGAACCACTTTACTGTTCCAGTCGCCATCTGGCGTTCCTCATAGAAAAAGAATCCACGCAGGAGTCCTCGCCTGCGCATCAAATTCTGGGGATCGGTGGGCTAGGTCCGGGCTCAACCGAAATCGAGCATAGAAAAGCGGCCGAACCGGACGGAATTCGATGCCCGGGAATATGGACGGATCGCCGATAAATGCAACTGCGGGCTTGGATTGTCGCCTTCAAAGCACCGAGCCCCGACGCGAGACAAACGGCGCCGCCAGAACCGCTCGGCTATCTTGCGAACACTTTTTAGGTCTATTCAGCTCACGGAGAGGCTCGATCCACGATGAAGTCCCTTTTGCGCATTCTGGCGGTGCTCGTCTTGGCCGGCGCGCCGGCCCTGACGATGGCCGTGTCGGCCACGCCGGTTCAGGCCCAGGCGCGCCATCACTGGGCGCGTGGCGAGGTGCTTCCGGATTGGGTCTTGCGGGCGGGACCCAATGTCTCCTACGCCGCCCAGCGTCTGCGCCGCCCGCCCGAAGGCTGCGGCTGGTTTGCCTTGGACGGCGATTTTCTGCTGGCCTCGCTGTCCAGCGGGCTGATCCTGGAAGTCGTTGATAACTGAAGTCAAATCGGCCCGGCGCGGCGGCGCCGGACCGAAAGGATCAGATCACCGCCAGCTCAAGCCCACCAGGACCATTCGGCCTGGCTCGCCATAGCCATAGGCCTGCTCATAGTGCGTATTGGCGATGTTCTCGACCCGCGCCGTCAAGCTGAGATGGTCTGTCAGGCTGAAGCGGGCGTTGGCGTAGGCGATCATATAGGGCTGGATCACGCCGGCGCCGTCAGGGGCCTGGTCCTGACCGCGAAAGCCGATTTCGGCCTGGGCGCCGTGCGCGGCCCCGGCCTGGCCTTGCCAGCTTAAGGCGCCGGACCCGGAATTGCGGGGAATGCGCCGAAGCTGGACGGGCCCCGTGCCGTCGACCCCTTCAATATGGGCGAATGAGCCCTGGAGGGAGAAGCCGTGGCCCAGCCGATGATGGCCGCTGAACTCCAGTCCGGCCGTGCGGACGTGCGACTGGTTCAGGTAGCCGGTGGGATAGATGTAATCGATCTGGTTGGTGACGCTGAGGTTAAATAGGGTGATCCGCGCGCCGGTGTCGCCGCCCGTCGTGCTCCAGTCCAGACCGACATCCTCGCCCAGGGCCTGTTCCGCCCGCAAAGTCTTAGGCGGGCCGGGCACTGTGCATTCCAAGCAAGGGTAGGTCACCTCAAACACCGTGGGCGCCTTAAATCCTTGGCCCACCGACCCCACCACGGTGAAGCCGCCGCCCAGACGCAGGGACGCGCCCCCACGCGCGGTGGTTTGGTTTCCATAGGCGTTGAAGGCGTCCTGCCGCACGCTGGCGGTCAGGTTCAGGCGGTCTTGCGGGCTCCACCGACCGATCACAAACAGGCCGTCGTCATTACGCGTCAGCAGTCCGCCGCCGGTGTTCTCGGCGGCGCGCTTATGTTCAGCGCCAAACTGCAAGCCCCAGGTCTTTTCCTGGCGCGTGGCGGTCCAGCGCAGCACTTCCTGATCGCCGTGCGCGCCGAAGGGAAACTTGCCAAAATAGTTGCGGTCCAGGCCCATCAGGTCGACCCGCAATTCCTGATCAAAGCCCAGCACGTCCTTGATCCGCGCGCGCACATAACCCGCTTCACTCTCCACTACGCTGCTGGCGGTGGGGTCCGTCACATGGGCGGGGTTGGAGAAGATGTCGTATTCCTCGGCCGCGTGGACATAGCGCACACGGCTATCCAGGCTGACGCGGTCGTTGACCTCCAGCCGGCCGTTCAAGCTGACGGTGGTGTCGTTGAAGCCGTCAGGTTGGGTATTGCCGAATTTCTGGTCCGCATTGGGCACGCCGGCCGTGCGGAACCCGCCGTAGCTGACCCCGGCGGCGTATCGCTCCGTCGAAATGCCCGCCGACGCCATTTGACGATAGGTCGCCAGCGAGCCGACCTCGCCCGAGGCGCTCAGGCCGTCAGGCTCCAGGCTGATGATCGAGACCACCCCGCCAATGGCGTCCGAGCCCCAGATCGCGCCCTGGGGACCATTGAGCACCTCGATCCTCTGGGTGGAGGCCAAATCCAGGCCGGAGAAATCGAAGCTGCCCTGAGGCTGGGACGGATCGTTCACGGGTACGCCGTCGATCAGCACCAGGGTCTTGTTCGACGACGCGCCGCGCAGGCTGAGCGAGGAAATTCCACCAAAGCCGTTCTCGCCGATAATGACGCCGGGCACGGTGGCCAGGACATCGGCGGCGAACACGGCGCCGCGCGATTGAATCTGCTCGCGACTGATGACGGTGGCGTCAGGGGTGATGGCCAGGGGTTGGCTCAGGCGCGAGGAGGTAATGACCACATCGGCGGCGGCCGGATCGGCCAGGGCGGGGCCGACAAGACAAAGCGAGCCGCCGAGGGCCAGGATAGGCAAACAAAAGCGCTGCATGGCGCGGTTCTCCTTCAGGCCGCCTCCGCGCCGAAGAGCGGGCCGTGGGTCAAGCGATTGGCCTCGCACCCCGCCTGATGTCAGGAGGGATCCGCCGGGCATGGCCAGTCGCCTTCACGGAAGGACCGCGCCTCAAGCCTGGTCCCGGGCTTGCGGACGAGCGACGTACCGGCGGCAGGTCTCCTGGCTCACGGGTCATCGGATCAGTCCCCGCCTTCCCAGACGCTCCGAAGAGCGCCAAGTGGCGTCGCTTGCGCGAACGGGCCAAATCCTCGCCGTTTACAGTTGCGGGCACAGCCGCGGTTTTGGGGCTAGCCCCGCACCACGTTCCCTCTTGGCCCCTTGATAAGGGGAACCACCGATAGGGGCTTGTGGCTCAACCAGCGAGTTTAGACAAGTCAGAAGGTCCAGCCCTTGGACGCCAGCAGCAACTCGAAGGCGGCCAGAATCAGCAGCCCGCCGATGAAGGCGGCGTGTTGGCGGTTAAACCCGCCGGTTCGGCGTCGACGAAGGCCCGCTTGGGGGCGGTAGCTGTGCTGCATCTTCGGTCCCCAGACCTGAACGGAGCAAGGTTATGCCAAAACCGTCGCCCTTACGAGGCGTCGTCAGTCCACACCTTGAACGGATCAAGCAGAGGACGGCGCAGCGCTGACGCCACCGCCGGATGGGTGATGTCGCCGTCCAGCACGTTCAGGCCATGAGCTAGGCCCCGGTCGTGCTTCAGGGCGTCAAGGCCGTGGTCGGCCAGGGCGAGGCCATAGGGCAAGGTGGCGTGGACCAGGGCCTCTGACGAGGTTCGCGGCGCGGCGCCCGGCATGTTGGCGACGCAATAGTGCACCACGCCATCGATGACGAAAGTGGGCGCGGCGTGGGTGGTGGGATGGGAGGTCTCAAAGCAGCCGCCCTGGTCTATAGCCACGTCCACCAGCACCGATCCGGTCTTCATCCGCGCCAAGTGTTCGCGTCTGACCAGCTTGGGGGCGGCGGCGCCGGGAACCAAGGCCGCTCCGATCACCACATCGGCCAGGAGGATCTCCTCCTCGATGGCGTCCAGGGTGGAATAGCGGGTTCGCACACGTCCCATGAACAGATCGTCCAGCTCGCGCATGCGCGGAACCGACCGTTCGATCACCACCACCTCGGCGCCCAGCCCCGCCGCCATGCGCGCGGCGTTAGCGCCCACGACTCCGCCGCCCAGCACGCACACCCGCGCCGGCGGCACGCCGGGCACGCCTGACAGCAACAGGCCCATCCCGCCGTTGTGCTTGAGCAGGGTCTCTGCGGCGGAGAACACCGCGATCCGGCCCGCCACTTCCGACATGGGCGCCAGCAAGGGCAGGCGGCCTTGCTGGTCGGTGACGGTCTCATAGGCGATGGCGGCGCAGCGCGAAGCCACCAGCCCCGCCGCCTGGGCCGGATCGGCGGCCAGATGCAGATAGGTGAACAGGATATGGCGCGGCTTGAGCCTGGCCCACTCCGCCGCCTGCGGCTCCTTGACCTTGACGATCAGGTCGGCCTCGTCAAAAGCCTCCGCCGACCCCGCAGCGAGCTTGGCGCCTGCCCGGCGATAGGCGGTGTCCGGATAGCCCGCGCCTTGCCCGGCGCCCGCCTCCACCACCACCACATGGCCATGGGCCACATATTCGCGCACGGCGGCGGGCGTCAGCCCCACCCGATACTCGCCGGGCTTGATCTCCTTGGGCACGCCGATGCGCATGGGTCCTACCTTCTGACCGTCAGCCTATGCCCCGAACAATCGATCCAGGTCTCGGGCGCTGTGAACAATGCGGACGATCCGTACATGGTCATCCAATTCGCGAAAGAGAACCAGATATCGCCCATGCACCGCGATCCGCAGACCCGGACTGACATCGTCGCGCGCCGGAAAGCTTTTCGGTCGCTCGGCGGTCAGCCGCGCCTTGGCTTCCAATTCCGCCAAAAAGCTTTCCGCGCGTATTGGGGCGTCTTCGGCAATTTGCAGACCAATCACGAAAAGATCGTCCCTGCTGCGGGCGAGAAGACGAGCCTTTTCATCAGCCTGTTGCGCGACGCCTGGCGATCATTTGGCGCAACTCGGCGAAAACCTCATCGGCCGGCACGCCGGGACCACTTTCGTCCCCGATCCTTACGGCTTCACGCAAGGCGGCTAGATCGCGCTGATTTTCGTCACGCCTGTGAGTCCATTCGCGCAAGGCTTCGCGGATGACTTCACTGGTGGAGGCATATTGGCCGCCCTCAACGGTTTGGCGCAGGGCCGAAGCCATCTCGGCAGGCAAGGTAATGCTGAGTCGTTCAACGGCTGACATGGACATCATCTCCTCGAACTGCGCATTTTATCATATAAAGTGCGCCAAGCCAGACCCGCTTCGGCGTCAGTGCGGATCGGCCGCCGGGATATTAAGTCGCCGGCCGTCGCGCATCAGATGCCCGATAAAGGGATCGCGGCCTTGAGCCGTCTCGACCATGGGCGTGATCCAGCCGTTGCGCATATCCAGATCCACGGCCGGGCCGAAGGGAGCGTAGCTGTAGAGGGTCAGGCTGATGAGCGACACGACCGCGCCGCCCACAGCCATATAGAGCCATGGCCGCGCCGTAATGGGCTTGGGCTCACGGCCCATTGCGGCCAAGCCGATGCAGGCGGCGAAATCCAGTCCGGGATAAAAATCCATCCGGTAGCGGAAGGTCAGGCTGATGGCGCACAGCATGACCGCGCCCGGTATGGCCAGACCCAGGAGCGCGCCTCGCGCCAGGGCTGCCTCTTCGAGCTGAGGGCGGCGTCGCGCCAAGGCGCCCAAGCCCAAGGCGGCCAGCACACACAACAGCGGATCGCTCAGCAAGAAAGATGACGGCGGCAGCTCGACGCTGTCGAAAAGGTCCAACTGCGCCTGCTGAAAGAACAGTTGCCCCGTCCCGTCGCGAACCGCCCAGAGCGGCGCGAAATAGTACTGCAGCGCAAAGGGCGCGCGCACGGGATTGACCGCCCCATAGCGCGCCAACCGAACCGCACGATCAGGATCGGCCTGCCCCATAAGGGTTTG
This sequence comes from uncultured Caulobacteraceae bacterium, assembly GCA_964451265.1. Lineage (GTDB taxonomy): Bacteria > Pseudomonadota > Alphaproteobacteria > Caulobacterales > Caulobacteraceae > BOG-938. The sequence goes on along the minus strand of CAYVHP010000173.1, from coordinate 21,608 downwards.
ATAGCGCACCGGCACGAACGCCAGGGGATCGTCCCACCGCGCCTTGTTCACGGCCCCGGCCAGGCCCGCAAACAGGGCCAGGACCAGCACGGCCGGCGCCAAGGCGCGCAGGCCCGGCAGTCTCGCCCGCCCTCGCCAGACCTCGATGACCAGCATCAGCCCAACCGCGGCGTAAAGGCCCAGCCCGAACGACACGCGGCACAAGAGAGCCAGCCCAGCCGCCAAGGCCATGCCCGCGTACAGGCGCCACGCTTCAGGGCCGGGACTCAGGATTCGGCGAACGGCCAGTAGGACGAACACCGACGACAAGGCCGCGCCCCAGGAACAGACTTCCTGAAAGAGACTCGGGCGAAGATACTGGAGGCTTTCGCCGCCGAACGCCACGGCGCCCAGAATGATCCAGCTGAGCTCGCGCGATAGTCCAGGCGCCCGGCTCATGGCCAGGCGGACAGCCGCCAACCGCGCGCCCAAGGAGAGGGCCGCCGCGAAAATCATCGAGAGTTTGGTGATGTCGGCGCCGATCTGCCCGGTCAGGAGCAGCGGCAGGCGCAGGAGCGCGCAGAAAACGCCGAAGTAGGCATAGGTTCGCCCCTTATAGACATAGGCCTCCGAACCGATGGTGGAGGGATCGAGGTCGAAGCGGCCGTGCAGGAGATGCACGAGCATCTCATTGAAAACCAATGCGTATTTCGGGGTCGCATTGACCTTGTTGACGACCAGGAGGATGGCGAGCGCCAGGCCGGCCGCCCACAATAGGGGCAGTTGCCACTCGTCGAGCCAAGCTGCGCGAGCGGACTTTGGATCGGCGTGGGGCTGCTGCTTCACGGCCGCCTCACATCCCGCGCGGTGTGCGGTAGAGCCGCGCATAGGACCCGGCATACAGCGTCTGGAGGCCGGCAGGCGGCGGCCCGGCGCCCTCTGCGTCGACCAGCAGGACATAGCCATACGCTTCGCGCCAGCCCTTCAAATTGCCGAACGCGGCGAGGTCGTCGGCGCTGAAGCTGGACTTGGCTAGCGCGCTCCAACCAACCGGCTCGGACAAGGGCGCGGCCAGGGACGCGTAGGGCGGCAGGATCGCCAGAGGCTGCTGGCGCGGGTCCGCAAAGATCAAGGGCCAGAACGCCTTGCGTTCGATGGCGAGCAAGGCCGACACATGGCCATCGGTGGCATAGACCCCCGGCAGGAGGCGTTCGGCCGGCCCCGGCCCAATGGCCGGCCCGCGCGCGACCAGCACCCGCGCGCCTTGCGGAACCTGGGCTATGGCCCGGCGCACATCGGCCAGATCGACGCGGTGATGCAACCAGCCCAACCCGATATCGCCCACCCGGCAGCCGATCAGCGCCGCGACCGCCACGGCGCAAACCAAGGCGGCGCGCGGGGCGATGCGGGGCTGGACGCCCGCGAACAGCAAAAACCCCAGGATGAGACCCACGCGCAAATCCACGAAGCTGCCGGTCTGCAGGGCGTTGGGTTCAAGGACATAGACCAACGCCCCCAGGGCCAGGGCCAACCTGGCGCCGGGTGCGAAGCGCGCGCCCCGCCAGCCCAGGATCACGACCACGAAAACGAACAAGCCTGTCACGAGCGTCAGGAGCCGACTGTAGGACATGAAGGCCGTGAACAGGTCCCAAACCTTGTGGCCGGCGTCCCACTGGTGCGGCGCCGGCGGAGCGCCGGCGAGGCCGCTGCTCAGGAACAGGATCACCGTAGGGCAAGCCGTGACGGCCAGCAGAGCCGCCCGCCGCGCGGCCTCGGCATAGGGCGGGCGCCCTGCCTTGCGCCACAGGGCGATCAGGTCCTCGCCCTCCCGCGCGCCGATCAGCAGGGCCATGACCGCCACCCCGAACAGGTGGCAGATAAAAGCCGCCGCCATGGCGACAGCGCCCACCGCCGCGCTCAGCCAGACATGGCTTTTTTGGCGAAGCTTTAGCCAGAGCGCAGCCCCCGCAAAGGCAACGCCCATGGAAAGCAGAAAGCTCATGAAGCCCATCAGGAATGCGCCGTTATAGGCGGCCAAGGCTGAGGCCAAAGGCCACCAGGACCAACGGCCAAAAGCGACGCGGCTGTAGAGGTTGATCCCGACGACCGGGGCGAACATCGCAATGGCCAGCACCAATCGCCCGCCCACATGGAGCGGAGCGACCTTCAGCAACAGCACGCCCAGAATGTCGGCCCCGAGGTTGGGCAGCAGGGCCCAATGCGGCGCGTACATCGCCGACAGAGCGGGGTCGCCCGGATGCGCCAGCACCATGAAGCGCGCCAGATGGTTGGGGTAATCCAGCACCGGCGGCATATCGACGAGGAAGAACGGCGCAGCCAACACCCCGGCAAGGGCCAGGGCGGCCCACACCCGCAGGCGCGGCTGGGCCAGGAGCGTTGATCGGCGCCCATCTTCGAAAGTCATGGCCAACCCACCGGCGCGCATCCAGCTCTAGTGGACCGCCCCGCGCCTAACACCGCCTTAACAAGGCGAAGCCATCCCCCAGCTGGTTACTCAGATTGTTCCGCCGCGTGGATGTCCGCGTCGGACAGGCCGAAGTGGTGGCCGATTTCGTGGATCAGGACGTGGGTCACCAGCTCGCCGAGGGTGACCACGCCGCTCTCGGCCCATTCGTCCAGGATCGGGCGACGGAAGAGCAGGATTTCGGCGGGCATGAGCACGGGGTCGAGCACCGACTGGTGGGCCAGGTCCTGGCCGCGATAGACCCCGGTGAGCTCGAACGGGTCGTCGATGCCCATTTCGGCCAATAGATCCTCATCGCCAAAATCGGCCACCCGCATGTGCACCTGGGCGGCCAGCCCCCGGAAAGGCTCAGGCAGGCGGGCGAGAGCGTCCTGGGCCAGGGCGGCGAAGTCATCCAGCGAAGGCGCCTGAGCGACGGTCCAGTCGGTCATGCCTATTCGTCCGGCATGATGATTTCGGGATTCTCCGGCAGGCGCACCTCGAACAGACCGATATCGAGGGCCCTTTGGGGGTAGAGGGGCTGCAGCGGCTGATCGGTCAGGGCGATCAGGTCGCGGGTGTCCAGGACCTCGGCGGCCTGCCGACTGCGCCGCCGCTTGCGGGCCTGCTCCATGGGCGGACGCAAGGCGTCGCCCGAAGCGGTGCGCCAATAGGCCACCGAGAGACGCCAGGCGGTGTGCTTACCGGTGAACGGGATCATCCCCCGCTCGGCGATGGGCTTGATCTCGCAGAAATGGTCCTGCGGCGGGATCATCCGGCGCATGCCCGGCCGTTCGTCGTCCACTCGCCCGGCATAGGCGTCCAGCGCCGCATCCTCGGTCTTGAACACCGGGCCGGTGAACTCGCGCACAAAACTGACCGGCTCGCCGGCCAACCCCTGGGCCTCGCGTTCGCGCGCGGCCCGGCCCTGGGGAGAGGCCAAGGCGGCTTCGGCATTGGCGGCCACGGGATAGAGGACGGCGCTCATCGGCCTATTGTGCCTAAATTTCCCAAGTTTAGGGAGCTATTCCCGACAAGGTCGCCCAGCAATTCCGTTCGGGGGTGAGGCGACCTATCCTGGCAGGAGTGATTCGCTAAAGGCGCGCCCTGCGCCGAGACTGAAGGCCTGATGGACGCCCTGCACCTCGTCCTGGCGGCAGCCGCCGGTGCGGTTTGCCTGGCTCTTGCCGCCGCCTTCTGGGCGGCGGCCAGCCGGCGCGACGCCGACGCTCGCCTTACCGCCCTCTCCCAGCGCCTGAACCGCGCCGAGCAGCAAGGCGAAGCTGCGCGGGGCGCTATCGAGGCCTTCGATGGGGCTGTGCTATCGATCGAGGGCGATATGGTCAGGCTGGCCGCCGGAGAGGACGCCTTGCCGGCCATCGCGGCGCTGTTGGTCGCCGAGCCATCCGCCGCCGCTGTGCTCACCGCCCTGTCCGCGCCCTCAGCGCCCCTGTCCGCGTCTATCGCAGCCCTGACCCAGCGCGGAGAGCCGTTCATCGGTCAAGTGCTTGCTGCGGAAGGCGCGGTCGAGGTGGAGGGCCGCGCCTCCGGCGCAGTGTGTTGGCTCAGGCTGTCCCTGCGCCAAGCCGCCGAGACCGGCCTGCCGGGCGCGCCCATGATGGGTGAGTTTCTCGATAGCCAGACCGATCCGATATGGTTGGCCTCGCCGTCGGGGGCGGTGCTGTGGGCCAACCGCGCGTGGCTGACCGCCGTGGAAGCCGCATCGGTGGAAGACGCCAGCCGGCGGGGGCTGAGCCTGGATGACGGCTCGCAAAGCCTGGTCAGCGAAGCCGCCGCCGCAGGCCAGGCGCGAACGGCGGTGCGCTGGCTGACCGTCAATGGCGCAAGGCGCGCCTTTCGGGTCACGGCCAAGCCCCTGCACGGAGCGGCGGTGGCGGTTTGGGCCCATGAATCCACCGAATTTGAGGACACCCGCGAAACCTTGCGGCGTCACGTGGAGGCCCATGACGAAACCCTGAATCATATCAGCGAGGCGGTGGCGATCTTCAGCGGCGCGCGGCGGCTGCTGTTCCACAACACCGCCTTCGCCGAGCTGTGGGGCCTGGAGCCCGCCTGGCTGGAAGAGCGTCCTAGTCATGGAGAGATTCTGGATCGCCTGCGCCAGCGCCGGCGACTGCCCGAAACGGTGGACTACGCCGCCTTCAAGGCCGGCGAACTGCAACGCTATGAAACCGCCGGCCCCATCGCCGACGAAATCTGGACCCTGCCGGACGGACGCAGCCTGCGGGTGGTGCGACAGCCGCACCCCCTGGGCGGGCTGCTGCTCCTCTTTTCGGACATCACCGGGGAATTGAAACTGAAGGCCCAATACAACGGCCTGATCCAGGTGCAGCAGGCCACGTTGGACAAGCTGTCGGATGGGGTGGCCGTGTTCGGCTCCGACGGGCGCCTGCGCCTGCACAACGACGCCTTCGCCGCGCTGTGGGGCATCAGCCCGGCCCAGATGGAGGCCGTCGGCGATTTCGACGGGGTGGTCGAGCTGTGCGTGCCCAGGCTGCATGACCTGGCTTTCTGGCGCGAGCTGAAGGCGCGGGTGACCGACACCGATCCCCAGGCCCGCGCGCCCCTGGCCGGGGAGGTTCGCACCTCCGAGCGGCGGATCATCACCTATCAATCCCGCCCCCTGCCCGACGGCGCCACCCTGCTGGCCTTTACCGACGTCACCGACACCCGTGAGCTGGAAGGCGCCCTGGCGGACCGCTCTCAGGCGCTTGAGGAGGCCGAGCGGCTGAAGCGCGATTTCGTGGGCAATGTCTCCTATGAACTGCGCACCCCCCTGACGACCATCATCGGCTATTCGGAGCTGCTCGATCATATGGGCACGGAGCTGTCTGAGCGGTCGCGAAGCCACGTGGCCTCCGTGCGTCAAGCGGCCCAGCACCTCGCCCGCTCCATCGACGACGTGTTGGACATGGCTCAGTTGGACGCCGGGGAAATGGCCCTGGACCTGGGCGACGTGCCGATCGAGGACCTGCTCAAATCAGGGGCGGAGCGCTGGGCGCGCGAGGCGGCCGACGCGGGCGTGAGCATCCACGTAGTCTGCGACCCGGACATCGGCTTGATCCGCGCGGACGCCAAACGGCTGGGCCAGACCCTGGATCATTTGCTGGAGAACGCCGTTCGGCAGTCGCCGCCGGACGGAACGATCACCCTGGCCGCACGACGGGAGCTGGGGGAAATCCAGCTCCAGGTGTCAGACACAGGGCGCGGCATTCCCTTCCACGTGCAGGCGCACATTTTCGACCGCTTCATCGGCCGCGACCGGGGCGGGCCGGGCCTGGGCCTGGCCCTGGTCAAGGCTTTGGTGGAGCTGCACGGCGGCTGGGTCGCCCTGCACAGCGAGCCGGGCGCCGGCGCCACCTTCACCTGCCACCTGCCCGAGATCGCCTATCCGGGCGCCGCAGCCCCGGAGCTGCAGTTCTGAGTCTGACCTCCCGGCGCCAGCCGGGACCAAGATTATTGAACCACGAAGCTCACGAAGAACACGAAGGAAGCGCCGAGCCCTTGGTGATCTTCGTGAGCTTCGTGGTTCATCTTTCAATTCGCCCCGGCTTCCCCCAGCATGCGCCGTGAACAGGCGGGTCGCGCCCCGAAAGTTGATTCGTCCCATCCCCGGAGCACGGTTTATTAACCATAACTGTCGACCCTGAGGCCGGGGCAATTCGCCTGTGTCTCATCGGTCATGTTCTCAAAAAAGCTTTCAGCCCAGCCTGCTTTTCCCGCGCCCGACCCGGGGCGTGAACGGGAAGGCTTGTTCGCGGGTCTGCCGACCAACCGCTACGTCGGGCTGGCGGCCGCGACCCTGCTGTTTTTGGGGGCCGCGGCGGGCTTGGTCGCCGCGACGGGCAATCCGCATGACGGGGCGCCGGTGGTGCGCGCGCCCATCGGCGCTACGCCGGGCGCCCTGGGCGGCTGGCGCAACGCGCTGTCTCCAGATGACGCCGGCGCCGCGTCGTCCATGAACGCCGACGGATCGCCCATCGACGGCGATCAGGCCGGTCTGGACGGCCAGGCGGTGATCCTCATGCCCGGCTCCGGCGCCCAGGCTCACGGACCGCCCCTGGCCCAGGCGCCCATCGCAGGGCTGACGGCGCCCGGCCCCGGCGGCCTGCTGCCCATCATCGCGCCCGACGGACGCACCCCATGGAAAGCCTACGCCCGGCCGTTTCAGGATAATGGGCGGCCCAAGGTGGCTCTGGTTATCGGCGGGCTAGGGCTGAACGCCAAGGCTACGCGCGACGCGATCGACCGTTTGCCGCCGGAGATCACCCTGTCCTTCGTGCCCTACGCCGAGGGCTTACAGGGCTGGATCGACATGGCGCGGGCATCCGGACACGAGGTTCTGCTCGAGATCCCCATGGAGCCCCTGGATTTTCCCAACAATGATCCAGGCCCTTACACCCTCATGGCCAACGACCCGCAGACCCAGACCATCCAGAGACTGGAATGGCTGATGGCTCGGGCCACCGGCTATTTTGGCGTGACCAACTATCTGGGCGGCCGGTTCGTGACCTCGGACAAGGGCATGAACGCCTTCGCTCAAGCCCTGCGCCAGCGCGGCCTGGCCTTCATTGACGATGGATCCGCAGCCAAGCGGGCCCAAGGCATACCGCGCGCCTCGGCCGGACGCATCGTGGACGATCAGCTCGATGGCGACGCCATAGATCATCAACTGCTGACCCTGGAAGCCCAGGCGTTGCAGACCGGCTCGGCCCTGGGTTCAGGCTTCGCCTATCCCCTGACCATCGCCCAGGTGCAGCGGTGGGCCGCCTCCGTCGGGCAACGCGGCTACGCCTTGGCGCCGGCCTCGGCGGTCATGACCGGGCGCTAAATCCCGAAATTTGACCTCAGGCGCCTTTCCCCGGAGTGATCGGCCAGAGTAAAAGGCGCCGGCATGACCGCCGCCCCGCCAGACCTTTCGCTTTATCGGCCCAATGTCGGGGTGGTGCTGTTCAACCGCCAAGGCAAGGTGTGGTTCGGCCGCAGGGCCAAGACCGACCCGCCCCACAATTGGCAGTTTCCCCAAGGCGGCGTGGACGAGGGCGAAGAGCTCCAGACCGCCGCCCTGCGCGAGCTGCACGAGGAAACGGGTGTGCGCTCAGCGCGTCTGCTAGGCCGCACCCAGGACTGGATGGCCTATGATTTTCCGCCCGGTTGGAAAGGCGCCAAGGCCATGCGCGGCTGGCGCGGCCAAAAGCAGGTTTGGTTCGCCTTCCGGTTCGAGGGCCGGGACTCCGAAGTAAACCTCAATGCGCACACCCCTCCGGAATTCGACGCCTGGCGCTGGGCCGACCTGGAAGAGACGGTCGACCTTGTGATCCCCTTCAAGCGCGCCGCCTATGAGCAGGTGATTGCCGCGTTTGCGCCCTACGCAGCGGCGGCGTCCACCCGGCGTGAAGGGTTGAGCTGGCTAGGGCGGCTGTTCGGGCGGGGGTGAATCCGTGCGTCCCCGAACGTGGTGAAAGACGTCGAATGATTGAAGCCGCCCCTACGGGTGCGAGTGCTTCAGCGTGTCGCTGACCCGGATGATCGCGGGGCCGATGATCACCAGGAACAGCACGGGCAGGAAAAAGATGATCATGGGCACGGTCAGCTTGGCCGGCAGGGCCGCCGCCTTCTTTTCCGCCGCCGACATGCGCAGTTCGCGGTTTTCCTTGGACATCACCCGCAGCGCGCCGCCCAGGGGCGTGCCGTAGCGTTCGGCCTGGATCATGGCCGTGGCCACAGACTTGATGCCCGGATAGTTGATCCGGCGAGCCAGCCCCTCATAGGCTTGGCGGCGCTCTGGCAGATAGGACAACTCGGCCACCATCAGGGCCAGTTCCTCGGCCAGTTCGATAGAGCTGGAGCCCACTTCCTGGCTGACCTTCTGTAGGGCCGATTCGATCGACATGCCCGATTCCACGCAGATCAGCAGAAGGTCCAGGGCGTCGGGAAACACCGCCACAATGCTCTGGCGCCGCTTGGACGCCAGGTTGCTGATGTAGAGGTTGGGGGCATAGAAGCCCACGCCGAAGGCGAGGAAGGACGCGCCCAGCCGCAGGTTGGGGGGCAGGCCGAAATCCTTGATAAAGAACAGGTAGAACAGGCAAAGGGCGAGGAAAACAAACGGGCTGACGAAGCGGAAGAAATAGAAGGTGCTGATCGGCTTTGGCCCACGAAACCCGGCCTCGGCGAGCCGGTCCGCCAGTTTGGGGTCTTCCAGCAGTTTGGACAGTTGCAGCCGTTCGACCACCTTCTTGTACATGCTCTCGTCGGTCTGGCGCAGGGAGGCGGGCTCCTTGGTCATGGCCTGACGCGACCGGCGGCGCAGTTCCTCGCGCCGGTTAGCCACCGACTTCAGACGCACTTCCAGGGTGTCGCGCTTGAGAAAGGGCGCAGCCAGGGTGACCATGGTGGCGAAGCTGAGGGCCGCGACGCCGACGGTCAGGATATTGGTGGGGTCTTGCGCCAGATCGATCAGGTTCATGGCGGGCTCAAATCTTGAAGTTGATCATTTTGCGCATCACCAAAATGCCCATGAGCATCAACAGTCCCGCAGCGCCGAGCATGGCGTGGCCGCGCGGATCGGTGAACATCACCGTCAGATAGCTGCGGTTGGTGACCGTAATCAGCAGCATCACCAGGGGCGGCAGCGACCCGATGATGAAGGCCGAGGCCACCGCCTCGCCCGACAGGGCCTTGACCTTTTCGCGCATCATGCGCCGACCGCGCACCACGGCGGATAGATTGGCCAGGGCCTCGCCCAGGTTGCCCCCGGCCTTCTGCTGAATGTTCAGCACGATGGCGAAAAACCGCACTTCGGGGGTCGGCATGCGGTCGCAAATCTTGTCCAGAGCCTGCTCGAGCGGCATGCCCATGCCGATATTCTCCACCAGCCGACGAAATTCCCCGGCCAGAGGCTCGGGCGATTCGCGACCGATCACCTTCAGGCAATCATGCAGGGGAAGGCCTGAGCGAATGCCGCGGACAATGATGTCAGTGGCGTCGGCGAATAGGAGCACGAACTTGGCGCGCCGCCGATTGGCCAGCACCCCCAAGAGCCAGAAGGGCGCGCCGGCGCCCGCCACGAACCCGACGGGCAGCACCAGATAGATCGGCTGATGCATGGCCAAGGCGATGGACATGCAGACCAGACCGAACCCGCCGGCGGCGATACAGAACAAATGAACCGGCATATTGAGGCCGGCCTGCTGCAAACGATTGCTCAAGTTGAAGGCCTGGGCGCGTTGGCGCTTTTCGTTATCCTTGAGTGATCGGACAATCTGTTTGCGGCGCTGGGAGGCGTCCATCTGGCTGGCGCGAACCGCGACCCGCTGGGCTTTTTCATGACGGCCGCGCGGCGCGGTGATGGCGTGGGCGCGCTTACTGGCCTTCTGACTGGCCGATGAGACGCTCGCCAGCCCCAAGCCGACCGCCGCGATGGCGACAAAGGCGAGGATCGCGACCAGGATCAGAGGCATGGTCCCTACTCCGCCGCGTCCAGAGCTTCGGCCAATTCCCGCTCAAGGCCGAAATAGCGCGCGCGGTCCCAGAACCGGGGCCGCGCGATGCCGGTGGACCGGTGCTTGCCGACGACACGCCCATCGGCGTCCTCACCGGAAATTTCGTAGACGAACAGATCCTGGGTAATGATCACCTCGCCTTCCAGCCCCACAACCTCGGTGATGTGGGTGATGCGGCGCGAGCCGTCACGCAGGCGGGCCGCTTGGATCACCACATCGACCGATCCGACGATCATTTCGCGGATGGTGCGCGATGGCAGGCCATAGCCGCCCATGGTGATCATCGACTCGATCCGGCTGATGGCTTCGCGCGGTGAGTTGGCGTGCAGCGTGCCCATGGAGCCGTCGTGGCCCGTGTTCATGGCCTGGAGCAGGTCGAAGGCCTCGGGTCCGCGCACTTCACCGACGATGATCCGCTCAGGCCGCATCCGCAGGCAGTTCCGGACCAAGTCACGCATGGTGATCTGGCCCTGCCCTTCCAGGTTCGGCGGGCGTGTTTCCAGGCGAACCACATGGGGTTGCTGCAACTGAAGCTCGGCGGCGTCCTCACAGGTCACCACCCGTTCGGACGGGTCGATGAAGGCGGTCAGGGTGTTGAGCAAGGTCGTCTTGCCCGAGCCGGTGCCGCCGGAGATGACGATATTACACCGTGAGGCGCCGATGACCCCGAGCACCCGCGCGCCCTCCGGACTGATCGAGCCGTACTCGACCAGATTGCGCATGGTCAGCTTGTCTTTTTTGAACTTCCGGATCGTCAGGGTCGGGCCGTCCAGGGCCAGGGGCGGGGCGATGACATTGACCCGCGAGCCGTCCGGCAGGCGCGCGTCGCAGATGGGCGAGGACTCGTCCACCCGCCTGCCGACCTGAGAGACAATCCTCTGGCAGATGTTCATCAGCTGGACGTTGTCGCGGAAGCGCACATTGGTCAGTTGGACCTTGCCGCCCACTTCGATGAACACCCGCGCCGCGCCGTTGACCATGATGTCGGCGATGTCGTCGCGGGCCAGCAGGGGCTCCAGCGGGCCGTAGCCCAGCACGTCGTTGATGATGTCCTGGACCAGGTGCTCCTGCTCGGCCACGGACATGGACACGTTCTTGATCGCCACCAACTCGGCGACGATATCGCGGATTTCCTCACCCGCGCTCTTGGTGTCCAGCTGGGCCAGCTGGGCCAGATCGATGGTGTTGATCAGGGCGTTGAATATGGTCGTCTTGGTGGCGTGATAGTAATCGCTTTGCGGGCGGACGACCTCGGTGACCGGCGATTGGGCGGCGCGCAGTTGATCAAGGCCCGATGCACCCTTGGTTGGGGCCTTGCTCGGGACGGCCGGCCGGACAACGGGCGCGGCCTGCTCCATGGGCTTGGGACGCACCGCCACGGCGGCGCCTGGGGCGGCTGGGGGCGGCGGCGGCGCCGGAGCCGTTGCGGCGGTTTCGCCTGCGCGCTTTCCGAACACGGCGGCCCCTACTTACGCTTGAACAGCGCGCCCAGCAGCGACGCCTTGGGCTTGGCCGCGACGGGCTCGCGCCGGCCGATCAACTGGGCCAGGTGGTTGATCCCCTCGACCACCCGGGTCTTGCTGTTGACCTCTTCGAGCATCTGGCCGTTGTTGGCCGCCTGGCCGAACAGCTTGGCGTCAAACGGCAGGCACAAGGCGGGACTGACACCCAGGGCCTCGCCGAAATCCTTGACCGGAATTTCCGGCCGGCCCTGCACGCCCACCTGATTGAGCACAAGTTTAGGCGGCCCGTCATTGGGCCGTCCCTGGCGCATGAGGTCCATCAGGTTCTTGGCGTTGCGCAGGCTGGCCAGCTCGGGGGTGGCTACCAGGACCACGTCATCGGCGGCCAAGAGGGTGCGTCGCATCCAGTTCGACCACAGGTGCGGCAAGTCGAACACCACGAAAGGCGCAGTTCCCCGGATCTTGTTCACCACCTCCTCAAACGCCTCCGGAGCGATGTCGTAGTCGTCGTCCAGGGTGGCCGGGGCCGCGAACAGGCTGAGCTTGTCGGAGCAGCGAACCATCATCCGCTCCAACAAAACCGGATCCAGTCGATCCGGCTGGGTTAGGGCGTTGACCACCCCTTGCAGGGGGTCCTGATTGAAATCCAGGCCGGCTGTGCCGAACGGCAGGTCCAGGTCGACCAACACGGTATTGGCCTGCATCCGCTCGCTGATGGCATAGGCCAGGTTGTGCGCGATGGTCGAAGCGCCTACCCCGCCCTTGGCGCCCAACACCGCCACCGAGCGTCCGACGAAGGGCGCGGCCGGGTCTGCATACAGATCGGAAATGGCGTTGATCAACTGCAAGGGCTGGAGCGGCGGCACGAGATATTCGCTGACGCCGCGGCGCATGAGTTCGCGGTAAAGGGCGATGTCGTTGGTCTGGCCGATCACAAGCACCTTGGTGCCCGGATCGCAGACCTCGGCTAGGCCATCGAGGGCATTGAGAAGCGTTGCGCCCCGCTCCGCGCTTTCGACGATCACCAGCGAGGGCGTGGGCTGGTTCTGATAAAGCGATACAGCCTCGACCAGCCCGCCCGGAAATTGCGTCACTACGGCGCGCGACAGCCGGCGATCACCCATGGCCGTCTGCGCCAGGGCGACGGTCTCGGGCCGTTCGCAGAACATATGGATGGCGATGCGGGGCACGCCCGCATGGCTCATGGAGGCCTCGATTTCGGCCTGCATGTCGGCGACGCGGTTGGGCGCCGGCGCCACGGAGGCCTCGGGCCCCTTGGGCGTTTCGTAGGTGTAGAAATCTTCAAACGGACCCGCGCCGGCAGGGGCGGCGGCGGGCTCGGCGAACGGATCGTAGGCGGGCGCTTGCGTTGGGTCAAAGGGCGAGCCGCCCAGGGACGAGGAATCAAAGGCCAGTCCCGCTGCGGCGGCAGGCGATGCCCAGGGGTCGGCGTCCCTGGGCGAAGCGAAGTCGTCCTCGGCCTCGAAGCCGGTGTCAAAAGGATCGTTTCGGATGGTTCCGGTCATGAGGTCATGCTCTTACGGAACCGCCGCAGAGACTGTGCCGGACGCCTTGGCGTCGGTCGCTGCGGAGGTGATCGCGCCCTTGCGATAGTTTTCAAGCACCATCACCCGCCGTCCGGCGTCAGCGGAGGCGCCGGCGCGCGGGCCGACGATATCGGCCGGATCAGCGATTTGGGCGGCCATGTTGGCCGTGACGGCGCAGCCGAAATTCGACTGAACCGCATTGGCCTCGGTTGCGGTCAGATTTTCCCAGTTGCGGCCGCAGGCGGCGACCACCGCTTCAAAGCGGGTGAACTGGATGGTCAGGGGCGCCTTGGGATCGTCCGGCGCGTCATAGCTGCCTTGACTGATCGCCTCGGCCGGAACGCCCAGGGCGATCAGCCGACTGCGGGCCGCCTGGGCGCTCTTATAGGCCGCGACCGGGTCGACCGATCCATGAGGCGCATTGATCTGGATTGTCCGCGCGCCGCCTTCGCGCCAGCGCGCGGCCAGAGCCGCCAGGGCGTCCTGCTGTGCGGCGGACAGGCCGTCGGCATGAACAGCCAGCATCACCTGATCGGCCTGGTCCTGGGCATGCAGCGGATAAAGCTCGGTCGGCGTGCGGGCCTCATTGGCAAACTTGTTGTTCGCCGAGGCGCAGGCGGTCAGCAGCAGGCCGGCGGCCAGAATATGGGCGAGGGTAAGGGTCCGGATCATGGCGTTGCTATTCGATGACATAGCCGAACGGACCTTCGTAGGTGCGGCCGGCGACGGCGGCCGGGGGGGTTTTGTAGATCTTGTTCAGGTGACCCAGCAGATTGGTTTCAAGATCGCTGGCGGTCTGCAGACCGTCGACCGGGGTTTGCAGCTTGTCGGGCGAGACGGGCTTGACGATGTAGGGCGTGATGATGACCACCAGCTCCGTTTCGCCCGACAAATAGTCCCGCGAACGGAACAGAGCGCCCAGGATTGGCACGTTCATCAGGCCGGGCAGGGAGTCGAGATCCTGCTGGGTTTCCTGCTGCATGAGGCCCGCGATCATCATGGCCCCGCCGGACGGCAGCTCCACGGTGGTCTCCGCGCGGCGCACCTTCAGGGCGGGAATAGTCAGGGATGGAGACGATGTGGTCGTTCCGGTCGTGCTCTTGGCCGAGCTGCTGGCGATGGTGAAAGAGCCCTGACTGGTCAGCTCGGACACCTCGGTGGACACTTTCAGCGAGATCATGCCACCGGACATCACCACGGGGGTGAAGCCAAGCCCGACCCCGTAAGGTTTGAACTCTACACTGACGCGGCCGGTTTGGTCCTCGCCGGTAGGCACCGGGTATTCGCCCCCCGCCAGGAACTTGGCCGACTCCCCCGACACAGCCGTCAGATTGGGTTCGGCCAGGGTGCGCACCAGGCCCACCTGCTCGAAGGCGTCAATCGTCGCCTTGCCCTTGTTCAGGCCGTTATTGCCCGCCGTTGTTCCCACATTGGCGGTGTTCCAGTTGGAGATGCCCGACTGAGCGCCGTGCACCACCTCTTGGCAGGTTCCGGTCAGGCCGGCGGCGCAAGGCACCGTCATCAACGGCTGCTGGGTCGAGTCAAAATTATACCCCGCGCCCGATAGGCCGCCCAGGAGGGCGCCGCTGACGCCGTAGGTGGCGGTCGTGCCGAACAGGAACTGGGACTCGCCGGACTGATTAACCACAGAGGACAGGTTGAATCCGAGTTGTTTGATGATGCTGCGCTGCATCTCCACGATGCGCACCTTCAGCATCACCTGCTCCTTGCCGGCGATGCTGAGCATATTGACCACCTGCTCGGGCTTGGCGACGAACCGCTCTGCGAGGCGTTGGGCTTTCTCGGCGTCCGCCCCGCTGAGAACCATGCCGGTGAGCACCACAGAGTCGCTGACGGAATCGACCGTGATGGCCGATCCCGGCAACAGCCTGTTCAAGGCGGCGGCCAGGGCGCCGGTGTCCTGCGACACGCTGATGTCGAGGCTGAGAATGCGCCGGCCGGCGGCGTCGAAGAACACCGCGTCGGTCTGCCCGGAGGCGACGCCCAGAACATAGATGCGGCGGGGCGAGCGCAAGACGGCGTCGGCCACCGACGGATTGGTCACCAGCACGTCGCGCGCATCGACCGGCAACTCGACAATGGCGGACTTGCCCTTGGGCAGGGTCAAGGCGTGCGCGCCGCGCCCGTCGGCCGACAGGTCCACGCGGACCACGCCGTCCTCGGTGCGGGCGGTTAAACTATGAGCGCCCGCCAAGGCCGGACCCGCGCTCTGGCCATAGCCGAGCACCGGCCAGGCGAGGCTGGCGGCGATGCAGGCGGCGGTGGTCGCGGCGTGAACGATCTGGCGGACAGAAAGGCTCATCGGGCCACCCTGACTTCGCTGACCTGGCCGCTGCGGTAGACACGCACCACGTCGCCCATGTCCAGGGCGGACGAGGAGCCGACACGGCCGCTGGGACCTGCGGCGTCGGCGTAGGAGCGCAGAATAAGGATCAGATCGCCTTGGGTCTTGGCCCGGGCCAAGGCGTCCACGTCCGTAGCGGGCACTTCCAAGGTGGCCGTCGAGCCGATCATGGCGGCCTGCTGAGCCTTGGGCTCGGTGCTCTGGTCGATGGCCAGCACCTTGATATTGCGCATCACCAGTCGGCTGGAGGCGGCCTTACTCGCGGGATCGGCGCCCGGCTGACCTTTCAGACTGAGGACCACATCGACCCGGTCGCCGGGCAGGACAAACCCGCCGGCGTCAGACTCCGCCGTAACGGGAATGGACATGGCGCGCATCCCGGCGGGCAGTTTCACCGCCATGAAGCTGCCGTCGCCGCGCACCAGCTTGCTCTGGGTGATCGGTTCATTGGCCAGAATCGGCTCGCGCACCAGGGAGCCGGCCAAGGCCTGCAGAGCCGCATCGCCGCGCGCGACGTTCTCCACCACATTGGTCGCCTTGGCGGCCAGGTTCGGATCGGTGGTGGAAATCCCGCCGGTGATGTAGGCGGGATTGACGGCGCCGGAGGGCCAGGGCTGCCAGCCGACATTGTCCGAACTGATCCGGTCGGCCACTTTCAGGTCGCGACGAGCCACCAGGACACGGGTCATAGGCCTTTGGATGACCACCGGCGCGGCCGCGGCTACGGGCGCCGGCTTGTGGGCAGCGGTCATCGACCGCACAAGCATGGCTAGGGCGAGCGCTGCTATGGCAGCGACAACAAGCACTATGGCTAGACGAGCAGCGCCCATTAGGGAGCGGCCTCCGGGAATGACTCACATGCGACTCTGGCGCGCGTGCGTTAACGAATGGCGCCCCAGACTCCTTGGACCATCGGCGCGTCGTGGTTAACGGCCGCCTAAGGCGGCGCAGGAATTCAACGAACCAGCGGCGCGACTAAATGACCGGCCTGGGCCAGGCTACAGATCGGAAAGGCGAACAGGGCGCCGCAGGCTATGGCCACGCCATAGGGGGCCGGAGCGCCGGGGGTCGTCAGCCGCTCCATCCACCCGGCGAGCGCCGGCGTGTGATTGCGCACCAGTTGGGCTCGTAAACCCAGCAGCAGGATGGCAAGGGCGCCCCCTGCCAAGGTCGTGGCCAGCAGAAAGGTCGTCAGCGCGGGCCAGCCGAGCCAGAGACTGGCGGCGGCCAGAAGCTTGGCGTCGCCCCCGCCGATCCAGCCCAGGGCGAACAGACCCATGCCGATCAGCAGACCCGCCGCCCCCACCGCCAGGTTCAGGCCGATCAGCCCGATGGGCGCTCCCGACAGGGGGGCGGCCAGACAGAATGCGACGACCAGGACGGCGTTCAGCCGGTTGGAAATGGTGAAGGTGGTCACGTCCTCGAGCGCCGCCCAGACCATGAGGGCCGGAAAGATCAAGAGCGCGAGGGCTTGCAGCGGAACCGGCATGTCACGGCGTTTCTAAGTTTGGGGATCGCAGTCAGGCCTCCAACATCGGGCAACAAGGTGAACCAAGGGTTTCGCTCGGCGCGACGATCCATAGCCGACAAAAGAAAGCAGGCGGGGTTCCGGGCCCCGCCTGCTGTGAAGTTCCGAGGGAACTTCGTTCTGGTGGTCGGGGGCGAGGCCGCCGACCGCTGGACTTAGCCTATTAGGAACCGGCGTTGGTGACGCTGGTGCCGATGCTTTGCAGCTTGGTGTTCAGAGCGGTGCCCAGCGCGGTCGCGCCGGTGATGATCACAACTGCGATCAGAGCAGCGATCAGGCCGTATTCAATCGCCGTGGCGCCAGACTCGTCCTTAACAAAACGTGCGAAAAACTTATTCATAGTGAGCTCCTGTTCAGCAAGCAGTTCCGAAGTGGAGGATCAAGCCCCAATGGCCTGCTTGCCCCCGATGACCATCACAATTTGCCATTACTGGATTAATGCCTGGTGAACATAGGAATAGTCCGAAAAATTATTTATGGTTGCTGTTTCTTTACTATTAACCCCGATTAACCAAGGCCGTATTTCCGGCCAGAAATGGGCGTTTCCCTCTTTATGAGTCTCACGCGCGCGCGGGAGAGTCGGGCATTCAGACTTTTTTGACCGATCTGGCCCAGCATCCGCAGGCGGCGACATATGGCGCCGCACGCCCCTTGCCCGGTTACAGTCATGCCCAGCGCTCCGTTCAACCGCCGTTTTCCGGCCATCGCCGCTGCGGTCGTCGCCGGTCTGGGCGCGGTGATGGCGAGCGCCCCGGCGTCCGCCGCCGCGCTCAGTGTGCCGCTTAGCGAAACCCGCCCGCTCAGCCTGCCCGGTTCAGCGGCCGATGTTTTGATCGGCGATGCGGCCATAGCCGACGTCACCGTGGTGGACCACCATCACCTGCTGATCCACGGCAAGGCCTTCGGGCGGACCAATCTGGTTGTGATGGATGGGGCAGGCCGGACGGTGTTTTCCGGCCCGATCATCGTCGGCGCCGGCGATGAGGACCATGTCTCGGTGTTTCGCGGCGCCCAGCAGAGCGACTATTCCTGCGGCCCGCGCTGCGAAAAGATCAGCGGCGCGGGTTCGATCGCTGGAGCTGCTCCGGTGAGCGCCCCCAGTGGCCCGGCGGCGGCCGTTTCCGGCCCTCTGACCCAGGCCCTTTCGAGCCAGCAATAGCCGTCATAGGCTGAATCTGGGGCGGGCTGTTTGTCCCCGGAGCGGGCCTCCTTTGCCCGTGCGGCGCGCAGGAAAAATTGAACCACGAAGCTCACGAAGAACACCAAGGATCGCGCAAATGCGCGATCAATCCGTTCTCGCTTCGCGATCCTGCGACCCGCAAATAGCGCCGACCTCTTGGTGTCCTCGGTGAGCTTGGTGGTTCAATGAACTCAGTCCTGGCTTGCGCCGGAAGGAGTCCATGAAGTCGCCCGTGAATGTCGATGGGTCCTAAGGCTTAATTGACTTCGGTTAGGACCGAAGCTAGGGCGTCCACCCTAGAGTCCCGGCCGACCAAACGCCCGTCCAAGGCGCTCACGGCCCGCACGCCGATCAGGCTGTTGGTGATAAAAACGCTGGTCGCCTGTGCCAGCGCCGTCACCGGCGCGCGGGTCTCGCTCGGCGCCAAACCCAGATTGAGCGCCGCCGCCAACACCTGAGCGCGCATGATGCCGTCCAGGGCGCCGCAATCCAGGGCCGGGGTGAATAGACTGTCGCCAACCAGCCAGAACAGATTGGCCGCCGCGCAGCACGCCAGTTCGCCTCGGCTATTGAGCAGCACCGCTTCATCGGCCCCGCTGGCCTGGGCTTGCCGGCGCGCCAAGACATTATCCAGATAGGCCACGGTCTTATGCCGCGCCGTGGGCGAGGTCTCGTTGCGGCGGATATCGCTGAGGGCCAGGCCCACGGATCCATCCGGCTTGGGGGCGAGGGCCGCGGTGACGATCAGGCGGGGCGAGGTCTCATCGACTCGGTCCAGTCCCCGGCCGCCCGATCCTGCGGTCCAGGTTAGCCGCACAGCCGCGCGGGCCTGGCCGAGGTCGGCTTGGGCGACGGCCTGCGCCGCCGCCTGGGACAGGGCGCCCGCATCGGGGGCCGCCAGGCCCAGCGCCTCACAACCCCGGAACAGGCGCGCCACATGGGCGTCCCATAGGATCGGTCGCCCGGCCTTGAACAGCACGGTTTCGAACAGGCCGTCGCCCAGCAGCAGGCCTCGGTCGTCGGCGGGAACCTGATCGGTCATGGCGCGGCGGCTCCGTCGGCGACACACAAAGCGCGCAGTATGGCTGTGATCTTGGCCTCGGTCTCCCGGCGTTCAGCGCCAGGATCGCTGTCGGCGACAAGGCCCGCCCCCGCCCCGGCCTCGATACGCCAGCCGTCCGCGTCCTGCACGCAGGCGACGGTGCGGATCAGGACGTTGGAGTCCATGCCGCCGTCGAATCCGGCCCAGAACAACGATCCGCAATAGGGGCCGCGCGGCGGCTCCAGGGCGGCGATCACCTTCATGGCCTGCACCTTGGGCGCGCCGGTGATCGAACCGGGGGGAAAGGCGGCCTTAAGCACCTGGGCAGGCCCCACGTCGGGCAGCAGTTCGCCGGTCACGGTGGACACCAGGTGATGGACGTTGGCGTAGCTGTGCAGGGCGAACAGGGACGGGACCTTGACCGCGCCGGGGCGGCTGACCCGGGCCAGATCGTTACGCATCAGGTCCACGATCATCAGGTTCTCCGCCCGATCCTTCGGGTCGGCCAGCAGCGCCTGGGCCAGGGCCAGGTCGGCGGCGGGCGTATCGCCGCGCGGGCGGGTCCCCTTGATGGGTTGCGTCAGGGCCAGAGGACCCGCGCGCGGATCGACCTGGATGAAGCGCTCGGGCGAGTTAGACACCACAGCTCGGCCGTTAAGGCGTAGATAACCGGCAAAGGGCGCCGGGCTGTCGCGGCCCAGCCGCTCGAACAGGGCGTAGGGCGTGCGCCCGGGCTTAAGCCGCCCGGTCCAGCGGCGCGCGATATTAGCCTGGAAGATTTCCCCGGCGGCGATGCGGCTGACGACCTCGGCCACCTGGGTTTCATAGGCCTCGCCCGAGGTCGGCGTGAGCGAGTCGGCCAGGACTTCATGGTTAGGCCGGTGGACGGGCTGCGGCGCGTCAAGCCAGCTGGCCGCCTCGGCCGCGCGGGCGTGGGCCTCGGCCGCATCGTCCCCACGACCAATGGCCAGGACGCGACGCCCGGCGCCATCGAACGCCAACAACGCGCGGTAAAGGCCGCAGTCCAGGTCCGGCCAGTCCGGATGGCGGGGCAAGGCCATCGGCTCCGCCCGCGCGCCAAATTCGTAGGACAGCAGACCGGCCCAGCCGCCCTGAAACGGCGGCCCGTCCGGGCGCCAGGCGCCGGGCCGGCCGAAACCCTCAGCCAAGGCGGCAAAGGGGTCGGCCGGGTCGTCGCCGGCGATGCGCAAGGTCCGATCCGGACGGCGCGCCAGATAGGACCAGCCGCCCGGGGTCGTCAGCAGGAGGGCGTAGGCCTCATCGGCGAAGGGACGCGCGGCGTCCAGGGGCTCACGCCAGGGCCGCTCGATGATTGCTGCCTGGTCCATGCGCCCGCCCATAGAGCAAGAACGCCCCGGCTTGAAGCCTCGTCGTCATCCTCGGAAACGGCGGAGCCGTTGTCCGGGGATCCAGCCGTTCCAGGCTCAAAGCTGGGCGCCCTTACGCGCGTTCAGGTCGTCGCGGCTGGGTTCCCGGGCTCGCCTTACAGGCGCCCCGAGAATGACGAGGCAAAATCAGATCGCCTCGATCCGCAGGGCGGCGCCGTCCAGTTCGGCGGCTATGGCCTTGATCTGATCCTCGCTTAAGGGTCCGTGCGCCAGGCGCAGGCGCAGGGCGGCTTTGAAGTTCTCCATCGCCCGCAGGATCTGCGGGGCGCCGCCGCCATAGGCCGCGCCCGCCGCCTGCATGCGTTCGAACAGGGCGTCCACCGCCGCGCGGTCGGCGTCCAGCTGCGTGCGGCCCTCGTCGGTAATGGCGTAGAGCTTCTTGCCCTCCGCGGTCTGGGCCGCGATCAGGCCCATCTCCTCCAGCAAGGTGAGCGTGGGATAGACCACGCCGGGGCTGGGGCTGTAGAGGCCCGACAGCTTCTCCTCGATGGCCTTGATGATGTCATAGCCATAGCGCGGCTTGTCCGAGATCAGCTGGAGAATGACCAGCCTCAGGTCGCCCTGATCGAACATGCGTCGGCGTGGTCCGCCCGGCCCGCGTGGGCCCGCTCTGAAACCGCGACCGAAATGACCGGACCCGCGGCCCAGGCCGACGGGGGAATGGGCCTTATGGCCCCATAGATGTCTGTGCATGATTGCTCCTCTAAGATACATCGTGGATAAGATATATCTTAGATACATTAGAGATGCAAGGGCCCGTCTTGCACGCCATCGAAAAGGTCGGAATGCCGAGAAAATGCAGGCGCGGCGCCCGCCTCACGCCCTAGTGATTAGGCCTTCAGCCTCTGCCGGGCCAATCTGAAGTCCGGGATGGAGGTCCAAGGTCCCGTGCGCGCCCGCCGCCTAGCGACGGGCGCGCTCCCCTTTTTAGGGCATGCTTACTCTCAACGTGCTCCACCGCAAAGCGGGAGCTTTGCAAAAGTAGCGGTTCGTGATTCCCTTTTTCTTGAGGCGCAAGGGAGTTGAGCCATGCCGATCCGCAGTTCTCAGTCTGGGATGGCCGAGGCGTTTTTGCATCCGACAGTGGGTCGCAACGCCCAGTTGG
>CAYVHP010000172.1:0-37760 GCA_964451265.1 uncultured Caulobacteraceae bacterium | reverse complement strand
CGCACCGGCACGGTCAAGTCCGCCATCGGCATGGGCTCGCTGCTTTGGGCGGGCATCGGCGACACCATCCGCGTGTCCCTCGCCGCCGATCCGGTGGAGGAGATCAAGGTCGGCTTTGACATGCTCAAGTCCCTGGGCCTGCGCCACCGGGGGGTGAACATCATCGCCTGTCCGTCGTGCGCGCGTCAGGGCTTCAACGTGATCAAGACGGTGGAGACCCTAGAAGAGCGCCTGGCCCATGTGGCTACGCCACTGTCCCTGTCAATCATCGGCTGCGTGGTCAACGGACCGGGCGAGGCCCTGATGACCGACCTGGGCTTTACCGGCGGGGGCAAGGGCTCGGGCATGATCTATGTGTCCGGCAAGCCCGATCACAAGATGGACAACGAGGCCATGGTCGACCATATCGTCGAGCTTGTTGAGGCCAGGGCCGCCCAGATCGAGGCGCAAAAGGCCCAGGACCTGCAAGCGGCGGAGTAGGGCGACTTGAGCAGCACCAGCGCGGCGACGCGGAGCCACCAGCCCGGCGGCGTTTCGGCCATTCCCGCCGCCCTGACCCAGGCCTGTGATCAGGTGGAGGCGGTGCTGGAGGCGGTGTTGCCCCAGCCCACCGCCTATCACGCGCGGGTGCAGGAAGCGGCGCGCTACGCCATATTTGCCGGCGGCAAGCGACTGCGCCCGTTCCTGACGCTGCAATTTGGCGCATTGTTCGGCGCGCCGGTCGCCGGCGCGGCCCGCGCGGCTGCGGCCATCGAGGCCCTGCACACCTATTCGCTGGTGCATGACGATCTGCCCTGCATGGACGACGACGACCTGCGGCGCGGGCGGCCCACGACCCACAAAGCGTTCGACGAGGCCACCGCCGTGCTGGCGGGAGACGCCCTTTTGACCCTGGCCTTTGAAATCCTGGCCGACCCGGCCACGCACCCGGACGGCGCGGTGCGTTCAGCGCTGGTGCTGCGCCTGGCCCAGGCGGGGGGCTCCGAAGGCATGATCGGCGGCCAGATGATGGACATCGTCGCGCCTGACCATAGTTTCGGCGCCGATGAGGTGATCACCCTGCAAAGGATGAAAACCGGCGCCCTGTTCGAATTTGCCTGCGAGGCCGGCGCCATCGTGGCCCAGGCGGGCGGCGCCAACCAGGCGCTGGCGCGCGCCTATGCCCGCGACATGGGCCTGGCCTTCCAAATCGCCGACGACCTATTCGACGTGCGCGGCTCGGTGGAGCTGGCCGGCAAGGCGGTGGGCAAGGACGAGGAAAAGGGCAAGGCCACCCTGGTGGGTCTGCTGGGCGTGACCGGCGCCGAGAAAGAAGCCGCGCGCCTGGCCGCCTCGGCGGCGGATCGTCTGTCGGGTTTTGGCCCCCAAGCGGAACTGTTACGGGCCCTGCCCTATTTCCTCCTGAACCGAGCCAGCTAAGCCGCCTTCATCCGCCATTCAGACCCGCTGTGGCTATTGGCGGCAAGAGGAGACCTTGATGTCCAGATTCTCACCTTCGCGCTTCATGATGGCCGCTGCCGCGGTCGCGACGCTCGCCGGCTCCGCCATGGCGCCGCAGCCCGCGCGGGCCGACTTCACCGAACCGGCCGCCCAGCAGATCGAAAACTTCGACGCGGCGCTGATCCGCGCCATGAAACAGGGCAAGGACGCCGGCCCCCAGGGCCGTTACAAGACCTTGAGCCCCGCAGTGGACGCGGTGTTCAACATTCCGGTCATGACCGGGTTTGCCGTGGGACCGGCCTGGGCCACCACCTCGGCTGAAGACAAGGCTGCGCTGATAGCCGCCTTCCGCAAATACACCATCGCTAACTACGCCAAGAACTTCGACAGCTATGACGGCCAGAAGATCGCGGTCGATCCCATGGTGATGACGCGCCTGCCCGACAAACTGGTGAAGACCACTATGTCCGGCAACGGTTCGACCGTGGTTCTGGGCTATCGCATGCGCCAGGCGGGCGCGACCTGGAAGGTGATCGACGTGCTGTTCAACGGCGCGATCAGCCAGCTGACCACCCAGCGCTCCGACTTCGCCAGCACCCTGCAAGCCGGCGGCGTGAAGGCGCTTATCGCCAAGCTGAACAGCCAGACCGAGAAGTTGCTGAAGCCGTAGGGACTCTTGGCATATGCCAAGGCATATGCCAATATATCTCAATGAACGCCTCTCGCCACGTCAAGCTGTTCAGGAACGGTCGAAATCAGGCCGTCCGTATTCCACGTGAGTTTGAACTGCCTGGAGACGATGCGATCATGCGCCGGGAGGGCGACAAGCTAGTCATCGAAGCCTCTGCGGGCGGCGGGCTGCTCGCCCTGCTCGCGGGCTTGACGCCGATTGAGGACGGTTTCCCGAACATCGACGATCCCGCACCGGACCCCATCGACCTTTGACGCGGTTCCTGCTGGACACCAACATATTGTCCGATTTGGTCCGCAACCCCCAGGGCCGCGTGGCCGGGCGTATCGCACAGGTCGGTGAGGCGGCCATCTGCACCAGCATCATCGTGGCGGCCGAGCTGCGCTTCGGCGCCGCCAAGAAGGGATCGCTGCGCCTGACCGAACAGCTCGAACGCATCCTTTCGGCCATCGACATCCAGCCGTTCGAAGCGCCGGCCGACGCCGCCTATGCGCAGCTGCGCGTCCAGCTCGAGGCGGCCGGTACGCCCGTCGGCGGCAACGACATGCTGATCGCCGCCCAAGCGCTCGCCACGGGCTGCACGGTGGTCACGCGCAATGAACGGGAGTTTCAGAGGGTGCGCGGCCTACAGATCGAGAATTGGCTTCGCTAAGCTGGGCGTTACAAAGTCCAAAAACCAGTCAGCCGGTCAGCTTACACAACGCTTCATCAACGTTGCCTTGCGCTGTCCTCGGATCAGCGAAAGGAGCCCACTCACCGTTGTCAGCTGTCGTAGGCGTTTCACCGCCCATCATATTGTTGCCCTTGTAGGCGATAGTGCCGATCCAGCGGTCTGTTCGCTCGCTACAATTGACTTGAAGCGTCCGAACCATCGAACGAGCTGATATGTGGCCCGCCATGGTCTGCGTCGTTACCTCAAATCGAACGATAGCAACCGCAAATGGCGGGTTGTCGCCCTTGTCCAGTCGGGTGACGAATAACGCCCAACGGTCGTCTATGTATTCCCAGTGCTTGCCGTCGATCAGGTTTTCAGTGGCCCACCGATCCAGCGAGGCTGTATCCGTTGAGCGAGCAAACGTAGGGTAGGGCTTGTAGTCGCTAGCCCATGCCCCAGTTGCCAACATGCAGACAGCGACGGCTAATGAGCCGCTCTTCCGAAGCTCCAATGTGTACCCCTTTGACAGACGCCACGCATCGCGTTGACGAGAGCAACGCAGCTTTACAGTTGGTTCGAATACGTCACACGCTCCCATTTTCCGCCCCTATCCAACCTCACCCGTGCTTGCGCGGCCGGCCGCCCTTAGCGCCGTTGGTGCGGGAGGCCACAGCCTTCGCCGGGGAGGTCCCTTGGCCGGCGCGGCGGGCCATATAGGCCTTGGTTCCGAACAGGCCCGCCAGCAGGCCTGGGATCGATATATCGACGTCCAGCGCCTCCCAATGCAGGCCGTACCCGACGCCGAGAATTTGCACCGCCTTGAGCTGCTCGTCGCTCGCCGTCTCCAATCCTTGGGCTAGCCGGGGCGGAAAGGCGAAGGTGCAGCCGTTGGTCAGATCGACCACGACCCGGCCGCGCTTTCGATCATAGCGCGCCGAGGCCGCCCGAGGCTCAGTTTCCAGGGCCTGCCTACCACGCGCGATAGCGGCGTCGATCTGAGCTTCGGAAATGTCAGCCATGAATCTCGCTCCAACGCTTCAGCAGGTCGGCCTGCCGTTCCTTCACAACCCTCATGGACCGGCGGATTTCAGCGCGGGTCATTCCGATGGCGAATACCAGTTCGGGATCGACCTCGCCGCTGGCGAGATTGATCTTGGCCTCACCGTCCCCGAAGACATGAACATGGGCCGGCTCATGATCATCGACAAAAATGACAATGTGCAGACCGTGCGCGCGGTACACGGTGACCATGTTTGAAAATAACCTATCGCGATGGGTTATTCAATGGGTTTGGGCTGCCTCATATCAATCGCCACTTGGGTCCCCCAGTCAAGCCGGGGACGATGACGCGGTTGAACCCCTAAACCGTCGGCTCCGGCCTGCGCTCCGCCGGCGGAGGCCCCATGAGGGCCGGGCCGAAGAACAGGGCCGTCGCCAGGGTGAAGGTCAGGGAGATCAGCAGCAGGCGGCCCATGCTGGCGGTGCCGGGGTGGCTGGAGATGATCAGGGCGCCGAAGGCGACGCCGGTGGTCAGGCCGCTGAACAGCACGGCCCGCGCGAGGCTGGAGGTGAGAAAGCCGGTCTTGCCTGCCCGCCACGCCATGACCTGATAGATCTGGAACGCCACGCCTATGCCGAACAGCAGCGGTAGGGCGATGATGTTGGCGAAGTTGATCGGCTGGCCCAGCACCACGCAGGCGCCCAGGGTCAGCAGGCCGGTGAGCAACACGGGCAGCACGGTGTACAACACGTCCAGCGGCCGCCGCAGCACGGCGAACAGCAGGATGGTGATGGCGATCAGGGACAGGATGCCCGCCTCGCGGAAGGCGTCCACGATGGTGTTGCCCGCCTGAACGATGGACACCGGCCCGCCGCTCGCGTTGGGGGCCACGGCGCTGACCGCCTTGGCGAAGCGACGGATGCCCTTGTCGTCCAGCGCTCCGCCCTTGGGGAAGACCTGCACGCGCGAATGACCGTCTGCAGCGATCCACTGCGCGGTCACATTGGCGGGCAGGGTCTCGGGGGTCAGGGGCTGGGCGGTCAGCATCGCGCGCAGTTGGCTCAGCAGCACTTGCAGCGGCTGGGACACGGCCGCGTCGGCCACGGCGCGGTGCGCGGCGGGGCCTTTGGCCAGTCGGTCCAGCGCCGTAGCCAAGGCCAGGGCGTCCTGGCCGGCAGGGCTCCGGTCGCCGCCGACCGCCGCGCGCAGGGATGCGGCGGTCTGGCCCAGGCTGGCGGCGGTCTCCGCATCGGTGGGCGGCGGGGCCACGCCGAAGGGATTGACCGTAGTGTCCAGCAGGGTGTTGGCGTCGGCGATGGCGGCGAGCTTGGCCTTCTGGTCGGGCGGGGTGAAGGTCGACAGGGTCAGGGCGTACTGCACCTCCGGCAGTTTCTCCAGCTTGACTGACAGGGCGTCCGCATCGGCCAGGGAAGGGGTCAGCACGTCGATAGTGTTGGGCGACTGGGTCGGATCCTTCAGCAGATCGTTCAAGGTAGCCATGGACTCCGACTTGGGATTTTTCAGGTCCAGCGGGTTGGAGTCGAAGCGCACGAAGGGCAACAGGCCCAGGCAGATCAGGGCGACCACGCCGTTGGCCAGCAGAACCTGGCGGCGGCGGCTTTGCATCACCGCGCTGAGGGGGGCCAAGGCCTCAAAACCGGCCCGCGCGCCTTCGATGGGCGGATTCAGAATGTGCAATAGGGCCGGCAGCAGGGTGACCGCCAGGACGAAGGCCACAACCATGCCCGCACCCGCGATCAGACCCAGTTCGGACACGCCGATATAGGTAGTGGGCAGAAAAGCGAAAAAGCCCGCCGCCACGGCGGCCGCAGCCAGGGCCAAAGGCACGCCCACTTCGCGGCCCGCCGCGATGAGGGCGTCGTCGCGGGTCGGCAGGATCAGGCTGTCGGCGCGGTATTTCACGGCGAACTGAATGCCGAAATCCACGCCTAGGCCGACGAACAGAGGAATGAACGCCACCGAGATGAGGTTGAAGCGCCCGACCATGGCCAGGCCCAGGCCGGCCGTGATCACCAGGCCGATCAAGGTCGTGGCCATGATCGCGCCGGTCGCGAGCGCCGAACGGACCGCCAGCCACAACATGCCCACCACCGCCGCCAACATGGCGATCAGCATGGGAACCGCCCGGTCGGCCAGGCTGGCGAACTCTTCATCCGACAAGGGCACAGAGCCGGTGAGGCGAACCTTGACGCCGTGGGCTTGGTCCAGCCCGGCTTGCGCTGCGATCTTGCGGATCGTGTCGCTGGCCGCCGCGCCGGGCTCCAGAGCCGAATAGTCGAGCTTCGGCCGCACCAGCACGAACTTGCGGGTGGATATGGTCGGGCCGGTGTCGGAAAACAGCTGCAGCCAGGAGAAAACCGTCGGCTTGCCGTCGGCGGCGGTTTGCATGGCGACGGCCAGGCCCTTGATCGGCTTGTCGATGTCGCTGAGCTTGGCCGAGCCGCTCTGGACGCCCAAGGCCATGGTCTGCAAGGCGCCCATCACCCCGCGCAGGCTTGGATCAGCCGCCAGCGGGCCCAGGAAGGGCTGGGCTGAAATGAGCTGGTTGAGCGTCTGTTGCACCTGATCCAAGGGCAGCAGCAACAGGCCTTCGCGATTCCAGAACTCGCCGCCGTCGGGCCGATCGACATTGAGGAAGATGTCAGTTCGCGGCTTGAGCTTGTCGGCCAGAATCTGGGCGCCGCTCTCGGCCAATTCGGGCGTCTGGCCGTCCACCACAACAGCGATGGTGTCGCCCTGTTCAGGGAAGACCTTATTGAAGGCTATGCCGTTCTGCCGCCAGGGCAGTTTGGCCGAGATCAGCTGCTCGGTGTCGGTGGTCATTTTGAAATGACCGACGGCGAACACGCCTGCGAGGACCCCAGCGACGGCAGCTATGGCGATGGTGAGCCAAGCATGGCGGACGCTAAGCGCAACCAGTCGACCAAGAACGGACGGATTGCCCGACATGACTCATCCTCTCGCCGGTGATCCCGGGATCACGATAGCTTTGAGCGATTTCGCGCGAAAAACCGACGCCCAAATCTAGAAGTTGGGGAAATAGCGCAGCTTTATCTTGAGGGACAGCGGTGTTGCCGGGTCATGGTCGAAGGCGGCGTCCCAGAAGCGCGGCGCCGTCAGATGGATCGCCACGTCGTTGGAGAACCCGACCCCTTCCAAGGGCACGCCGAACGCGCCGCGCTTCAGCGTGTTGCGGTCGTCGTCGTCCTGATAGACCTGGGCGGCATAGGTGCCCGCCGGGACGTCCGGTACGATCACGGTCGTCATCCCCGCATGGGCCGGCGCATCGCCGTGATAGGGGCACGGCTTATGGGAGTCGCCAAAGGTCAGGCTGGTGCAGATCGCCACGCGCACATGGCCCAAGCTCTTGCGGATGTTCCACACCACCACCTCGATCGGTCCTGTCTTGCCGCTGTCGGCCGCGGCCGTGTCAGGCTGGGCCAGGGCAGGCCCTGCGGCGGAGGCGACTAGAAGGGTCGCGGCGAAACCGGCCGCGAGCAGGTAAGGCTTCATGATGGAGTTCCGTCGGCGTTGGTGCAATTCGGCTTCGGCGAGGCGGTCTGCGGGGATCACAACGTTGATCTACAGGCTAAAACCGCCACACGCCAATCCCTGATCGCCTTCCCGTTCAGGCTCACGTCCCGGCCTAGCTGGACTCCGTGGCGTTTTTGCGTTCGCCTCGGGGCGCCCCGCCCTCTATGAAGGCGCCGGTCCAAAGGGAGGATACTGGTGAGCGTGGCCTCTGTCGCGACAATGGCCGGACTGGTGGTCCTGGCTTTGTCGGCCTGCGGGTCGATCTACGCTCTGGCGGCGACCTGGACCCTGTGGCGGTTCCTGCGCCGCCCCGACTATCCAGCCGCCATTGAAACCGATGTGACGGTGCTCAAGGCCCTGCACGGGGATGAGCCGGGTCTCTACGAGAACTTGGCCAGTCTGTGCGTTCAGGATTACGGCGGACCCATTCAAGTGATCATGGGCGCACGCGAGCAGGCCGATCCGGCCCTGGCGGTCGCCGAACAGATCAAGCGGGACTATCCGGATCGGGATATCGCCCTGATCGCCGATGCGACCCAGCACGGGACCAACCGTAAGATCAGCAATCTGATCAATATGCTGCCCCAGGCCCGGGGCGAGATCATCATCATCAGCGACAGCGACGTGCGCCTGCCGTCCGACGCCGTTCGCAAGATCGTGGGCGCCCTGGCGCAGCCGGGCGCGGGCCTGGTCCATTGCCTCTATCGCGGCCTGCCCACAGGCAGTGTCTGGTCGACGCTGGCGGCCATGGATATCGACGCCCGGTTTGCCGCCGGCGTGGCGCTGGGTGAAGCGCTGGGCGCGCACCCTTGCCTGGGGCCGACCATGGCGCTGCGGACCGAGGTGTTGCGCGAGGTCGGCGGCTTGCCGATCCTGGCCGACCAGTTGGCGGACGACTTCGTGCTGGGCGCAGCGGTGCGCGCGACCGGGCGAAGGATCGTGGCGCCCTCGATGCTCATCGACCACGTGTTTCCCGAGCGGAGCCTGCGCGATTTGATCGTGCATGAACTGCGCTGGGCGCGCACAATCCGCCTGGTGCAGCCGGTCGGCTATGCGGGCAGCCTGATCACCCATTTCCTGCCGCTGGCCCTGGTCGGCGCGGCGCTCACCGGGTTTTCCCGCTTGGGCAGCGAGAGCCTGCTCGCTCTGGCGGCCGTGCGATTGGCGCAGGTTTTCGTGCTCAGCCGCATGATGGGCTCGCTGCGGCCCCGGCTTTGGCTGGCGCCCGTACGAGATATCTTGTCCCTCATTGTATTCATCGGCGCCTTCCTGGGCGACCGCGTCGTGTGGCGCGGCGCTCAGTTGAAGGTAGACCGCGACGGAGCCATGGCCTCATCTTGACCCCTTCCAAATCCTCAGAGCCCGTCTCCGCCGGCAAAGCCCGCACCACGGCCATAGCGGCGGCCGTGATCGGCTTGATGATCGCCACAGCCGTGGTGGGCTATTTCAATTTCGGCGCGATCCTGAGCGCCATCCGGCCCATCGGCGTGCGCGGCTTCTTGATTGTGATCGTCGCCCAGGTGGCGCTGTTCGTGCCTCTCGGCCTGGCCTGGCAATTGTGCGGCGCGCCCAGGGCCGGGCCCTCGTTGATCTTCATGTGGGGCCGGCTGATGCGCGAGGCGGCCTCGGACGTTTTGCCCTTTTCGCAGTTGGGAGGGCTGGTGATCGCCGGCCGTGTGGCGGTGCTCGGCGGGGTCGCTGCGGGCGAGGCCTTCGCCTCCAGCGTGATCGATATCACCGTCGAGATCGCCGCCCAGCTGATATACACCATCGTCGGCGTCGCCCTGCTGGCCGGGCGCCTGGGCGAGGGACATCGAAACGGCCCCCTGATGTGGTCGCTGGCGGTGGGGCTGCTGATCGGCGGCGCGGTGGTCGCGGGCATGGTGGCCACCCAAAAGAAAGGCGTGGGCCTGTTTGAGCAGGTGCTGCGCAAGGTGGCCCCAGGGGCGGCCGAACATGCCCAGAGCGCCCACGAGGCGTTCCAAGCCGCCTATGCCCAGCGCGGCCGCCTGTTCATCAGTCTATTGCTGCACCTGGTCGGCTGGTTCGGCGGCGCGTTCGGGACCTGGCTGATTTTAGGTTTCATCCATCGGCCGCTCCCGTTCGGCTCGGTAGTCGCCATCGAGAGCGTTCTGTTCGCCATCCGCAACGCCGCCTTCATCGTGCCCAGCGGCCTGGGCGTGCAGGAAGGGGCCTATGCCTTGCTGGGGCCGTTGTTCGGGCTTCCGGTGGAGGCTGCCCTCGCCCTGTCCCTGCTCAAACGCGCGCGCGATATCGCCATCGGCGTGCCGGTCCTGTGGGGCTGGCAAGCGATGGAAAGCCGCCGACTGCGCGGCCCGAAGGCTTAGGATTAGGTCATCCTCGGGGCGCCTGGAAGGCGCGCCCGGGGACCCAGCAGCGAAGACCTCAACGCTGCGGCGGATGATCCTGGGTGCAGCCGATAGCCTGGAACTGCTGGGTCCCCGGACAAATGCTCCGCATTTTCCGTATTACGGTGACAGTGCATTTAATTGTGGCGCCGCCTCATCGAAGCCGCAGGATCTTTGCCAATTAAATGCACTGTCACCGTAATACTGTCACCGTAATACCGGCATCACTCTCTGGTCCGCACCCCGAGCGGTGCGCGCTACCGACGATACCTCAGGGTCACCCCGTAAGTCCGCGGCGGCGCGAGGAAGGCGTCGTAGGTGCGGATGGCCGCAGGATCGGTTTCACCGCCCTGCAGCGGGGCGTTGATGGCCAGTTGCATGACCGTGACATTGGTCAGGTTCTGAGCCCAGGCTTCAATCGTCCAGCCCTGGGCGGAGTCGCCCACGCCGGCCCTCAGGTTGATCAGGGTGTAGGCGCGCTGGAGCTTCTGGGGCGCCAAGTCAGAGCCGGTGTTGTAGTCGGAATTGTACTTAGCCGAGACGTTGATCCGCCCGATCAGATGGGTGGCCAGAGGCCGCTGATAGTCGCCGCTCAGCGTGCTCGACCACAGGGGCGCATAGGAGATGGTCGCGCCCGGCAGGCGCCAGAAGCCCGCGAAATCCTGGGGATAGGTCAGGTCGGCAGCGGTGAACTGGCCGTACTTGGTCTGGGCGTAGGTCGTTCCGCCGTCGATACGCAGGCCTTCGACCGGCGGCAGCCAGGTCAGGTCCATATCGACACCGGTGGAGTTCACCTTGGGGATGGATTCCACGATGAAGCTGGAGCCGTTGAAGGCGTTCAGCTGGAAGTTCTGGTAGGTCTGATCGAAGGCTGCGGCGTTGATGGTCAAGCTGCGGTGCAGCCATTGGGACTTTAAGCCGATTTCATAGGCGTCGACCGTCTCAGGCTTGAAATAGGTCGAGTTGACGATGCCCAGGGTGGCGGTGGTGGCCGTGTAGGACACGCTGGAGGTCGGCCGGTCAAAGTTGAAGCCGCCGGCCTTGTAGCCCCGCGAATAGGACACATAGGTCATCAGGTCGGGCGTCCAGCGGTAGCCGGCGCTGGCGGCGCCGGACCAGCGCTTCTCCGATGAGGTCTGCACGCCGCTGCGCGCGTCGAACGCCTCGGTCTCCCAAGGCAGGCACATGGCGTTGGTGATCGCTTGGCCCTTGGCGGCGCCCACCACCGAAGCCAAGCCCGCGTAGGCCGCCAGGGCCTGGATGCAGGAGCCGTCTGTGGTTTTGAAGGTCGAGTTCAGGGTCTTGGCGTCATCGGTGTAGCGAAGGCCCAAGGAGACATCCAAGGCGTCCGTGACGGCGTAGGTCTCGTTGGTGAACAGGGCCCAGGTGGTGTCGGTCTGCTTGAAGCTGTCGCGCTGGCCCATGCCCGGCAGGAAGTTGGTGGTCGGCAAGATGCCGATCAATCCGGGGGCGCCGCCGGTGATCTTGCCGGCCAGGAAGTTGTAGTAGTCGGTCCCGTAAAGCAGGGGCGAGACGCCGTTATAGGTTTCCGACGCCACGAAAACCCCGCCCAGCCAGGTCAGGCGGTCCACCTTGCCGGAAAGACGGGCTTCCTCGCTGAGGGTGTCGAATTTGTCGGTGTATTGGCCTGCGGGCTTATAGACGATGTCGGCCGCGCTGAAATCCCAATCGCCGCCGCGCACGCTGTTCCACTCGCGCCAGGCGCTGATCGAGGTGAAGTCGGCGCCGCCGAGCTTGGCGTCGAACTGGGCCGAAACGCCCTCGTCGACGGTGTGGGTCGCAGTGTTCTGGTTGGAATAGGTGACGCGGCTGTTGGGGTCGGGCGTCAGGGACTCTGCGCCGGGACGCACCTGGTTAAGTAGGATGGCGCGCGAGGCGGCCGAAGACCCGACCGAAATCTGCACCGCGGTGCAGCACAGTTGGTGCTGGTCGGTGTAGTCGCCGATCAGGCGCAAGCGCATCCCGTCCTTGGGCGCGTAGAGCAGCTGACCGCGCGTGGTCCAGTCGTGATGGTCGTTGTCGCGGGTTGTGGTGCGCGGGCCGCCGCCGGTCATGACCGACTGATAGCCGTCATGGCTGCGTCCGCTGATGTAGAGTCGGCCGGCCAGCGTGTCGGACAATGGGCCGGTGACCGAGCCTGATGCGGCCCAGCCGTTATAGTTGCCGGCCGTCAGTTCGGCGAAATAGCCGGGCATGAATGTGGGGGCGGCGGTGAGGATGTTGATCACCCCGGCGGAGGTGTTCTTGCCGAACAAGGTGCCCTGCGGGCCCTTGAGCACTTCGATCCGTTCCAGTTCGCCCAGGTCGTCGAAGCCGACACCATTGCGCGGACGGTAGACGCCGTCGATCACCACGCCGACGGAGGACTCCAGGCCGGGATTGTCGCCGACCGTGCCGATGCCGCGAATGCGCGCGGTGGTGGACGCCTCGCTGGTGCTGGAGGTCACCGTCAGGCCGGGCGTCAAAATCTGCAGCGACTTGATGTCGGTTACGCCCGCCTGGACCATGCGTGACGCGGACAGCACCGTGACGTCGACCGGCACGAGCTGGAGGCTCTGCTCGCGCTTTTGGGCTGTGACGATCACGTCGCCCGACGGCGCAGCGGCCGCCGCGAAAGCCGCTGACGACAGGCAAAATGCACACGACAGGACGGTGGATGCGGTCAGCGCGCGAAGCATACCGCGATCGTAAATCGCCATAGCAAAAAGCCCTCCCTGGCTTTGGCAAGGTCAATTTACCTCGGCAATTACGAATAGAGAGATAATGGGCTTCAATAAGCCACTAGACGAGGCGTGTTTGCTTTAGTGGCGACCAAAATCTCGAATATATAAGGCTGCGCGCGACATTCGCATGCGCAGCAACTCAAGTTGAATAGAGGAAATTATTCAACTCATGGGGGTGCTTGTTGGCGATTCAACCAAAATACGCGCGCGCGGTTGCCTAGCGTTGCTCGGCGCGCTGCGTTACAGGCCTGGGCATGAAGATTGACGGCGTCGACTATCGAACCATCTGGCGGGCCAAAGACGGTCGCGCGGTGAACGTGATCGATCAGACCGCCCTGCCTCACGCCCTGCGCACCCAGATTCTGACCGATCTGGAGGACGCCCGGGCGGCCATCGCCGACATGATCGTGCGCGGCGCGCCGTTGATCGGCGCCACCGGGGCCTACGGAATGGCGTTGGCGACCCAGGCGGATGGGTCGGATGCGGCCGTCGCCCAGGCCGCCCAGGTGCTCGCGGACGCCCGGCCCACCGCGGTCAATCTGAAATGGGCGGTGGACAGGGCCAAGGCGGCGATCCTCGCCTGCGCCCCCGCCGACCGTGCGCAGGCGGCCTGGGCCGAGGCGGACGCCATAGCCGAAGAAGATGTGCTGGCCTGCGCGGCCATAGGCCAAAACGGGCTGCCCCTGATCCGCCAGGCGGCGAAAGGCGGCGAGCGGGTCAATATCCTGACGCACTGTAACGCCGGATGGCTGGCGACGGTGGACTGGGGCACGGCCCTGTCGCCGATCTACGCCGCCCACGACGCCGGCATCGCGGTGCACGTGTGGGTGGACGAAACCCGGCCACGCGGCCAGGGGGCGGCCTTGACCGCCTGGGAGCTGGGCCGCCACGGCGTGCCCCATACGGTGATCGCCGACAACGCCGGCGGGCATCTGATGCAGCAGGGGCAGGTCGACCTGTGCATCGTCGGCTCGGACCGCGTGGCGGCTAATGGCGACGTCTGCAACAAGATCGGCACCTATCTGAAGGCCCTGGCGGCCCGCGACAACGGCGTGCCCTTCTATGCCGCCCTGCCCTTCTCCACCATCGACTGGACTTTGCGCAGCGGCGGCGACATCCCCATCGAAGAACGCAGCGCCCGCGAGGTCACGCACCAGACCGGCTTGGACGAGAACGGCGACCTGCGCACGGTGCGCCTCACGCCGCAGGACAGCCCGGCGGCCAATCCGGCCTTCGATGTCACGCCCGCCCGTTTGGTCAGCGCCATCATCACCGAGCGGGGCGTGTGCGAGGCGAGCGCGGAGGGTTTGCGCGGGCTTTATCCGGAAGCGCCCTAAGCCCGCCTCGTCAAGTTCTCGGCCTGGGCCAAGGGGTCGACCAGGGCAAAGCTGTGGGCCTGAGCCATGTCCCAGGAATTGCGATAAAATTCATGATCGCAGCCGCCGCTCAGCAGCTCGCCCGGACGCAGGAAGACGTGCATGGCGGAGAACGGCTTGACCTCGGTCACGCTGACCCGCCGCACCAGGTGTTGCGGCGCCAGTTGATTGGGATGCGATAACCCCGCCGCCGCGAGCATTTCAGACAGGGCCTTCAACGTGTTGTGGTGGAAGTTGTAGACCCGCTCAGCCTTGTCTTCGACCACGAGCGCGCGCTGGCGGGTGGGGTCCTGGGTCGCCACGCCGGTCGGGCAGCGGTTGGTGTTGCAATGGAGCGATTGCACGCAGCCCAGGGCGAACATGTAGCCGCGCGCGGCGTTGGCCCAGTCCGCGCCGATGGCCAGGACGCTGGCTATGTCGAACGCCGTGACGATCTTGCCCGCCACGCCGATGCGGATCTGATCGCGCAGGCCGGCGCCCACCAAGGTGTTGTGCACCAACAGCAGGCCCTCGCGCATGGGCGTGCCCATGTGATCAGAGAACTCCACCGGGGCCGCGCCCGTGCCGCCCTCGGCGCCGTCGACCACGATGAAGTCCGGCCTGATCCCCGTCTCCAGCATGGCCTTGACCATTGCCATGAATTCCCAGGGGTGGCCGAGGCACAGCTTGAAGCCCACCGGCTTGCCGCCCGACAGTTCGCGCAGGCGGGCGATGAAGGCCATCAGTTCGAGGGGCGTGGAAAAGGTGCTGTGGCGCGACGGCGAGACGCAATCTACGCCGATGGGCACGCCGCGCGCTTCGGCGATTTCGGGGGTGACCTTCTCGCCGGGCAGGATTCCGCCGTGGCCGGGCTTGGCGCCCTGGCTGAGCTTGATCTCGATCATCTTGACCTGATCGTTCTTGGCCTGGACGGCGAAGCGCTCGGGATCGAATTTGCCATCGGGGGTGCGGCAGCCGAAGTAACCTGAGCCGATCTCCCACACGATGTCGCCGCCGAACTCGCGGTGATAGCGGCTGATGCTGCCTTCCCCGGTGTCGTGCGAGAAGCCACCGAGCTGGGCGCCCTTATTCAACGCGCGAATGGCGGCGGCGCCGAGCGAGCCGAAGCTCATGGCCGAGATATTGAACACCGAGGAGGAATAGGGCCTTGCACATTGGTCGCCGCCGATGGTGATGCGGAAGCTGCCGGGATCGACGGCCGGCGCCGGACAGGTGGCGTGGCCGATGAATTCGTAGCCGTCTCGATAGACGTCAAGCAGCGTGCCGAACGCCCGTTCCGAGCCCTCGTTCTTGGCCCGAGCATAGACCACCGAGCGCTGAACGCGGGAAAACGGCGCGGCGTCCTCGTCGGCCTCGATCAGGTACTGGCGGATTTCCGGGCGGACCAGTTCGGCCAGCCAACGGATATGGCCCAACACCGGGTAGTTGCGCAGGATGGAGTGCTGAGGTTGCAGAAGATCGTGCAATCCGACCGCTGCGGCCAAAAGCGCGATGACGACGACGACATCCTGCCAGATTTGGGGATGTCGCCCGAGATTGGCGAGCTCCAACACCAGCACCAGAACGCAGATCGCAAGGGTCGCGTAGCGGCCTAGGTTCAAGGTCATTGTGATTATTCCTTGAGCGCGGTGGTCAGACCAAGCGCCCTCCCGACTCGGCGCCTGCGTCAGCGAAGCTACACCCTATTGGCGCAGCGCGACCATCGCGGTTTCAGCGCCGCAGCAGCAGGTTCAGCGGGCCTTGGCCAGGTCCTGAAGGCTGGCGCGCGCGGGCCAGGGAAGCAGCAGGGAGGCTGCATCGCGTAGCCACGGCCACCGCAGGGCAAGGCGGAACATGCGCTTGTTGACGCCGTCGCGCGCGCGCCTGATCCGGCCGCGCATGGCATCGACCCATCGTTCATCGATATAGGCGTCCTTGCCGCGCACGCCGATTTCTGAATCGAAAGCCGGGTGCTGACCGGCCGGGAAGGGCCGCACGACGTAGGGGACGATGCCGTTCTCCCAGAACCGATCGAGGGTCTGGTCGATGGGCCGGCTGATGGTTCGCCCATAGGTGAGCATGGTCTGCGCCGCCGGGAGGCGCATCAGATAAGCGCAGCCGCCCAAAACGTGGGTGTCGAGTTGGTAAAGCGCCGAGCCGCCCACGGCGCCCACGCGCCGTCCGCGACCCTGTTGGGAGGTGGGGTTGAGCAATTTTCCACGCATGGACTGCAAGCGGACCACGGTCCACTCCGGGTCGGTCTGATCCGCCAGGGCGCCCACCGCCTCCAGGAAGTTGGGCGCCATGTGAACATCGTCTTCCAGGATCAGGGCGAGCGGAATTGATTCGCGGCAGATCCGTTCGTAGATTCGATAGTGGCTGAGATAGCAGGCGATCTCTGTGTCGGTCATTTCCGAGCGGTAGTTCAGACGCGCCAGTCGTGCGTCGTACTGGCTGCGATCTGCCGGCGTGAGGGCGGCGCCGTCCACAGCCGAGACGAACTCCGCCGTCAGGCCCAACCCGGACAACAAGGCCTGCATATGCGCCCGTCTGTCCACGGCCCGGTCCAGGCTGATGACAAAAATCTTGAGGGAGGGCGGGGCCATCGGACTCCGGAGCCCAGGATCACAATTTGCCGGGCCGGCTCTTGGCGAGGGAGCCGACCCGATGTCTGAGCCAAACGATGGCGCGGACGAGCCTGCTTTCGCAAGACATTTTATGTCGCGGCCAGGGCGTTGAGGCAGGCCGCCAAGACCGTCTCGACCTTGAGGGCGCGCAAATCATCGACCCTAAGCGTAGCCATGCGGGCGCGTGGGCCACAGTGGCCAGGGTCCGACACGCGCGACATCAGCATCAGCCCCGGCGCGCCGGCGTAGGCCAGAAGGTGGGTGGGGCCGGTGTCGTTGCCCACACAAAGCCGGGCCTGAGTTCCGATGGCTGCAAGCTGGACCAGGGTGGTTCGCCCGGTCAGGTCCACGGCGCCGGGCGCTCTGGACGCGATCAGGGTATGGAGGACGTTTTCGCCCGGTCCGCCGACCACAGCCACCTGAAGGCCCGCTTCCTCCAGCCTTTGCGCCAGGTCGGCATAGAACGCGATGGGCCAGAGTTTCTCGGGCTTAACCGCCGAGGCGCCGGGCGCCAGCAGTGCGAAGGGGGCCTTGAGTCCCAGATGATCCATGAGTGCGTGAGGCTCGCACCCCGGCGACGCGAGCGCCCAACTCAGATCCGGCGCCGGCGCCTCGCCCGGCGGGTAGTCTGGTCCTATCCCCGCGACATGAAGCTGGTCGGCCATGCGGTCGAGGTTGTGCATATCGTCCCGATCAGGCCGCCTCTGCCGATGCGAGGCGCCGGGCGAAATGCCCGACCATTGGGGCGGAAACGGCAGGAAGGCATAGAAGAACAGCTTTGAGCGGCTGGAGGTCTGTAGATCATAGACCCGGCCATAGCGCGCCGCTCTGAGGCGACCGAAAAGCTTGACAGCCTGCGCCAATCCCTGGGGCCGCCCGTCGGTTTCGATCTTGTCGAACAGTCCGCTGGCCTGGGCCAGATCGGCATAGGGCGGGGTCGTCAGCAAGGTGATCTCGTCTTCGGCGTGGGCGTCGCGAATCTGGCGGAAGGCGGCGAAGGCCTGCACGAAGTCGCCCAAAGCTCCCAGCTTGATGATCAGCACGCGCATGAGACGCCCTTTTTCTCCCCCCTGCGGTTTATGGCGCGATGAGCATCCTGCACAGGCAAATCGACGCCAACTGTCCGCAATGGGCTATCGCCCCTTGTGGCGAGGCCCATCGCGCGGCTAGCTGTATCGGAACGCTGTGCTCGACTTGAGCCGAGGAGTCCGCCCTGTCGGTCATCGCCGCCCTGCACCATGTGACGCGCTATCGCTACGACCGGTTGGTCGAGTTGGGACCACAGGTCATTCGGCTGCGGCCCGCGCCCCACTGCCGCACGCGCATCCCTAGCTATTCCCTGACAATTCAGCCCGCCAACCATTTTATCAATTGGCAACAGGACCCCCACGGCAACTGGCTGGCGCGGCTGGTTTTTCCCGAGCGCACCACCGAGTTCAGCGTGACGGTCGATCTGACCGCAGAAATGACGGTGACCAACCCGTTCGACTTTTTCGTAGAGCCCTACGCCGAGGTCTTGCCGTTCGCCTATACGGACGATCTGAAGGACGACCTGGCCGCCTATATGGGCGTGGACGATGACGGACCCTTGCTGCAAGGCGCGGCCGACGCTCTGGAGCCGCAAGGGGAGCGCACCGTCGATTTCCTGGTCGAGCTGAACGCCGCGATCCAGCGCAACGTCAAATATCTGGTGCGGATGGAGCCGGGGGTGCAGACCCCGGACGAGACCTTGACCCTCAACTCCGGGTCCTGCCGCGACAGCGCCTGGCTGCTGGTGCAGATGATGCGCAAGCTGGGCTTGGCGGCGCGTTTTGTCTCCGGCTACCTCATCCAGCTGCGGGCGGATATCGATCCCGTGGAGGGTCCCCTGGGAACCCGCACGGACTTCACCGACCTGCATGCCTGGGCCGAGGTCTATCTGCCCGGCGCGGGCTGGATCGGGTTTGACGCCACCTCGGGCCTGCTGTGCGGCGAGGGGCACATCCCCCTGTCGGCCTCGCCCCACTACCGCTCGGCCGCGCCCATTACCGGCGTCGCCAGCGTCGCCAAGACCGACTTCGAATTTGAGATGACGGTGCAACGGCTGGTCGAACCGATCCGCATCACCCGCCCGTTTGAAGACGCGGACTGGGCGGCGCTGGATGATTTGGGCCGCCGGGTGGAAGCGGATCTGTCCACCCAGGACGTGCGCCTGACCATGGGCGGGGAGCCCACCTTCGTTTCCATCGACGATTTCCAGGCGGGCGAGTGGAACACCGATGCGTCCGGACCCACCAAGCCGGTGCTGTCGCGCAAGCTGTTGGGCAAGCTCAAGGACCGGTTCGGCAAGGGCGGCCTGCTGCACTTTGGCCAGGGCAAATGGTACCCTGGCGAGCCCCTGCCGCGCTGGGCCTTAGGTCTGTTCTGGCGCAAGGACGGCAAGCCGGTCTGGCGCGGCGTGATCGAGGACAAGCCGACCAAGAAGGCGGCTGCCAAGGACGCCAAGCTGCTGGCGGAACGGCTGGCGACACGCCTGGGCCTGGACCCGGGCCTGGTGTTGCCGGCGCGCGAAGACCCGATTCACTGGATCAAGGCCGAAAACGATCTGCCGCCCGGCGTGTCCTTTAGCGACGAGGCCCTGGACGACGAAACACTCCGCACGGGCGTGGCCAAGGCGATGGCTGGAGGGCTGTCCAAACCGGTTGGCTTTGTTCTTCCCATTCGCAGGTCCATGACCAAGGCCGAAGGGGACGGTTGGGTCAGCGAGGCTTGGCGTTTCCGCCGCGAGGCCCTGTTCCTGCTGCCGGGCGATTCGCCGGTCGGCCTGAGACTGCCGCTGGGGAGCCTGCCCGAAGTCGCGCCTAAGGACTATCCCTACATCACGCCGGTCGATCCCTATGAAGAGCGCGGCGCCCTGCCGAGCTTCGACGAGGCGTTCGCGGCCGTCGACACGGCGCCCAATCCGCCCAAGAGGGGCAAACCGTCCATTGTGCGCACCGCCATGACCTTCGAGGCGCGTCAGGGCTTCGTCTACGTCTTCATGCCGCCGGTGGCGCGCCTTGAAGACTACCTGGAACTGGTGGCGCACCTGGAGGCGGCGGGCGAGGGCCTGCCCATCCGGCTGGAAGGCTACACCCCGCCCGACGACGTCCGGATGGGCGTGCTGAAGGTGACGCCCGACCCCGGCGTGATCGAGGTCAACGTCCAGCCGGCCGCCAACTGGGACGAGGCGGTGGCCATCACCACCGGCCTTTATGACGACGCCCGCGCCTGTCGCCTGGGCGCCGACAAGTTCATGATCGACGGGCGCCATACCGGCACGGGCGGCGGCGCCCATGTGGTGCTGGGCGGAGAGAGCCCGGCCAATTCGCCGTTCCTGCGCCGTCCCGACGTGCTCAAGAGCCTGTTGCTCTACTGGCAGCGCCATCCGTCCCTGTCCTATCTGTTCTCGGGCCTGTTCGTCGGCCCGACAAGCCAGGCGCCGCGCGTGGATGAGGCGCGGCACGACAGCCTTTACGAGCTGGACATCGCGCTGAATATGATTCCGCCGCCGGGCAAGGGCAAGGCGCCGCCGCCCTGGCTGGTGGACCGCCTGCTGCGCAACCTCTTGACCGATGTGGCGGGCAATACGCACCGGACGGAGATCTGCATCGACAAGCTCTATTCCCCGGACGGGCCGACCGGGCGGCTGGGGCTGCTGGAGTTTCGCGGCTTTGAGATGCCGCCCGACGCGCGGATGAATCTGGCGCAGCAGTTGCTGATCCGCGCCCTGGTCGCGTGGTTCTGGAAAACGCCTCAGACGGGTAAGCTGGTGCGCTGGGGCACGGCCCTGCATGATCGGTTCATGCTGCCCCACTTCGTCTGGACCGACTTCGTCGACGTCCTGAGCGAACTGGGCGGCGCAGGCTACGCGTTTGATCCGCGCTGGTTCGAGGCGCAGCGCGCCTTCCGCTTCCCGGTGCACGGCGAGGTCACCTATGGCGGCGTAACGCTGGAGCTGCGTCACGCCCTGGAGCCGTGGCACGTGATGGGTGAGGAGAACACCGGCGGGGGCACGGTGCGCTTCGTCGACTCCTCGGTTGAGCGGCTACAGGTCATGGTCAGCGGCTATAACGCCGAGCGGCACATCATCACCTGCAACGGCCGGCCTCTGCCCATGACGTCGACGGGCGTGTCCATGCAGGCGGTGGCCGGGGTCCGTTTCAAGGCCTGGAAGCTGCCGAGCGGCCTGCACCCCACCCTGCCGGTGGACAGCCCATTGACCTTCGATGTGGTGGACAGCTGGAACCATCGCTCGCTGGGCGGCTGTGTTTATCACGTCGCCCACCCGGGGGGGCGAAGCTATGATACCTTCCCGGTCAATTCCTACGAGGCGCAGGCGCGCCGCAAGGCGCGGTTCCAGGAGCATGGTCATAGTCCCGGCGTCATCAATCCACCGCCGCCGGCGGCGAGCGGAGAGTTCGCGGTGACACTGGACCTGAGGACGGGCCTTGGCCGCTGAATCCGCCAACGCCTTGCGAAGGGGGCAGAACCTCAATCCCCAGGCGGCCGAACGTCTGTCGGGGTGGTTGCGCCATTACCAGACCTTTGCCGGCATTCCCGACGAGCTGATGGACGCCAGCGGCAGGCCTCGCGACTATTGGCTGAACTTCCTGGGTGATTTCGCGGAATATCCTGAGAGCGAATTCAAGAGCCGGTTCAGCCTGTCCACCCGCCACATCCGCGACACCGGCGTGTCCTATCGCATCTATGGCGAGGAGAACGAGCGGATCTGGCCGCTCAATCCCTTGCCCCTGATCCTGGATGAGGAGGAATGGGGCCAGATCGCCGAAGGGGTAGAGCAGCGCGCACGCCTGATGGAGGCCCTGCTGCGCGATCTTTACGGCGAAGCGCGCCTGATCGCCGACGGCGCCCTGCCCGCCGCCGCAGTGACCGGCAGCCCGGACTTCATCCGGGCCTTGCGCGGCGTGGAGCCGCCGGGCGGACGCTACCTGCAAATCTATGCCGCCGACCTGGGGCGAGGACCGGATGGTCGCTGGTGGGTGCTGGATGACCGCACACAGGCCCCGTCCGGGGCCGGCTATGCGCTGGAGAACCGACTGGTGCTCTCGCGCGCCTATCCCAACCTCTACAACCACGCCAATGTTCAGCGCCTAGCCGGTTTCTTCGACAAGCTGCGCCGGGGGCTGGCGGCCACCGCAGGCCGCAATGAACCGGGAATCTGCCTTCTGACGCCCGGCCCCTACAGTGAGACCTATTTCGAACAGGCGCATCTGGCGCGCTACCTCGGCTTTCTGTTGGTGGAGGGCGACGATCTGGTGGTGCGCGACGGGCGCGCCTATGTGCGGACCATCGCCGGGCTCAAGCGCGCCGATGTGATCCTGCGTCGGGTCGACGCCGACTTTATCGACCCCCTGGAATTGAACAGCGCCTCCCAACTGGGAGTCCCCGGACTGCTCGAAGCGATCCGCAGCGGCGGGGTGGCCGTGCTCAACATGCCGGGCTCGGGCCTTTTGGAATCGCGAGCCCTGCTGGGATTCCTGCCCAAGCTGTGCCGGCGCCTCCTGGGCGAAGAACTCAAGACGCCCAATGTGGCGACGTGGTGGTGCGGCCAGCCGGTGGAGCGGGCCATGGTCGAGCGCAATCTGGACGACATCGTCATCGCCGACGCCTTCAACGCCCAAAGCTCCACCAGCGCCTTCGCCAAGCCGCGCGTGATGGCGGATCTGTCGGCGCAGGAGCGGGAAAGCTTCATGCGGCGATTCCAGGACCGACCCGGCGATTTCGTCGGCCAGGAG
This sequence comes from uncultured Caulobacteraceae bacterium, assembly GCA_964451265.1. Classification (GTDB taxonomy): domain Bacteria; phylum Pseudomonadota; class Alphaproteobacteria; order Caulobacterales; family Caulobacteraceae; genus BOG-938. The sequence continues at coordinate 15,547 of CAYVHP010000172.1, read as the reverse complement.
GTGGTGCGTCTGTCCACCACCCCTGTGCTGCGCGACGACAAGCTGGAGCCGGCGCCGTTCGTTTTGCGGGTCTACGCCGCCTGGACGCCCGACGGGTTCACCATCATGCCGGGCGGCTTTTGCCGCACGTCAGACCGGCCGGACGTGCGGGCCATCTCCATGGGCGGCGGCGCGCGAACCGCCGACGTGTGGGTGATTTCCAAGTCGCCGGTGGAGCAGGTCACCCTTCTGGCCACGCGCGACGAGGTCAAGGTTCAACGCATTACCGGGCAACTGCCCAGCCGGGCTGCGGACAATCTGTTCTGGCTCGGACGCTATCTGGAACGCGCCGAGGCCACCTTGCGGCTGGTGCGCAGCCTATGCACCAGCCTGATGGATTCCGAGGCCGCCCTGCATACGGCGGGTGAGACCCTGGCCCGGTTGCAACAACTGCTGATCGCCTGGGGCGCGCTGGAGCAGGAAGCTTTGGGCGGCAAGGCGCTGGACGCCGCGCGCGCGGCCCTGCGCGACGAGGACGCTATCGGGTCTGTCATTCACTTGGTTCAGTCGGCCCGGCGCACCGCCTCCAGCGTGCGCGAGCGCCTGTCCGCCGATTTTTGGACCCTGCTGCTGCGGCTGGAGAGCCGGTTGGCGGGTCCAGCCGAGGGCATGGTGTCGGAGGCCGACGTCTTGAGGGATGTGGAAGCGGCGCTGCAGATTCTGGCCGCCCTGTCGGGGCTGTCGCAGGAGAACATGAACCGCACCGCCGGGTGGCGTTTCTTAGACATGGGCCGGCGGATCGAGCGGGGGATCAATATCTGCCGTTTCACCCGCACCCTGGCCAGCGGCACGGCGACCATCGACGACTTGGACCTGTTGCTGGACCTGGCCGACAGCCAGATTACCTATCGCGCCCGTTATCTGGTGGGCCTGGCCCTGACCCCCGTGCGCGACATGGTGATGCTTGATCCCTACAACACGCGGTCCTTGGCCTTCCAACTGGCCGCCCTGAAACAGCATCTGGCTGACCTGCCCGCCTTGCAGGACGACGGCATGCTTGAGCAGCCGCAGAAGGTTCTGCTGACCACCGCCGCGGAGGTCGAGACCGAGGAAGCCGACGATCTGGACGGCCCCAAGGTGCTGGGTTTCGAGCAGGCGCTCATGCGTCTGTCATCAGCCGTAGCGGACCGCTACTTCCTGCAGGGCGCCAACGCCGTTCCGACCGTTAAGCTCGCCGCCCTCGCGTGATCTACGACCTGAGACACAAGACCACCTACACCTATGGCGCGCCGGTCTCCTTCGCCCGCTGCGTGCTGCGCCTGACCCCGCGCAGTTCGGCGGGCCAGACGGTGCTGTCCAACAGCATCGCGATCACGCCCAAGCCGTCGAGCATCATTGTGCGGACAGGTCCTTTCGGCGAGCTGACGCAGACCGTGGTGGTCGATCAGCCGCACAAGGCCCTGGTGATCGAGGCGCGCTCGCGCGTGGATGTGCACGCCCGTCTGATCGACCGGGATGCGCCGAGCGAGGCTTGGGAAAGCGTGCGCGAACAGGCGTTCGAGACCGACGCCCTGGGACCCGACGGCCCGGCGGCTTTCCTATATCCCAGCGTTCGGGCCCCGATTGATCCGGCCCTTACCGACTATGTGCGCGAAAGCTTCGCGCCGGGCCGGCCCATTGTGCAGGCGGCCGCCGGGCTCATGGCGCGTATGTATGCCGATTTTGCCTACGACCCCGAAGCGACGGAAGTGGACACGCCGGCCGCCGAGGCTTTTGCGGCGCGGCGCGGGGTTTGCCAGGACTTCGTCCACATCCTGCTGAGCGGCCTGCGAGGACTGGGCCTGCCGGCGGCCTATGTCAGCGGTTATCTGCGCACCCTGCCGCCGCCGGGCAAACCTCGACTGGAAGGCGCAGACGCCACCCACGCCTGGATATCGCTGTGGTGCGGACCCGATCGGGGCTGGATCGGCATCGATCCGACCAATGCGGTGTTCGCACAGAACGATCACATCGTCCTGGCCGTCGGTCGCGACTACGCGGACATCGCCCCCATTGACGGGGTGATCCTCGCCCCACGCGGCCAGACTCTGAAGGTGGAGGTGGATGTGATCCCCGCGCAAGACGATAGCCGCCTGCTTTAGGGCGAGGTATTCCGTGTTCAGATAAACGGACCCCAGTGTTCAGCCCAGCTCTTTTGTCGCTCGTCGGAATCGCCGACGTCGGCCAGCTCATCAAGGGCGAAGGACGGCGCTTCTTTCAAGTCCCGCTTGTCCAGAGCCGCCGTATAGGCGTTCCGCGCCGTATCATAAGTCAAACTGCGCCAGGGAATGGGGTAATGACGCTCGCCCACGCCCAGAACGCCGCCAAAGGTCAATATGGCATAGGCCACCTGCCCATTGGCTTTGCTCAGGGCGATATCCTGGATATGGCCGACACGTTCCCCGGACTCGTCAAAAACGGGGGTTCCGCAAACCTTTCCGGCAAAGATCAGGGGTGAACTCGGAAATTCGGCGGGGTGCTGTGACATGGGACAGGCTCCTTGGACCTAGCCCATCAACACCCAGGGCGGCCGCCGCGTTCCCGGGACTGCAATGGTAGCCGTTGAGCATGTTCACTCAACCTTGAGCATTTCCGTTCACCCTATTTGCGAAACTTGGCGTCCTGAGGGAGGACGACGTGCGGATCAACGTCGTAGCGTTCCTGTGCGCGGTAGGCTTGGCAGAGCCGGCGCTGGCCCAAACCGATCTTTTTTCGCGCGATACCGTGTCCGGTGTTGTCGATCTGCGCCTGGGCGTCTCCACCGGCGAGGCCTCTTGGCTGAACGGCGGATTTGGCAAGAACCGCCTGGGCGGCGGCAACGGCGGACAGAGTTCGGTCCGCAGCCAGATCGCGTCTGCCGACCTCGTGTGGAATCCCAGTCTTGATGATGTGAGCTTAGTGCTGGATGTGCAGGCCCAGCCCAGCCAAAGCCACGGCGTCGACCTGGGCCAGGCCTTTTTGCAATACCGCCCGGCGCCGACCAACGGACTGCGTTTCACCGCCCGAGCCGGGTACTTCTATCCACCCATTTCCATGGAGCATGAGGGCTATTCGGGCGGCGCGTGGAGCGTGAGCAACACCATCACGCCGTCAGCGATCAACACCTGGGCCGGTGAGGAAACCAAGGTCGTCGGACTGGAAGGCGCAGTGCGTGAAACAGTGGCCGACAATGAGCTGACGGCGACGGCGGGTCTGTTCGGCGGCGGCGACACCGCCGGCACCTTGTTGGCTCTGCGCGGCTGGACGTTGGACGACGTCACGAGCGCGGCGACCGACCGTCAGCCTCTGCCGCCCATGAATAACTTCATCCGCTTCCGCCAGGCGCCGTTCACCGAACCCCTGCGCGAGCTGGACGGACGGGCGGGCTATTATGGCCGTCTGGATTGGCGCCTGCCCAGCCGGTTGGCCCTTAACGCCTTCTACTATGACAACCTCGGCGACATGACCTCGGTCGATCGCCTGCAATGGTCGTGGCGCACGCGTTTCTGGAACCTGGGCGGCCGTTTCGACATCGACGGACACACCTGGCTGATCGGCCAGGCCATGACGGGGAGCACCTATATGGGCTATCCGCGCGGTCAGGGCGTGTGGGTCGACGTGGATTTCGCCTCAGCCTATCTGATGGCGACGCACACCTTCGGACGGTCGGCCGTATCGGTGCGCGGCGACACCTTTTCAACCGCCAATGAGCCGTTCACATCCATCGAGCGGTATGGCGAGACGGGATGGGCCGCGACGGCCGATTACAAGTTCAGCTTAACTCGCAATGTGGTCCTGCTGGGCGAGGTGCTCCATGTGTGGAGCGACCGTCCCTCACGGCGGCAGACAGGGGTCTCGCCCCGCCAATCGCAGACCACGCTCCAGGCCTCGGCCCGGTTGAGCTTTTAGAGCGCGTTCCGAAAAGTGGGAACCGGTTTTCGGACCAAACGCGCGTCAATACAAAAACCTAGAGTGGCGATCTGATTCGATCAGATCGCCACTCTAGAGGCCGGCTAAATAGTCCGCGCCCGCCTGGGCGACGATGCCATCCTGAGACGACTGAACGCCCGAGACGCCGATAGCGCCGACAAATTCGCCGCGATAGATCAGCGGCACGCCGCCTTCGATGGGCGTGGCGCCGGGCAGCATCAGCATCACCTGCCGCCCGCCGGACACCGCGTCTTCCAGTGCCTTGCTGCTGCGCTTGAACATGGCCGCCGTGCGTCCCTTTTCCTGAGCGATATAGGTCGACGCCAACTGGGTGCCGTCCATCCGCTCAAGACATTGAAGGTGACCGCCCTCATCAAGCACCGCGATCACGACATTCCAGCCGTTGCTCACGGCGACGGCTTGGGCGGCGGCGACGATGGCCTTGGCTTCGGCGAGCCCAAGGTAGGACTTGGCGATCATGCAAATCTCCTAGAGGGGAAAGCTGCCTTGTAGCGAAGCGATCATCGCGGCGCCACCCGGCCCGGAAATGTCTCAGTTCGAAATTATGGACGCCTCCGAAAAATAACGAATGCGCAAAAAGCGCGGCGATCCTTTTGGGGTTGGGAGTTAAAGGCGAATATGCCTGCCTCGCTGTCGCGATGTCCTGCACAACTTCCGACTTCGTGAATTTCGACGTTGGATCGTAGTCTGCACTGAGCCGTTTGGTTTGCATCGTCACGAAGGTGTTGGCGAAGTCCTCGATTGGCTTGGGAAACTTCGTAACAATCGCGCCGTCCAAACAAGCGGTCTTTGCCGACCCGTGGTCAATGGCCCGGTAAACTTGTTTCCACGCGTGCTTACTGCGTTCTGCGCCGGGACCTCCGACGAACAAATCGGCGCTCGCTCGGGCCAAGCAATGGAACAGGGCGTAATAGGCGGCGCTTGTCGCGCGCCGCAAATTGGCCTGCGAGGGCTTCCCCTTGCTGGAGGCGACTAGGAGGTGGGCCGACGAAATGAGGTCAAGCGGCTTCAGTTCCCATCCTCGCGGCATCCGACTTTGAGATGAACGCCACGATGGGGAAGGTCGTCTCTTTCATCTCCAGCAATTCATGTCGAAGGTGGCGCACAAGCCCCGCCGTCTTCTGGGCGTCGAGCGGACCTTTGTGATCGAACACAATCGTCACGCGGAAGACATCATCGTCTTCGTAGTTGATATCCTTCGCGACCGTAACCGACTGAATATCGACATCAGCGAAGCGCTCGCGAACGACGCGTTCGATCAATTTGGCGATCTTGTCCATGGCCGCATCCTGCCCCCGGCGATATGAATATATGCTTGGGGCTCACCGGATATCAACGCGCGACGCCCAATCGCGTCGCACCTGACACCTTTAGCAAAATTCTTGGGCGAGATTTAGTCCGTGTCACGCTCCAAGCGATCCCCGGCCCATGGTTATTCGGCGACGACGCCCACCGGATGTCCGCGATCCTGCGCCGACGACCGGGGCTCGGGCGGATGACCGTCGGGCTCCTTATCGCCGAACATGCGGCGCACGCGATCAAGGTAGACGTAAATCACCGGCGTGGTGAACAGGGTCAGGGCCTGGGACACCAGCAAGCCGCCGATGATGGCAAAGCCCAGAGGCTGGCGGAATTCCGAGCCCGTGCCGTGGCCGAGCGCCATGGGCAGGCCGCTGAACATGGCGCAGCAAGTGGTCATCAGGATTGGGCGCAGCCGTTGGTGGCAAGCCTCGGTAACCGCTTCGACAGGCCCAAGGCCCTGCTCCCGCTCCAGCTTAAGGGCCACGTCGACCACCATGATGCCGTTCTTCTTGACGATGCCGATCAGCAGGATGATGGCGATGATGCCGATGACGTTCAGATCTGAGCCGGCGGCGACCAGGGCGAGCAAGGCGCCCAGTCCGGCCGAAGGCAGGGTCGACAGGATGGTCAAGGGGTGGATGAAGCTCTCATAAAGCATGCCCAGCACCACATAGACCGCCAGCAAGGCGGCCAAGATCAGGATGGGCTCGGAGGACAGGGATTCCTGGAACGCGGCGGCATTGCCCTGGAAAGTCCCGTTCAGGGTTTCCGGCGCGCCCAGCTGCTGGCGGGCCTGCTCCACCAGTTTCGTGGCGTCACCGAGGGCTACGCCGGGCGCCAGGTTGAAGGAGATGGTCGCGGCGGGGAACTGGCCCTGGTGGTTGATGGTCAGGCTGGCGGTGGCGTTGGGATCGACCTTGAGGAACAGGGACAGGGGCACAGTCTTGCCGGTGACCGGCGAGTTGATGCGGATGGAGTTGAATATCTCGGGTGTGATTTGCAGATCAGGCGGCGCCTCGAGGATGACGCGGTAGGAGTTGAGCTGGGTGAAGGTCTGGGCGATCAGCCGCTGGCCGACCTGATCATAGACCGCCGCATCGATATCGGCCGGACTGATGCCGAAGCGCGCGGCGGCGTCGCGGTCGATCGTCAATTTGATGGCGCGGGCGCTGGACTGCTGATCGGAATTGACGTCTCTCAGTTGCGGCATGGCTTTGACCGCCGTCAGCAACTTGGGCGCCCAGACGTTCAGCTCGGTCAGGTCGGCGTCGGACAGGGTGTACTGGTAGAGCGCCCGCCCGCCCCGGCCTCCCACGTTGATGTCCTGATTAGGCGCCATGAAAACCGGGGCGCCGACGACGCGGGCGAACTTGGGCCTTAGCCGATTGATGATCTGATTGGCCGTCGCCGTGCGGCCTTCATCCTGCGGCCTGAACGCCAGGACCAAGATCGCCACATTGCCGCCGGTCAGAGCATAGGTGGCCCAAGCCACATCGGGGTCCTGAACCGCGATCTTGGACCATTCCTGAGCCCTTACGTTGACGCGATAGGAGGATTCCCCCTGCTGGGCGATCATCTGCCCGGTCGCAAATCCCGTGTCCTGCTGTGGGAAGAAGCCGACGGGAACCGTCGCGTAGAGCCACAGGGCCAAGCCGGCCGTAGCCACAAACACAACCAAGGTCAGGCCCATATGCCGCATCACCACGGTCAGCCCCCGGGCGTAGCTGGACTCGATCTTTTGAAAGCCTCGCTCCAGGCCGTTGATGATCGGATTGTGGGAATGCTCCGGCTTCCTCAGGAACTTGCCGCACATCATCGGAGTGAACGTCAGGGACAAGAACACCGACAGGGCCACGGCCACGCTGACGGTGAAGGCGAACTCGCGCATCAGCCGCCCGATGATGCCGCCCATGAACATCAGCGGCGTAAACACCGCGATGAGGGAGACGGAGATGGTGAAGATGGTGAAACCGATTTCCTGGGCCCCGGCCAGGGCCGCGTCCAGGGGCTTTTCCCCCGCTTCGATCCGTTTCCAGATCACCTCCACCATGACGATGGCGTCGTCGACCACGAAGCCGACCGCGATGGTCAGGGCCATCAGGGACAGGTTATCGAGGCTGAAATGCAACGCCAGCATAGCCCCGCAGGTCGCCAGCAGCGCCAGCGGAATGACCGCGCTCGGGATCAAGGTGGCGCGGACGTTGCGGAGAAAAACGAAGATCACGCATACCACCAAGCCGATGGTGATCAGCAGGGTGATCTCGACGTCGCGGACTGACGCCTTGATGGTCTGGGTGCGGTCCTGCAGCAGCGACAGGCGGATGGACGGGGGGATATTGGCTTGCAGCCCCGGCAAGGCCGCCTTGATGCTGGCGACGGTCTGGATGACGTTGGCGCCCGGCTGCTTGAACACCTGGACGATGAGGCCCTGCCCGCCTACGGCGGTCGGATCGTCGTTACCCTTGCCAGGATAGCTGTAGGCGACTTGCTGGTTGTTCTCGACATCCTGGATGGCGCGCCCCAGGTCCTTCACCCGAATGGGCGCGCCGTTTTTGTAACCGACGACCAGATTGTTCCAGAGATTGGCGTCGGTAAGCTGGTCGTTGGCGTAGATAGCCGCCGTCGTATTGGGCCCCACGAGCGAGCCCTTGGGCGCGTTTACCGTTTGCGCGGCCAACTGGGTGCGGATTTGATCGATCTGCAGACCCATGGCCGCCACCCGGCGCGGATCGATCTGAACTCGGATCGCCGGCTTCTGCTGGCCCAGGATGAGGACCTGACCCACGCCGGACAGGCGGGAGATTTGCTGCGCAAGGATATTCTCGGCGTAATCGCTGACCGTACGCATCGGCAGGACCGAGGAGTTGATGCCCAGGGTCAGGATGGCGACGTCGGCCGGATTGGCCTTAAAGATCGACGGAGCGTTGGGAAGATTGGCGGGCAATTGGCCGGAGGCCGAGTTGATCGCCGCCAGCACGTCCTGGGCCGCTGAATCTATGTTTCGAGCTAGGTCGAACTGCAACACCACCCGGGTGTAGTTGAGCTGGCTGGTCGAGGTCATCTGGGTGATGCCCGAGATCAGCGAGAACTGATGCTCCAGAGGTTGGGCCACATTGGAGGCCATGGTCTCCGGGCTGGCGCCGGGCAAGGTCGCCTGCACTTGAATCGTGGGGAAATCGACCTGCGGCAGGGCGGCGACCGGCAGGCTGAAGAACGCGACGATGCCCAACACGAAAAAGGCGGCGGCCATCAGGGAGGTCGCCACCGGGCGTTTGATAAAGGGCGCGGAAATATTCAAGGGTCTTGCTGCCCCCGCATCGCCGAACCGTCCGGACCGTCCTGATCTTGTTGCGCGAGCTGGCGGCCGGGGCCGGCTCGAGCGCTCGGTCCGGCCGGACCACCGTCAGGCGCCGCTTTAGCGTCCGGCGCGCCGGGTGCACGGCCGCCCGGTCGACCGCCGCCGCCCCCGGGGCCCTTGCCGGGCCCCCCGGCGCCGCGCAGAGAAACCCGGGCGCCCGGGGTTAGCGACACTTGGCCATCGGTCACGACGGTCTCGCCCGCCTCCAATCCCTTCTGGATGACCGCCGTGGCGTCCTGGGTCACACTCACGGTCACCGGCCGCATTTTCACCTTGCGATCAGGGCCGACCACATAGACGAACGAGCCGTTGGGCCCTTCGCTCACAGCGGCGGTCGGGATGGCTACGACGTGCTTCAGTGTCTGCACCGTCAAGCGCACATTGACGTACTGACCCGGCCACAGGGTCTGCTTTGCATTGGCAAAGCGGGCCTTCAACTGCACCGTGCCGGAGGCGGGATCGACCCGGTTGTCCGAGGTGGTCAACTCGCCGGTGTCCAATAGGAGGCCGCTTTCCTGACTGTGGGCTTCGGTCTTCAGCGGCGTACGGAACCCATTGCTGAGGACCAGAAGGCGCTGGAAATCGCCCTGGGGCACGGTGAAGTTCACGGCGATCGGGGACAGCTGATTGACCACCATAATGCCGGTCGCGTCAGTCACTGACACCACATTGCCCGGATCCGTGAGGCGCACGCCGACGCGGCCGGAGACCGGCGACACGATGGTGGCGTAGTTCACATTCACCTGGGCGGCGGCGACCTGTCCCTGGTCTATTTGCACCAGGCCTTCATCCTGTTTGACGATGGCGGCCTGGGTGTCGACCTGTTGTTGGGCGATGGAGTTGGTCTTGGCCAGCGCCTGGTAACGCTTAAGATCGAGGCGGGCGTTGGCCAGAATGGCGGAATCCCGAGCCAGGGCGCCTTGAGCCTGCATCAGCGTGGCGCGGTAGGGGGCGGGATCAACTTGGGCCAAGACCTGGCCGGCTTTGACGAAAGCGCCCTCCGCCACTGTCACCTTGAGCAGCTTGCCGTTCACCTGGGTCTTGATCAGGTCGCTTTGCCAAGCCTGAACGGCGCCCAGCGCGAAGATCACCACCGGCACGTCCTGCAAGCTCGCCTGGGCCACATTCACCGGCACCGCAGGTCGCTCGGTCGGCGTTTGTTTCTTCGGCTGAAATGTCGCCAGCAATGGATCAAAAATGGTCGATGAGGATTTGTTCGGGGCCATAGTCGTCCATATGACTAGGCCGATGGCGACCAGCCCGAGCAGAACGAGTATAATTCGAAACCGCGACCGCGCCTTCATTCCGGAGTTACTCGCTAGGCCGCCAGTCGACGACGAAAAAACCTTGGGCACAGACGCGCGCAGACCGGGCGAGGTCCGCCGACAGCCGGGCGTTGAGGACCCAGTGCAATATTTTCATTGCGCGCCTAAGTCGGCTTAGTTGCCGGTTTGTTGCTAATTGGAAATTTAAGCCGGAACAAGGTGATGGGTCTCATTCACCACGGAAATGAGCCACGCGCCATCTCCGGCTCGAACAATCCGCCCGCTTGGGCGACTCCGTGGGCGCAACCGCAAGGCGCAGAGGGATTTGGCGCGGAGGCCGCCGGGCCCCATCCGGTTAACATCGCGAGGCGGAGCCGTGCGGACGCCTCGACGACCGGCCACGCCTAAAATTTAGGCGCCGGCGCCACAAGCCATCTCTTTCTCCTGGAAGGGGAAACCCGGTCGAGGGGACCAATGGACTTTGCTGCGGCCTGCCCCCCAGGCTCGTGGCCAATGAAGATCAAGTTGGAAACGCTTGGCCCAGTCGCCTGCATAAGCTTAGCGCCGATGGTGGTCGGGGCATGACCGGGGAGATTCACCACCGATCCGTCGGTCGGCTGGCGGCTGATCTTCGCACGGGCGCGCTCAGCGCCAGAGCCCTGCTGGACCATTATCTTGAGCGAATAGCGCGGCTGAATCCGGCGCTTAACGCCTTCGTTTGCCTTGACCCTGCGGCGACGGTCGCGGCAGACGCCAGCGATGCGCGCCTAAAAGCGGGCAGGCCTCTCGGGCCGCTGGACGGCATCCCCGTCTCCATCAAGGACAACCTGTTGATGCGCGGTTGCCCGGCGGTGTGGGGTTCGCCTCTGTACGCGGACTATTGTCCGGACCACGATGAGCTGCCTGTGGCGCGTCTGCGGGCGAGCGGGGCCGTATTGCTCGGCAAGACCAACACGCCTGAATTCTCGCTGCGTGGGTTCACTGACAATCCGGTTTTCGGTCCCACGCGAAATCCGTGGAACCTGGCGCTAACCCCGGGCGGGTCAAGCGGAGGGGCAGCGGCGGCGGTGGCGGCGGGCCTGTGCCCCTTAGCCTTGGGCACCGATGGCGGCGGTTCGATCCGCCGCCCGGCGGCTCACAACGGACTGGTCGGGTTCAAGCCAGGGCTGGGCCGCATCGAACGAGGAGACGGGTTTCCGCCCCTTATGTTCGACTGCGAGGTGGTGGGCCCTCTGGCGCGCAGCACAGCTGATGCGCGCCTGATGTTTGACGTTCTGGCCGCCCACGGCCGCACCCAGCCCAGGGCGGGCGCCCTGAAAATCCTGGTGGTCGAAAGGCTGGGGGACGCGCCGGTGGAGCCTATGCTGGTTGAGCGCTGCCGCCAGGTCGCAGGGCAGCTACAGGCCCTAGGCCATGCCGTGACCTTTGGACCCCTGCCCTTCGAGATCGACGACGCCATGCTGGCCTGGCAGGCCTTGACCTCCGCCAGCCTGGCTTGGCTGGCCGAACAGGAGCCGCGCTTTTTGGAGTGCGCCTCCTCAGAGTATGTCGATCAGGCCAAGGGCGGCTCCAATCTGACGGGTGCGGACTATGTGGCCTTGACCCAAACCCTGTTCAATTTTCGGGCAGTCACCGCCAAGGCCTTTCGCGAGGTCGATGTCATCATGACGCCCTGCACGGCGGCTCAGCCGTGGCCGGTGGACAGGCCCTATCCCCCCATGATCGACGGCCAACGCGTGGGTCCGCGCGGCCACGCGGTCTACACGGCCTGGGTCAATGCCTGCGGCCATCCCGCCATAGCCGTTCCCGGCCGCCCAGGACCGGACGGTCTGCCGACAGGCGTGCAACTGGTCGGCGCGCGCGGGGCCGATGAAACCTTGCTGGACCTAGCCGAGGCCTATGAGGCCGCGCACCCCTGGATCTGCCGCTGGCCGCCGTTCGCGGAGTGAAGCACGCGATGGAAATAGCGACCGCCTGCTGATAAGCTAGCTATCTAGCTAGCTGATAAGAGGATGGGCGATGCACACCGTCGGCGTTTTCGAAGCGAAGAACCGTCTCACTGCCCTGCTTGATGAGGTCGAGGGCGGCGGCGAGGTGATCATTACCCGCCGCGGCAGGCCGATCGCCCGACTGACGCCGCTGGAAGCCGGCTTCAACCGGGCCAAGGCCAGCGCCGCTGCAGAAGGGTTGCGCGCCGCCAGCAAGGGCCAGACGCTGGGCGGACTGAGCTTGAAGTCGCTGATCACCGAAGGTCGGCGATGAGCTTTGTTATCGACAATTCCGTGGCTTTGGCCTGGTGCTTTGAAGATGAGCAAACGGCCGGGGTTATGGCGATCCTGGACCGCACAGCGGAGGCCGGCGCTTTCGCGCCGCAACTGTGGCCTGTCGAAGCGCTAAACGGCCTTCTAACGGCCGAACGACGAGGTCGCATCGACCGCGACACCCGGCGGCGTCTTGCGGGCTTTCTCCAGGCGTTGCCAATCAGTATCGACGACGAGACCGCCAACAAGATCTGGAGCGCGACAGCGGACCTTGCCGAGCAGCACCAGCTGACGGCCTACGACGCCGCTTACCTTGAACTGGCGGTGCGGCGAGGTGTGCCATTGGCGACGAGCGACACAGCCTTGATGGCCGCGGCCATAAGCCTTGGCGTGCCGGTTCTTGCGACCGCCTGAGGCAATCCAAGCTCTAAGCGTGCGCCGCCTCGACTGTATCCTTGGTCATAATCGCCACCAGGATCGCGCCAACGGCCGATACGGCGATGATCGGCACCAGGGTGAGCAGCACCTGCTGCGCTGAATGGCCTGAGCCGATCAGCATGCCGCCCAGAAACGGTCCGGCCGCCGAACCCAGCCGCCCGGCCGCCACGGCAAAACCGACGCCTGTGCCTCTATTGCGGGTAGGGTAGCAGCTGGGGGCCAAGGCGTAGAGCGTCGCCTGCACGCCCGAGACCGTGGCGCCGGCCAGACCGCCCGCTAGGACGGCCACAACAAATTCGCCAGAAGCGCCGGCCAGATAGGCTAGGGCCGCGCCCGTCGCGGCGAACACAAACGCCGTGGAGACGGCGCGCCGCCCTCGGTCCAGCAGCAGGCCGGTCAGGACGCTGCCCAGCGCGCCGCACCAGTTGAAGGCCACCTGTACGATGGACGCGTCGGCCTGGCTCAGCCCGCGGGCGCGCATGAGCGAAGGCAGCCAACCCAACAGCAGGTACATGATAAGCAGACCACAGAAGAATCCGACCCACAGGCACAGCGTACGCAGGGCGCGTCCCTCGCCGAATAGGGCCTTCAGCACGCCGTCGGTGGAGACCGGGGAGTCCTTATCGGCCGGCTTTCGGTTTGGAAGGATGACGACCAGCAGGGGCACGATCAGCAGGGGCGCAATGCCGCCGACCAGATAGACCAATGGCCATTGGCTGGGCGCCGAGGCCAGGGCCACGATCAGGCTGGCCGCGCCGCCGCCGAAGGGCAGGCTGCCGTAAAGAATGCCGATGGCCGTGTGCCGCTTGGCCAGGCTGACGCTTTCGGCGGTCAGGGCGATGACATTGGGCAAGGCGCCGCCCAGGCCGAGCCCGGTGAGAAAGCGCATGGTGACCAGCATCGAAACGCCGGTGGAAAAGGCCGTGCCCACCGAGAAGAGGCCGAACAAAGCGGCGGAGATGATCAGCACCCACTTGCGGCCGATCAGGTCTGACAGCCGCCCACCGATGGCGGCGCCGGCCATCAGACCGAAGGTGCTCATGGACAGGAACCAGCCGCTGACCGGCAGGAACCAGATCTTCTCGGTCGTGCTGATCTTGAACAGAGGCCCCAGCACCGGGAGGGTGACCCCCGGCGCCTGTAGATCGACGCCCTCCATCATGGCGAGCATGCAACACAGAGCGACGGTCAGGATCGCCCGGCCGGAGGGTAGATGAGTGGGGTTTGACGCCTGCATGCTCGCTCCCTGGAAATTTGGTTCGCGACCGATTCTGCGCGGCCCAGGGTTTCATCCAACCCCAAAAGACGGCCGAACGCAAAGCACTCGCAAGCCCTTCCCGTTCCGCCGCCCGCCCGATAGCCTGACCCGGCGCAGAGGAACGATCATGGAAAAGGGCAGGCTGGAGGCGTTTAGCGACGGCGTGATCGCCATCATCATCACCATCATGGTGCTGGAGCTGAAGGTTCCAGAGGGCGCCGCCCTGGCCGATCTGAAGCCCATGGCGCCGGTGCTGCTCGGCTATGTGCTCAGCTTCGTCTACGTGGGCATCTATTGGAACAACCACCATCACCTGCTGCAGGCGGTCAAATCGATCACCGGCGGGGTGCTGTGGGCCAATCTGCACCTGCTGTTCTGGCTGTCCATCGTACCGCTCGCCACCCGATGGATGGGCGAGCATCCCCTGGCCACGGCGCCGACGGCGTTCTACGGCGGGGTCCTGCTGATGAACGCCATCGCCTTCACCATTCTGGCCGCTCTGTTGGTGCGCCATGAAGGCCCCGACTCCACCCTCGCGAAGGCATTTGGGCGCGACTACAAGGGCAAGGCCTCCCTGGCGTTTTACGTGCTGGCCATGGCCGCCGCCCCCTTCGTCCCTTGGGTTTCGATCGCGCTGTATGTCACGGTGGCGGGTATATGGTTTCTGCCCGACCCCAGAATCGAGCGCGCCATGGACGAGGCTTAACCGTCTCGTATTGCTCCTGGGCTAGGACTGGGCGCCATGAACGCGCCCCTCGCCCGCGCCCTGATGCTCGCCCTGGCCTTCACAGGACCTCTGTGGGTCATACTGGCCGTGCGCCTGGTCCCTGAACGCCTGTGGCCGGCCCAGCCGAAACGGCCGGCCGGCGACCACCTCAATCTGTTCGTGTGGCTGGTCTATATGGCCGCCCAGTTCGGCCTCGGCCCCGCATTCGGCGGCCTCGTCACCCTGGCCGTCAATGCGGCGGGCGGCGGCCTGATCATCCTGCCCTCAACTGGCTGGGGCATAGCCATTGGCGCGGCGCTCTATCTGGCGGCCATGGACCTGGCCGAATACGCCTTTCACCGCGCACAGCACGCCATCCCGGCGTTGTGGGCCATGCATTCCCTGCACCATTCGGACCCGCACTTCGACTCCACCACTTCGGCCCGCCACTTCTGGGCCGAGCCGGTGATCAAGAGCCTGACCGTTTGGCTGGTGGTGGGCGTGTTGTTCAAGGCCTCGCCCGCCATTGTCGCGATCTATGCAGCGGCGACCTATTACAACGTGCTGATCCATTCCAACACGCGGCTGGACCTGGGCCGCGCCTGGTGGCTGGTCAACACCCCAGCCTATCACCGCCTGCACCATTCCGCCTCGCCCGAGCACTGGGACTGCAACTTCGCCGCCCTGCTGCCCATCTACGACCTGATCTTCGGCGGCTGGCGCAGGCCCGGCCTAGGAGAACGCCCGCGCACCGGTCTGGATACGGGCGAGGCGCCGACGGGGCTATTGGAAGCCGCTCTGTGGCCGTTGCGATATGTCAGGCGGCGAGCGGACATCGCGCAGGTCAGGTGATTGAGGTGGTCGTAGCTGTGGAGTGACCCCCTTTAGCGAGACAGAGAAATAAGGGACAGTTCTCATCAGGAGAACGGATGTCCAGACAAGAACGACGACGGTTCAGCCGGGAGTTTAAGCTCTCGGCGGTAAACCGGCTGGAGATGGGCGAGAGCGGCA
>CAYVHP010000171.1:0-6797 GCA_964451265.1 uncultured Caulobacteraceae bacterium | reverse complement strand
GGCTCTTGCCCCTGACCTGCACCCCGGCGGGCTCGGGGAAGTGGACACGCGCCGCCAGGCGGCCTATGGCCCAACGCTGAATTTCGCGCTTCACTCCCGAACCATGTGTCTGAGACTCCCGAACCATGTGTCGCGCTTCACCCAAGGCTGTGGTTGACTCCCCCACCCCCCTCGCCCACCCTCAGCTGGCTCTCGCGGGAGAGGCCGGGATTCGCTCCCGGCGCCGAAGGCGCAACCGCCCCGGAAACGCTCAGGCAAAAGGACCGCGCGAGCCTACAGACGCTGGAAAGCAGCGGCCCTCGGCCGCTCGCCGAAGGAGCAAGGATTCTGATCGCTTCGGCGTTCGGGTCTGAAATCTCTCAGGTGCTCAGGACAGCGGGGGCGTAGCGCAGGACGACTCCGTCCGAGCCCTACCGTCCTGTGTTCCGGAGCGTCGATGTCTGAACAGACCCAACTTGAGCCCCTCTTGCGGACACCGCTGCACGCGGCGCATGCAGCGCTGGGCGCGCGCTTCGTGCCTTTCGCCGGCTACGACATGCCGGTGCAGTACAAGGACGGAGTGCTGGCGGAGCACCGCTGGACGCGCGAACATGCGGGCCTGTTCGATGTCTCGCACATGGGCCCGGCTCTGCTCAGCCTAGACAATCCGTCGGGCGATCCTGAAGCCGATCACCTGTCCATCGCATCCGCCCTGGAGCAGTTGGTCCCCGGCGATATAGCCGGCCTCAAGCGTGGACGCCTGCGTTACACCTTCCTGCTCAACGACCAGGGAGGCGTGCTGGACGATCTGATGGTCTCGCGCCCGCTGGACGAGGCAGCCCAAGGCTCGCTGCTGCTGATTGTCAACGCCGGAACCAAACAGGCCGACTTCGCCCTCATCGGCGCGGCCCTGGCGGGCGTGGCCACGCTTCGGCCCCTGATCGATCACGCCCTGATCGCGGTTCAAGGCCCCGACGCCGCCGGGGTCATGGCCTATGTCGCGCGCGGCGCCCTGGCGCTGAGCTTCATGCAAACCGCAGGGCTGGATTGGCGCGGTCATGGGCTGATCATCTCGCGCAGCGGATACACCGGCGAGGACGGCTTTGAGATCCTCGTCCCCAAAGCCGCAGCGGCTGATCTTTGGGCGGCCTTCTTGCAGTCCGACCGTGTGCGCGCCATAGGCCTGGGCGCCCGCGATTCCCTGCGGCTTGAGGCGGGTCTGCCGCTCTACGGCCACGACCTGGACGAAACCATTTCGCCGGTCGAAGCGGGCCTAAACTTCGCCCTGTCCAAGCGGCGCATGGCCGCCGGAGATTTCCCCGGCGCCGCGCGCATCGCGGGCGAGCTGGCTCTGGGGCCGTCGCGCATACGCGTCGCTCTTAAGGTGACCGGCGCGCCCGCGCGCGAAGGCGCTCAAATCGCATCCGCCGACGGCGCCATCATCGGCCGGGTCACCAGCGGCGGCTTTTCGCCCAGCCTGTCCCAGCCCATCGCCATGGCCTTCGTGCCGCCCGCCTTCGCCGCGGTCGGTACGGCATTGCAAGCCATCGTTCGCGACCGGCCTCAGCCTGCCGAGGTGGTTCCCCTTCCCTTTGTTCCGCACCGCTACGTGCGCCAATCCTGACCAGAGATCGCCATGCGCTTTACCAAAGACCACGAATGGATCGAATTGAACGGAGACGTCGCCACGGTCGGCATCACCGCCTATGCGGCTCAGCAACTGGGCGATGTGGTGTTTGTCGAAACCCCGGCCGTGGGTAAGGCGGTGAAGGCGGGCGATTCCCTGGCGGTGGTCGAGAGCGTCAAGGCCGCCTCGGACATCTATTCCCCCATCGACGGGGTGGTGGTGGATACGCACGCCGACCTTTCGGGTGAGCCTGAGACCGTCAACCAGGACCCCGAAGGCCGCGGCTGGTTCGCCAAGCTCAAACCCTCCGATCCGGCGCAAATCGAAGCCCTGATGGACCGCACCGCTTACGAAGCCTTTTTGGACACGCTGTAACCATGCGCTACCTGCCCCTGACCCCTGAAGATCGCGCCTTGATGTTGGCGGCCGTCGGCGCACGCCACATCGACGAACTGTTCGCCGATGCACCCGCCTCCGCCAGGCTGAGCGGACCGGTCGACTTGCCTCTGCACCAGGGCGAACTGGAGGTGGAGCGCGAGCTGTCCGAATTGGCGGCGATGAATCGACCGGCCGGCGCTGGACCGTTCTTCTGCGGCGCTGGCGCCTATCGCCATCACGTCCCGGCCAGCGTCGATCACATCATCCAGCGTTCGGAATTTCTGACCAGCTACACGCCCTATCAGCCGGAGATCGCCCAAGGCACGCTCCAGGTGCTGTTCGAGTTTCAGACCCAGGTCGCGGCCCTCACCGGCATGGAGGTGGCCAATGCCTCCATGTACGACGGTTCGACCGCTTGCGCGGAGGCCGTAATGATGGCCACGCGCGTCACCGGTCGGTCCAAGGCGGTGTTGTCAGGCGGTTTGCATCCTCACTACGCCGCCTCAGCCGAGACCCTGGCCCATGTGTCCGGCATCGAAACCGTCCGCATGACGCCCCAGGTGGACGGCGAAGCGGCTGTGATTGAAGCCATCGGGCCGGATGTCGCCTGCGTGGTGGTGCAGACGCCCAATGTGTTTGGCCAAGCCAGCGACGTGTCCGCTATCGCCGAAGCCGCCCACGCCCAGGGCGCCCTGCTGATCGTGGTGACCACCGAAGCGGTGTCCTTCGGCCTGCTCAAGTCTCCCGGCGAAATGGGCGCCGACATCGCCGTGGCCGAGGGCCAGTCCATCGGCAACGGTCTGAACTTCGGCGGCCCCTATGTCGGCCTGTTCGCCACCCGCGAAAAGTTCATGCGCCAGATGCCCGGCCGCTTGGCCGGCGAGACCGTGGACGCGGAGGGTCGTCGCGGCTTTGTCCTGACCTTGTCGACCCGCGAGCAACATATCCGCCGCGAGAAGGCAACGTCGAATATCTGCACAAATTCCGGTCTGTGCGCCCTCGCCTTCACGATTCACATGAGCCTGCTCGGCGAGGTGGGCCTGCGCCGCCTGGCCCTGCTGAACCATCAAAAGGCCCGCCAGCTGCGCGACGCCCTATTGACCGTGCCCGGCGTCAGCAGCCCCACCACCCGCTTCTTCAACGAGTTCACCCTGCGCCTGCCCGTCCCCGCCGCCCCGGTCGTGGAGACCTTAGCCGCCCGAGGCGTCTTGGCCGGCACGCCCTACAGCCGGCTCGATCCGAACGCCGGCTTGGACAATCTGTTGCTGGTAGCCGCCACCGAAACCACCACCAACGCCGACATCGACGCCCTCGTCCGTTCCCTCAATGAGGTTCTGGCATGACCATGCAGACCGTGGGCCGCCCCACCCGCCCGGACCCGGCCCTAGCGCCGGTCCCATCGACAATCGCCGCCGAAGGTCTGCAGCAGGTCGAACCGCTGATCTTCGAGCTGGGCGGCTGGAGCAAGACCGGCGTGGACCTGCCCGACCCGCAGACCGGGGCGGCCGACGACCTGGGGGAGCTTGTCCGCGCGGCGCCCATCGGCCTGCCCGGACTGTCCGAACCGGAAACCCTTCGCCACTACGTTCGTCTGTCCCAGAAGAACCACGCCATCGACCTGGCGCTCTATCCGCTGGGCTCGTGCACCATGAAGCACAACCCGCGCCTGAACGAGAAGGTGGCGCGGTTGGCGGGCTTTGCCGATATCCATCCCTTGCAGCCGCAATCCACCATCCAGGGCGCCCTGATCCTGATGGACCGGCTGGCTCATGGGCTAAAGACCCTCACGGGCATGCCGGCCGTAGCCCTTCCGCCTAAGGCCGGCGCCCACGGCGAGCTGTGCGGCCTGCTGGCGATCCGTGCGGCGCACGAAGCGCGCGGCGACGCCCGCAAGCGGGTGCTGGTGCCCGCCTCTGCCCATGGCACCAATCCGGCCACCGCCGCCTTTGTCGGCTATCAGGTGCAGGACATCGCCCAGAGCGACGACGGCCGGGTGGATCTGGCCGATCTAGCCGCCAAGCTCGGGCCGGACGTGGCCGCTATCATGGTGACCAACCCCAACACCTGCGGCCTATTCGAGCGTGACGTGATCGAGATCGCGCGGCTGGCCCATGCCGCGGGCGCCTACTTCTACTGCGACGGGGCCAACTTCAACGCCATCGTCGGCAAGATCCGCCCCGGCGACCTGGGCGTGGACGCCATGCACATCAACCTGCACAAGACCTTTTCCACGCCCCACGGCGGCGGCGGACCGGGCGCGGGCCCGGTGGTCCTATCCGAAGCCCTGGCGCCCTATGCGCCCCAGCCGTGGCTGGTGCGTGACGGAGAGGGTTGGCGGCTGGAGGAGCATCGCGAAGGCGAGGCCGTTCACGCCTTTGGCCGACTGAGCGCTTTCCACGGCCAGATGGGCATGTTCGTGCGGGCCTATGCCTATATGCTCAGCCACGGCGCGGACGGGCTGGCCCAGGTCGCCGAGGATGCTGTGCTGAGCGCCAACTACATCAAGGCGCGCCTGGAAGACCTGATGACCCCGGCCTTCCCCGACGGGCCCTGCATGCACGAGGCCCTGTTCAGCGACGCCTGGCTCGAAGGCACGGGCGTGACCACCCTGGACTTCGCCAAGGCCATCATCGACGCGGGCTTCCACCCCATGACCATGTATTTTCCGCTGGTCGTGCATGGCGCCATGCTGATCGAGCCGACCGAGACGGAATCTAAGGCCGAGATCGACCGGTTCTGCGATGTTCTGCGCGGCTTGGCCCTGGGTGCTCTGTCGGCCAAATCCGATCCTACCGCCCTCGCCCGCTTCAAGGCCGCGCCGATCAAGGCGCCTCTGCGGCGGCTGGACGAGACCCTGGCCGCGCGCAAGCCACGCCTGCGATGGTCGTAATCGCGCCCTGAACTGGCGCAAGGGTTGCAGCCCCAGCCGCAGGTTTGTGCGGTTATGGGACAGCCATGTCATCGATCCAAAAGCGCGTTGCAGTCATAAGCGCGTTCGCGGCCTATCTGGCCCTGCTCGGCCTTGGCTGGCAGGCGTTGATGCATTGGGCGCCAGATCAGATGGCCTGCACGGTCCTGGGCCACACCGTCAAGATCGCCAACCTGCACCACAAGGTTCTCAGCCGAGGCCTGGAGCTCGGGCTGCTGATCCCCTCGGTCCTGGCGGTCGAGCTGGCGCTGACCGGCTGGGCCGACAGTTCGCTGCATCGCCTGTTGGCGCGCACGCCCTCCAGTCTCAGCGATGCGGCCTCGGTGCTGCTGTGGCAAACCCGGATCATGAGCGGCCTGATCGTCCTGACCACCTTCGGCGCCGCCCTGCTCTCGGGCGTCTGGCTGCATGACCGCATCGTGGCGATGACCGGGCTGTCCCTGTCGGCTGCCTCATGGCCGCTGATCGTGCAAGTCGCCGTGCTGTTTCTGGTGTTCACCTTCTTCGACTACTGGAACCACCGCATCGATCACTCGCACTATTTCTGGCCCCTGCACCGGTTCCATCATTCGGCGGACGACTTCTGCGTCCTGACCGCCGTGCGCACCCATCCGGCCATGTTCACCGGTGTTATCACCGCCGTCATGCCGGCTGTGGTCCTGGGCGCATCGCCCGAGGCCATCGTCGATCTGGGCCTGCTCACTGCCCTTGTGCGCTATGTGATCCATTCGCGCATCGAGTCCGATTTCGGCTGGATCGGCCGCTATGTGGTGCAATCGCCCACGCATCATCGACTGCACCACATCCTCGACATTTCGCAGTCGCCGGTCGGCCACTTCAGCCTAGCGCCGATCTGGGACCATCTGTTCGGCACATGGCGCGGGCCGGCGGACCAGAGTTTGGTGATCGGGGTGGACACGCCCTATCGCCACGGCGCCTGGATCGGCCCGGACCTATGGCGCGACTATGCGGAGTTCTGGCGCGAACTTGCGCGCGGGCTGAACCCTTTCAAAGCCGCGCCACGACCTGCGCCCGCGTCCACCCCCTCTTAAGACGGCGGCGCTAAACTGCGCCATTCTCGTGGGATCGCATCCGATGACGTCAAAGCTCGCCCTCGCCCTTGCCGCAATCCTGGCGGCCGGCCCGGCCCTGGCCCAGAACGCCGGCCAGATCGCCCGGGCCAAGGCCGGCGCCTCATGCCCCGGCTGCAATCTGTTCCAGGCCGACTTCCAGAACACCCAGCTGAAGAACAAGAACTTCGCCCGCGCGCGCCTGCGTCAGGCCGACATGTCCGCCGCCGTCATGAACCACACCAGCTTCGCCGGCGGGGATCTGCGCGACGTGAACGCCTATGGCGCCCTGTTCTCCAGCGCCAACTTCGCCGGGGCTAATCTCACCAACGCCAGCTTCGTCGGCGCCTATCTGCAGGGCGCCAATCTGCGCGGCGCACATCTGTCGGGCGTGAACTTCTCCGGCGCCGAAATGGACCACGCCATCGGCCTGACCCAAGGCCAGCTCAGCGAAGCCTGCGGCGACGAAAGCACCCACCTGCCCAGGGGCCTGCACCTGAAAGGGTGCTGATTCCAAGGATTTAACCACGAAGCTCACGAAGAGCACGAAGACAAATAAGGGTCGTCATCCTCCGGCCGCCTGCAAGGCGGACCGGGGGACCCAAGCGAGTTTGCAATTGCAGTCGTTGCTTGGGTCGCCCGGCTTGTCCCACGGCTGTCCGGTTCGATTTTAGTGGACGGGTTGCACGGCCTTGATTCTACTCGTTTTCAAGCACTTGCCGGTGTTTTGGACACGAGCGGAGATCAAGGCCATGCGTCATCATAATAGCGTCCTTCACGGTCTTCTGAAGCATATCCCTTGGTCGATGTTCGA
>CAYVHP010000170.1:0-11760 GCA_964451265.1 uncultured Caulobacteraceae bacterium | reverse complement strand
CGAAGATCTGGCGGAGAGCCAACCGGAGCCCGCGCCCTATGTCCCGGCCCACGGCCGGGCGCCCGAGGCGCCTCGGGCCGGGTTTGAGGACGCTGTGTGGTTCCGCATCGATTTCGGCCGCAACAAGCACGCCGAGGCGCGCTGGCTGCTGCCCATGATCTGCCGGCGCGGCCATGTGACCAAGCGCGAGATCGGCGCCATCCGCATCTATGAACGCGAAACCCGCTTCCAGATCATCGCCGAAGCGGCGGACGCCTTCACCGGCCTGGCGACTAAAGGCGATAACGATGGCGGCCGCATCGTGCGCCTGGAGGCCAATGAGCCCACCCCGCGCGATGAGCGTCCACCGCGCAGCCGAGGCAAGCCCTTCGGTAAACCCCCGGGCGCGCCTGCCGGCGAAAGACCGGCCTACGACAGACCCAAGTTCGATAAACCCAAGTTCGAAAAACCGAAATTTGACGGCCCCAAGCCCGGCAAAAAGCCCTGGGCGCCGCCCATTGAGGGCGCGGCGCACGACGGTCCGTTCAAGCCGCACAAGGCCAAGGGTCCAAAGAAACGCAAATCGAACGGCTAGCCTTCAACTGGCGGAAGCGAGCTCCATTAACTTGGGCGGCTCCATTGAGGAAATTTCTAGGGACAAAGCCTGAAGCAGGTCCCGCAGGCCGCCCAAAACGTCGTTGGGCAAACCGCCGATCATATTGTGATGGCCGAACCGGTCGCTCCAGAAGCCCACGACCTGTTCCAGTCGCCCGACACGATCACCCAGTTCAATGAACAGGCTTGGACTGTGCACCAGGAACTGCCGGAAGGCTTCCGGATTTTGCCCCGCCGTCAGCGATGAAAAGGCGTCATCGTACTGCTTCAGGTGGTGACGCACTTCGCTCCAGGCCTTGGTCACGGCCTTTCCCAGCAGTTGCTTGGCCCGGGCCACAAAGGCGAGTTCATCGCGCTCATGACGGCTGGCGCGAAGGGCCGACATCGATCTGAGGGTGTATTTGAGCATGGGCGCCAGGGCGCGGCTACGCCAATGGTAATAGAGGAACGCCTTCCACGAGAACATGGCCTCGGAAAATTCGGCCGCCTCCATCCGGAAGGTCTCGCGCAGGGGCTCCAACTCGTCGCTGTCCTGGTTGGCCAGGAGCAGGCGCGACAGCCGCTCAGCGCGCTTGTCGTTGGCGTTGGCCTCGCCAAAGCACAGCTTGACCAGGGCCTCGATCTCGCTCGCGACAAAGCCCAGCATCTCGGCCTTGTCGTTTTCGGTGAAGCGATAGTAGCAGCGAGCGACCTCGATCCTTTGGCGGTTCAAGCTCTCGCGGATCAGGAAAGGGTCCAGCGTGGGCAGCCGGTCCAGCGTCTTGAGCACGGCCACATCGCGATCCATGGGCAGGCCCGTGTAGTCCAGATGGCGCGCCAACAGGGTGATGAAGTGCCTGTGGCTGACAAACAGCCATTGGCCGCCCAGGTTCAAATCCAGCGGATCAAACGGAAAAATGACCTTGGTGGCGTTAAACCGTCCAGGGGCGAGCCGGTCCATGTCGCTGGACCTGAGATTATGCTTCAGGATGATCGCCCGGTTGAGCACCGGATGGATGAACATGGGCTGTTCGGCATAGCCCAGGTCGTCAAGACTCTCACCGGCCAGAGAATGCAGATCGAGCACGCGCGCGGACGACGCCGCGGCGATCACACTGCTCAGATTCCGCGCCCCGGGGAGCGCCTTGGACGCCTGCATGCGGCGCACTCCAGACCCATCATAGGCCACATCATAAGGCCAAGACTTTGCCAGGGCCTTTAGGAGCAGGCTTAACCCACGTTGACTATGTCACCGCCCGATCCTGGCGCTATCGTGGGCCTCATGTTCGATACGCCGCCGCTTGGCGCCCGCGCCGCGCCCTCCACCGCCCGCAACCGGGATCCCATTCTGCTGGTGCTGCGGCCGCGCCTGCCCGCTCAGGGTCTGGTGCTGGAGGTGGCCTCGGGCTTTGGCGAACACGCGGTCTACAACGCGGCCGCCATGCCCGGCCTTCAATGGCAGCCGACCGACCACGACGCGGCGGCCCTGCCGGGGATCGAGGCCTGGCGCGCGCACGCCGCCCTGCCGAACCTATTGCCGCCACTGCAATTGGACGCCGCCGACCCGGACTCTTGGCCGCTCGACCGGGCTGATGCGATGGTCAATATCAATATGATCCACATCTCCCCGTGGTCGGCGACCCAGGGCCTGATGACCGGCGCAGGCCGGTTGTTGCCGCCCGGCGGGATGCTGTTCCTATACGGCCCCTATCTCGAGGCCGGTGTGGAGACCGCGCCCAGCAACCTGGCTTTCGACGACAGCCTGAAGCGCCGAAATCCCGCGTGGGGCTTGCGCCATCTGGATGAGGTCAAGGCCCTGGCGTCAGACAACGGCTTGATCCTGGCCGAGCGCATCGCCATGCCCGCCAACAACCTCGCCCTGGTCTTTCGCAAGGCGTGAGCCGGCTGGGACAGGTTGACGCCTCGTCCCCATAGCTCTAGCTCCGCGCCCATGAGCGCTCCCGAAATCCTGGCCGGCCTTTCGCAAATCGCTGACCGCTACGACGTGCTGCTGTGCGATGTGTGGGGCGTCATCCACAATGGCCGCCAGAATTTTCCGGCCGCTTGTGAGGCCCTGGCGCGGTTCCAGCGCGAACGCGGGCCCGTGGTGCTGATCTCAAACTCTCCGCGTCCGGCCCAGGCCGTGCGGCCTCAATTGACCGAGCTTGGGGTGCCGGACTACGCCTGGACCAGCTTCATCACCTCAGGCGACGCCACCCGCGCCCTGCTGGCCGAACGCGCGCCCGGCCCGGCTTGGCGCATCGGGCCTGAGCGGGACGATGTGCTGTATGAGGGGCTGGGGCTGCACTTCGCCGGCCCGTCAGAGGCCGCTTTCATCGCTTGTAGCGGGCCGGTGGATGACGATGTGGATACGCCGGAAGACTATCGGGCCGATCTTCAGGTGGCCGCAGAGCGGGGCCTGACCATGATCTGCGCCAACCCCGACCGTGTGGTGCATCGGGGCGACAAGCTGATCTACTGCGGCGGCGCCTTGGCCGACCTGTACCAGCTGCTGGGTGGGCCGGTGATCATGGCCGGCAAGCCTTACCCGGCCATCTATGATTTGTGCCTGGCCGAGGCGGCGGTTCTGCTGGGCCGACAGGGCCGTGCCCTGTGCATCGGCGACGGGGCGCCGACGGACGTGAAGGGCGCCCAGGCTATGGGCCTGGACTGCCTGTTCATCTTCGGCGGCATTCACGGCGGCGAGCTGGCGGGCGACCGAAACGGCATCGGGCGACTGCTGGCCGAACACGGAACGGCGGCGCCCTTCGCCATGCCGTCCTTGTCCTGGTAGAGGTGTCTGATGGATCGTGACGCCCTAGCCATAGGCCAAAGCGCTGAACGCACCTTCTCCGTCACCGATGAGCGGGTACGCGCCTTTGCGGAGGTTTCGGAAGACCGCAACCCGGTGCATCTGGACGAGGCCTACGCCGCGCGCACGATGTTCAGAGGCCGGGTCGCCCACGGCATGTTGCTGGGCGGGTTCATTTCGGCGGTCCTGGGCGATGATCTGCCTGGGCCGGGCTCGATCTATCTAGGCCAGACCTTGGAGTTTCTTCAGCCTGTGAGGATCGGTGATCAGGTCAAGGTGAAGGTCACGGTGACATCCGCCGAGCGCGCCCGCGCGACGCTGGAAACCCTTTGCCTGGTGGGCGATGGGCTGGTGGCCAAAGGCGAGGCGACAGTCGTCCCGCCGCGCCGCCGCAAATCGGAGGCCTGATGGGCCTGACCGTGGTCGAAGGATGGCGCGATACGCCCGAGGCGCTCAAGGGCGCTTCCATTGCGCTGGGCAATTTCGACGGGGTGCATCTGGGCCACCGCCGCGTGCTGGCTGAAGCCGCGCGCGCGGCTGGCGCCTTGGCGGCGCCCTTCGGGGCCATGCGGTTTACACCCCATCCGATCATGGTGCTGCGGCCGCAGACCCCGCCGTTCCTGCTGATGACCCCGGGCCAGCAGGAGCGGGCGCTGGACGCCCTGGGCGTAGAGCGGCTCTACGATCTTGCCTTCGACAAGGCCCTGAGCGAGCTGAGCGCAGAGGATTTCGCGCGGGAGGTCCTGGCCGGGGGACTCGGCGTCAAACATGTCACCGCGGGGTTCAACGTCACCTTCGGCAAGGGGCGCAGCGGCGACGCTCAGGCGCTGGTTCGTTATGGCGAGGCCTTCGGCTTCGGCGTCAGCATCCTCCAGGCCGTCGCCGGCCCTGACGGCCAGCAGTATTCATCCAGCGCCGCCAGAGCCGCGATCCGCCAGGGCGACATGGCCGCCGCCGCCGCCATCCTCGGGCGGCCCTTCGCCATAGAGGGCGTGGTGGTTGAAGGCGCCAAGCTGGGCCGTAAGCTGGGCTTTCCCACCGCCAATGTGGCTTTGGGCGACTATGTGCGTCCGGCCCTGGGCGTCTACGCGACTCGCACCCGCCTGCCGGACGGCCGCCTTGTGCCTGGCGTGGCCAGCGTCGGCACCAATCCTACCGTGGGCGTGGTCGAGCCTCGCCTGGAGGTGTGGCTGTTTGATTTCGACGAAAACCTCTACGGCCAGATCATCGAGACCGAGCTCGTAGCCTTCCTGCGCCCGGAAGCCAAGTTCGACAGTCTGGAGGCCTTGACCGTTCAGATAAAGATCGACGCCGATCAGGCCCGAGCGCTGCTCATGCCGGCGTTTTAGAGAAAATGTCATCCTCGGGGCGCCTGAAAGGCGAGCCCGAGGAGCCAGCAGCGAAAACCTCAACGCTGCGGCAGTTGATCAGGACGCCGCCGATAACCCGGAGCGGCTGGTTCCTCGGACAACGGCTCCTCGGGTCGGCCCTTGGCCGAGCCCGGGGGCCGTTTCCGAGGATGACGAACTTTTTATTCCCACTGCCCGAGGATCGCGCCCATCAGCATCAGGGTCACCAGGTTGTAGCCGCTGTTGATCAGGAACAGGCGCAGGCTGGAGCCTTCGTAGGTGACCCGGGAAAAGGCGGTGACCGCCACAAAGCCTAGCCAGTTCAATGCGCCGACGGTGGCGCCGGTGATGGGCGTGCTGGCGCCGGCGTAGCGCACGGCGCCGGCCAGAACAAAGGACATCAGGATCGCGCCGAGCAGGTCCGCGCCCAAGGCCTTGGCCATGCGCGGCTTCATGGCCTCATCGTTGATCCCGGTGTCGGCCTGCCAGGCCCTCAGAAACAGAGCGGGCGAAAACCACAGCCCGCCGATGACAAATCGGATGGCCACACAGGCGAAGAAGGCCAAGGCGTTGATAGCGATGGGTTGCATGGTGTCCTCCCGGCCCCAGGGGCGCTGGCGCCACAACATACCGCCTCAGGTTGCCGGTCAAGCGCCTAGCCCGGCGCGGCCGTGGCTGCTACATGACGCGCCATGACCGTTCGAGCATTCCTTTCGCGAATTAACCGCCCGGCGTGACGCCGCAGGCGAAAGCCACAGCGCGCGCGCCGGGTCCGTTAAATCCGTCATCCCCGGCCAACGGAGCGGCGTAGCCGCGAAGACCGAGCCGGGGACCCACCTCTCCCGCACTTTCGTGTATTGATCCCGCCATGCCCGACGACGTCACCCCCTCCACCGGCCGCGATTACCGCGACACCGTCTTCCTGCCCGACACGCCGTTTCCTATGCGCGGGGGGCTTCCTCAAAAGGAGCCGGAAATCCTCGCCCGATGGGCCGAGCAGGACCTGTATTATTCCGTGCGCAAGGCCCGTCAGGCGGTGGGCGCGCCGCTCTATGTGCTGCACGACGGGCCGCCCTACGCCAACGGCGCCATCCACATCGGCCATGCGCTGAACAAGATCCTCAAGGACTTCATCGTCCGCTCGCGCTTCGCCTTGGGCTTTGATGTGGACTACGTCCCCGGCTGGGACTGCCACGGCCTGCCCATCGAGTGGAAGATCGAGGAGGAGGTTCGCGCCCAGGGCAAGCGCAAGGACGAGGTCCCCGTCGCCGAGTTCCGCGCCCGCTGCCGCGCCTTCGCCGGCCAGTGGATCGACCTGCAACGGGCTGAGTTCAAGCGCCTGGGCGTGCTGGGCCGTTGGGAGGACTACTACTCGACCATGGCCTTCGGCTCCGAAGCCGCCATCGTCGGCGAGTTCCACAAGTTCCTCATGAGCGACCAGCTCTATCGCGGCTCCAAGCCCGTGATGTGGAGCCCGGTCGAACGCACCGCCTTGGCCGACGCCGAGGTCGAATACCACGACCACGTCTCGCCGACGGTTTGGGTGAAGTTTCCGGTGGCGAACCGGCCGGACCTTAATGAAGCGGCCATCGTCATCTGGACGACCACGCCTTGGACGCTCCCCGCGAACCGAGCCATCGCCTTCAATCCCGAGATCGCCTACGGCCTCTACGAGGTGCAGGCGATGGAGCAGGGCCTCGCGTTCGATCCTTGGGCCAAGCCGGGCGACAGGCTTGTTGTGGCCGACAAGCTGGCGGCCGATGTGGCGGCGGCGGCCAAGATCGCCGAATGGACGCGTGTAGAAGCGGTCGATCCGACTGGCTTGATCGTGCATCATCCCCTTCACGCCATGGATTCGGGCTACGGCTTCGACGTCCCTCTACTGTCCGGCGACCACGTCACCGACGACACCGGTACAGGCTTCGTGCACACCGCGCCCGGCCACGGCGCAGACGACTACAACGTCTGGCTAGCGCACGGCCTGCCCCGCGACGCCATCCCCGACACCGTCGATCCCGACGGCGCCTACTATCCCGACGTCCCGCTGTTCGGCGGGCTGAAGGTGCTGGAGACCGAGGGCAAGAAGGCGGGCAAGTTCGGGCCGGCCAACAGCGCGGTGATGGACAAGCTGATCGAGGCCGGCAATTTGCTGGCGCGCGGGCGGCTGGAGCACAGCTATCCGCACTCCTGGCGCTCCAAGGCGCCGGTGATCTTCCGCAACACCCCTCAGTGGTTCGTGCGCGTGGCCGATGACGGGCTGCGGGCCACGGCGCTGAAAGCCATCGACGAGACCGCCTTCTATCCGGCCCAGGGCAAGAACCGCATCCGCGCCATGGTGGAGAGCCGGCCCGACTGGCTGATCTCGCGCCAGCGCGCCTGGGGCGCGCCCTTGGCCATGTTCGTCAGCAAGCAGACGGGCGAGCCCCTCAAAGATCCCGTTGTGAATGCAAACATAGTCGAGGCGATTGAAAGGGAAGGCGCGGACGCTTGGTTCGCACACGATCCGTCGGACTTCCTTGATGATCGGTATGACCCCGCCGACTACGAAAAGGTCGAGGACATCCTCGACGTCTGGTTCGACAGCGGATCGACCCATGCCTTCGTGCTGGAGGGCCGCGCCGATAGCCGCTGGCCGGCGGACCTTTATTTGGAGGGCTCGGATCAGCATCGCGGCTGGTTCCAGTCCTCCCTGCTGGAGTCCTGCGGCACGCGAGGCCGGGCGCCCTACAACGGCGTTTTGACCCACGGCTTCGTCCTCGACGAGCAGGGCGAGAAGATGTCCAAGTCCAAGGGCAACGTCACCGATCCCCAGGTCATCGCCAAGGAAAGCGGCGTGGAGATCCTGCGCCTGTGGGTGGCCATGTCCGACTACGCCGAAGACCTGCGCATCGGCAAAACCATCCTACAGACCACAGTGGACGCCTATCGCAAGCTGAGGAACACGGTGCGCTATCTGCTGGGCGCCCTGCACGGCTTCGACGAGGCCGAGCGCTTGCCGCTGGATGAGATGCCGCCGCTGGAGCGCTTCATCCTGCACCGCGCGTGGCAGTTGGACGGTCAGGTGCGGGCCGCTTACGAGTCCTACAGCTTTCAGGACGTGTGGCGGCCGATCCTGGACTTCTGTTCGCAGGACCTGTCGGCGCTGTATTTCGACGTGCGCAAGGACAGCCTCTATTGCGACCGTCCCGACGCAGTTCGCCGCCGCGCGGCGCGCACCGTGATGGATGCGGTGTTCGAGCGCCTGACCATCTGGCTGTCGCCGCTGGCGCCCTTCACCATGGAGGAGGCCTGGACCACACGCTTTCCCGATGCGGGCTCCAACAGCCTGCGCGTTTTTCCCGCCACGCCGGACGCCTGGCGCAACGACGCTGAAGCCGCCCGCTGGGCTAAGGTCAATGCGGTGACCCGCGCGGTCACCGGCGCCCTTGAAATCGAGCGTCGCGAAAAGCGCATGGGCGGGGCGCTGGACGCCGCGCCCAAGGTGTGGATCGCCGACCCCGCTCTGTCGGCCGCCTTCGAGGGGCTGGACCCGGCCGAGGTGTTTCGCACTAGCCAGGCCGAACTGATCGCGGGCGAGGGGCCTGCCGACGCCTTCCGGTTGCCGGACGTCGCCGGCGTGGCGGTGGCGCCGCTAAGGGCTGAGGGCCGCAAATGCGCCCGCTCCTGGCGCGTCCTGCCGGAAGTCGGGTCAGACCCCCGCTATCCAGACCTGTCGCTGCGCGACGCGGACGCGGTGGCGCATTGGGACAGGGTGCATCGTCTATGAGCATCACCATTGACAAGACCTCGCCGGTCTCGCCCCTGGGCCTTGTGGCCTATGGCGTAGCCCTGGTGACGGTGGCGCTTGACCAGCTGTCCAAGGCCTGGGTGCTCGGTCCCCTGCGCCTGGACGATAAGGGGACCATTGAGGTCCTGCCGTTTTTCCACCTGACCTTGGTGGAAAATCGGGGCGTCAGTTTCGGCCTGTTGCGCGCCGACACGCCGATCGGACGTTGGGCCCTGGTGGCGGCGGCCCTCGCCGTGGTGATCGGCCTGATCTGGTGGGTGCGTAAGGCGGACCGGCCCGTGTTCGCGGCTGCCGTGGGCCTGGTGATCGGCGGCGCCTTGGGCAACAATCTGATCGACCGGGCCAGGATCGGCCGGGTGGTGGATTTCCTGGACTTCTCGGGCCTTTATTTTCCCTGGGTGTTCAACGTCGCCGACAGCGCTATTACCATAGGCGTCGTCCTGCTGCTGATCGACAATCTGCTGGCGTCTAAACCGGTTCAAACCGACCGCGACCCATAGCGCGCTTGGCGCCGCCCGGATTTTCAGGGTATTGCCCTATCAAGCTGGCTGGGCCCGATGAGGCTTTCGCCTCCACGAGGTTAAATGATGAATTCCAACCGCACCGTCCTGGCCTTGGCGCTCACTGCCGGCGTGGGCCTTTTGAGCCTGAGCCTCGCAGGCTGCAGCAGCACGGCCAAGGCGCTCGGCATGACCAAGGTCGTGCCCGACGAATTCCGCGTCGTGTCCAAGGCGCCCCTGGTGGTGCCGCCCGACTACGCCCTGCGCCCGCCGTCTCCCGGTCAGCCCCGTCCCCAGGAGCTGCAGCCGGAAAGCGCAGCGCGCAACGCCATACTGGGTGAAAGCCAGGGCGCGGCCCGGACGGACGGCGAAAAGCTGCTGGTGGGTAAGGCCGGCGGCGACAAGGCTGACCCGCTGATCCGCTATGTGGTGGACGACGAATTCGGCTCCCTGGCGCACAAGGAGCCGAGCTTCGCCGACCGCGTGATGTTCTGGCGCAAACCGGACGCCAAGGCCGGCGGCAAAACCGCCGTGACCTCCGCCCAAGCCGGCGCAGAGAGCGCCGCGCCGGTGGACGCCGCTGCGGAAGCGGAACGCCTGAAGTCCCTCACGGGCGACCGCGCGGTATTGATCGCCCGCGATCCGCAAGGCGCGGTGAAGCTGCCGGGACTGTAGAGCCCAGCCCTCGGCCTTGGCTTTTTCACCGTCATCCTCGGAAATCGCGCAGCGATTGTCCGGGGACCCAGCAAGCGTGAGCTAAAAGCTGGGCGCAAGTCTGCGCGTTGACGTCTTCGCTGCTGGGTCCCCGGGCTCGTCCTTCGGACGCCCCGAGGATGACGGCGTTTGTTTTCAGCGACTAAGGGTTAGCAGCTCTGTTGTGTGGAGCATGGCGACATAACCTCCTATCCTGGGTCTTTCCGACTCGGGCCCGCCATGCCGATCCGCCGTCTGCCGCCTGAGACCGTCAACCGCATCGCCGCCGGCGAGGTGGTCGAACGGCCGGCCAGCGCCGTCAAGGAGCTGGTGGAGAACGCCCTGGACGCCGGCGCGACGCGCGTGGAGATCCAGGTCGATCAGGGCGGACTTTCACGCATCCTGGTGGCCGACGACGGCCGGGGTCTGACTCGCGATGAGCTGGCCCTGGCGCTTGAGCGCCACGCCACGTCCAAGCTGTCGCCCGGCGCCGACGGCGAATGGGACCTGCTGCACATCTCCACCCTAGGCTTTCGCGGCGAGGCCCTGCCGTCTATCGGTTCGGTGGCGCGGCTGACCCTCACCTCGCGGCCTAAATCAGGCGGCGACGCCTTTGCCCTGACGGTCGAAGGCGGGCGGATGGGCGCGGCTCAGCCTGCGCCCTTCGCCGGGCCGCACGGGGCGAGGGTGGAGGTGCGCGATCTGTTCTTCGCCACCCCCGCCCGGCTGAAATTCATGAAGTCCGAACGCGCCGAGTCCATGGCCGTGACCGAGGAGGTCAAACGCCAGGCCATGGCCCATGAGGCGGTGGCTTTCTCGCTCGATCTGGACGGGCGGCGGGTTCTGCGTCTGGCCGCTGAACATCCGGGACCGGAGGGCCGCCTCAAGCGTCTGGCGGCAGTCTTGGGCGCGGACTTCCAGGACAACGCCCTGCTGATCGATCAGGTGCGCGAAGGCGTGCGCCTGTCCGGCTATGCCGGTCTGCCGACCTTTTCGCGCGGCAACGCGGGGCATCAGCACCTGTTCGTCAACGGACGACCTGTGCGCGACCGGTTGCTGCAAGGCGCCCTGCGGGCGGCCTACGCCGATTTCCTGGCGCGGGATCGCCACCCTCTGGCCGCCCTGTACCTAGAGCTTGAGCCCACCGAGGTGGACGTCAATGTGCACCCCGCCAAGGCCGAGGTGCGCTTCCGCGATCCGGGCCTGGTCCGTGGACTGATGATCGGCGCCCTGCGCCACGCCCTGGCCGCCGCAGGGCATCAGGCGTCAACCACGGTTGCGAGCGCCGCCCTGGGCAGTTTCCGGCCGGGGCAGGGCGGCTATTCGCCTGGGCCGCGCGCGGGCGGCTTCTCCGCCTGGAGCGCGGGGGGCTGGACTGCGACCGCAGCGCCGCCGGGCCTTCCTGGGCTGGAGTCCCTTTCGGCCCGGGTGGATCAAGGCCTGGCCGAGGATCCCGCGCCCTACGACCAGAGCCCCGCCGACCCCATCGACCAGCCCCTCGGCGCCGCGCGCGCCCAGCTGCACGAGACCTATGTCCTGGCCCAGACCCGCGACGGGCTGGTGATCGTCGATCAGCACGCCGCCCACGAGCGGTTGGTCTATGAGCGGATGAAGCAGCAGATCGAAGCGGGCGGGGTGGCGCGCCAGACCCTGCTCCTGCCCGAGGTGGTCAATCTGGACCCTGCCGAGGCTGAGCGGGTGGCCGCGCGCGCGGACGAACTAGCCGAACTGGGTCTCGTGCTGGAGGCTTTCGGCCCCGGCGCGGTGCTGGTGCGCGAGACCCCGGCCCTGCTGGGCGAGGTGGACGTGCAGGGCCTGGTCAAGGACATCGCCGACGACCTGGCCGAGGCCGATTCCGCCCTGGCCCTAAAGGAGCGCCTGGGCGAGGTGTGCGGGACCCTAGCCTGTCGTGGATCGGTTCGCGCGGGCCGCAGGCTCAATTCGGCGGAGATGAACGCCCTGCTCCGCCAGATGGAGATCACGCCCCATTCGGGCCAATGCAACCACGGCCGTCCGACCTATGTGGAGCTGAAACTGGCCGACATC
>CAYVHP010000169.1:0-7284 GCA_964451265.1 uncultured Caulobacteraceae bacterium | reverse complement strand
ATCCAGGATTCAGACGCCGCCCAGGCCTTCCTCGGCTCGCAATACCTCTATCCTTTGGTCGAAGCGTCGCACGTGCTTGGCCTGGCGCTTTCGGTCGGCCTGCTGGCCATTGCCGATTTGCGCCTGATCGGGGTCGTGATGCGGCGCCAGCCCGTGGCCGACAGCCTCGAGACCTTGCGCCCGTGGATGATGACCGGCTTCGCCGTGATGATGGTCAGCGGCGTGATCCTCTTTTGGCCGGACGCCGCGCACCTGTGGGTCAACCGCCTGTTCCAGCTGAAGATGCTGGTCATGGCGGCGGCCATCGCCAACGCCCTGTTCTTTGAACTGCGCCTCGGCCGCCACGTGGCCGCTTGGAGCGACCCCCTGACCCCCCCCGTCTCGGCCCGGCTAGCCGGGTGGGCGTCGCTGGCCGGATGGGCGGCGGTCATCCTGTTTGGCCGTTGGATCGCCTACGGATTTGGAGCCCCCCCATGACCCTGCTGCACGTCTTTGAATGGATCGCTCAGACCGTCCCGGGCAAGGCGATCCAAAAGTCGACCTACGCCTTTCCGGTGCTGGAAGTGCTGCACCTGATGGGTCTGACTCTGCTGCTCGGCGTGGTCCTGACCTTGGACCTGCGCTTACTGGGCGTAGGTCTGCGTCGCCAGTCAGCCCCAGTGGTCGTGCAGTCCCTCTCGCCGGCCTTCTGGGCAGGCCTAGCCCTCACCCTTGGGAGCGGAACGATCTTGTTCATCGGCGAGCCGGTGAAGTGCTTCTTCAACGCCGCCTTCTGGTGGAAGATGGGATTGCTGGTCCTTGCCCTGGCCGTTCAGAGCCTGCTGTTCCAACGCGCCGCGCGCGCGTCCGAAAACAGCGCTACGGCGGGACGGCTGATCGCCGTTCTGTCGCTGGCCCTGTGGTCCGGCGTCGGCCTGGCCGGTCGTGCGATCGGGTTCGTCTGATGAGCGCCCTCTCCCGCATCAACGCCCTCGCGGTCCTGGGCCTGATCCTCAGCCTAGGCGCTTGCCAGAAGGCGCCTGAGCCACAGCCCCAAGCCAGCATCCGCGATATCATGATCTCCGAGGTCGACCCCTCAGCCGATGCGCTTTGGGCTTCCGTCGGATCCAGCGTGACTGCCGCCGGAACGGTGGATCATCGCCCGCAATCGGACGCCGACTGGCAAACCGTGCGTCGTTACGCGATCACCCTGACCGAAGCGCCCAACCTGCTCGTCATCCCTGGCCGAAAGGTCGCCGGCGTCGGGCAGACGACGGACGACAGCGGCACGCCGGGCATTCAGAAGCCCGATGTCATCCAGGCCCAGATCGCCGCAAACCGGCCGCGCTTCGAACGCCTGGCCAATGGCTTGCAGCTGGCCGGCTTGAAAGCCCTGAAAGCCGTGGACGCCAAGGACCCCGCCGCCTTGATCGACGCGGGCGCTGCGCTCGATGAGGCCTGCGAGGCCTGCCACCGCACCTATTGGTATCCCAATTCCCCCGAACCGAAAGCGCCGCCACTGGGCCTTTCCGGAGCCAAGCCATGAGCCTCAATATCTATTGGTTTTTGCCGACCTCCGGCGACAGCCGCCATCTGGGCCGGTCCAAATACGGGCGGCTGACGGATGGGGATTACCTCAATCAGGTAGCCGTGGCCGCCGACACGCTGGGCTACGACGGCATCCTGATCCCGACAGGCGCCGGCTGCGAGGATCCGTGGGTGACGGCCGCGGGCGTGGCGGCGGCCACACGGTATCTCAACCTGCTGGTGGCTTTCCGGCCCAGCCTATTGCTGCCGGCAGTCGCGGCGCGCATGGCCGCTTCCCTGGACCGGGCCTCCGGCGGCCGCTTGCAGATCAACCTTGTGCCGGGCGGCGACGAGGCTGAACTGGCCGGCGACGGGGTGTTTCTGGATCATGACGAGCGCTTCGTCGAAGCTGAGGAATTCCTCGACATCTGGAAGGGGCTGCTGGCGGGAGAAACCGTCAACTATCAAGGCAAGCATCTCAACATCAAGAACGGCAAGCTCGTCCTGCCGCCGGTGCAAAAGCCGCATCCGCCGATCTTTTTCGGGGGCTCCTCGCCAGCCTCGCACGCTCTGGCCGCCAAGCACGTCGACCTTTACCTGACCTGGGGCGAGCCACTGGCCGCCGTGGCCGAAAAGATAGCCGACGTGAAGGCGCGCGCGGCCAAGCTCGGCCGCACGGTGCGGTTCGGCGTGCGCCTGCACATCATCGTGCGCGAAACCGAGAAGGAAGCCTGGGCCGCCGCCGACGACCTGATCAGCCGGCTGGATGACGCCACCATCGCCCGCGCCCAGGCCAATCAGGCCAAGATGGACTCAGTGGGCCAGCAGCGCATGGCCGCCTTGCACGGCGGGCGTCGCGACAATCTTGAGATCGCGCCCAATCTTTGGGCGGGCGTGGGCCTGGTGCGCGGCGGGGCCGGCACGGCCTTGGTCGGTGATCCTGAGACCGTGGCGGCCCGGATCAAGGAATATGCTGATCTCGGCATCGAGACCTTCATCCTGTCCGGCTACCCGCATCTGGAAGAGGCCTATCGCGTGGCCGAATACCTGTTCCCGCTGCTGCCCGGGCAGAGGCGCGAATTCACCGAAGACGTCAATTTCACCGGCGGACCGTTCGACGCGGCCATCCGCAACGCCGCGCAAAGCTGAGGCAAGCCATGACCAAGATCATCGACATGCGTAGCCGGCCCTCGTTCCTCCACGACTTCTACGGCGCGACGCCGGGCACAAAGGCCTATGAGACGGCGCGTTGGCTGAACCGCCGCACCGGCTCCAGGGACGACGAGCATTTCGCCCGGTCCAAGACCCTCGACGCCTTCGTGCAGGAGGTGCGCGACGCCGGCATTGCCCAGGCCGTGGTGGTCGGCCGCGACACGCCCGCGCTGAAGCACTCCAACGAGGACATTCGCGATCTTGTGTCCCGCCATTCCGAACTGATCGGGGTGGGATCGGTCAATCCGCAGATCCAGTCGCCGCGCGCAATCGGCGCCGAGATCGAGCGGGCGGTGAAGTCATACGGTCTGGTAGGCATCAACATTGAGCCGGGCTTCGGCGATCCGCCGGTCAAGCCTGACCATCCGGTGCTGTTCCCCGTCTATGAGGCCTGTCAGGCCCTGGGCGTGCCGGTGTTCCTAATGTCGGGGCCGACCTCGCCGTCGTTGGAATACACAGACCCCGCGCCCGTGGGCCGGGTGGCTGCCGCCTTCCCTGACCTGAAGATCGTCTGCTTCCATGGCTTTTGGCCCTATGTGAACGAGATCATCGGCGTGGCCTTCCGCTACGCCAACGTCTTCATCGTGCCGGACATGTACCTCTTCCTGCCGGGCGGGGGTCTGTATGTGGAGGCCGGCAACGGCTTCCTGCGTGACCAACTCCTGTTCGGTACGTCCTACCCCTTCCGCGCCATGAAGCAGACCGTGGACGACTTCCTGGCCCTGGGCTGGAAGGACGAAGTGCTGGATCTGATCCTGCACGAAAACGCCGAACGCGTGCTGGGTCTGCAAACGGAGGCCCTGGTTCGTCATGCCTGATATCCTCGCCTTTCCGCGTCCCACGCCGGTGGAACCGGGCGCGTCTGCGCCGTTTGATCGCGCGGCCCTGGCCAAATTGATCCTGACCCTGGAATCCACCGCCGCCCTCCGCGACGAAGCGGGCGGAACCGCCAAACAAGAGCGCGACCTGATCCGCGCCAGCGGACTTCTGGCCCTGACCATCCCGGTCGAGCTGGGCGGCGGGGGCGGCGATCTAGCCGACGCCTTGGACATCACCCGTCAGATCGCAACCGTGGACAGCTCACTCGCCCACCTGTTCGCCTTTCACCACTTCCAACTCGCCACCCTGCGCTTTTACGCGCCGCGCCGGCAGTGGGCGCCGCTACTGGAAGCGACGGCCCGTGAAGGCTGGTTCTGGGGCAACGCCCTCAATCCCTTAGACAAGACCACCCATCTGACGCCCGGACCGGACATCGGCGAATACCGCATCAATGGGACCAAGAGTTATTGCTCGGGCGCCAGCGATTCCGACATGCTGATCGTATCGGCCCTGAAGCACGACCAGCCGGGCTTGGTGGTCGCCGCGATTCCCACAGATCGCGACGGCATTACGATTCACGACGACTGGGACAATATCGGCCAGCGCCAAACCGACAGCGGCCGCGTGTCCTTCCGTGACGTGATCGTGTTGAGCAGCGAGATTCTGCGCGACCCCGGTCCCCTGGGATCGCCGTTCGCCAGCCTTCGGTCCACACTTGGACAATTGATCCTGACTCACATCTATCTCGGTATAGCGGAAGGCGCACTGGCCTACGCAGCGGGTTACCTTGAGTCTCAGGGCGCACCGTGGATCGCTTCCGAGGCTGAGACGGTCGGCCAGGACCCCTTCATCCTGCGTCATTTCGGCGAATATTGGGTGCAGGCGGCAGGCGCGGGGGCGCTGGCCGAACGGGCTCGCCGGCAATTCCAAGACGCATTCAACCTCGGCGACCAGGTGACTGAAGCCCTGCGCGCCGAGGTCGCCGTGGCGGTCGCGACCGCCCAGGTGGCCCGCGCCCGCGCTGCATTGGATATCTACAGCCGCATGTTCGAGGTGCTCGGCGCCCGCTCGACCGCCGCAAAGCTCAGGTTGGACCGGTTCTGGCGCAACGCCCGTGTGCACACCCTGCACGACCCTATCGACTACAAGCTGCGCGAGCTGGGCGACTGGCGCCTCAATGGTCGCGCACCCAAGCCCTCCTTCTATTCGTGAGCCCCGGTCCAATGAACAAGCCATCACGTCTTGGTTGGAGCCGTCGCGCCATTTGCGCGGCTCTGGTCTCGCTGCCAGCGGGAGCCTTGGCGGCCGACCATCCCAAGGAAATCCGGCTCGACTATGCCTACTACTCGCCGACCAGCCTGGTGCTCAAACATTTCGGATGGGTCGAGCAGGCCTACCGCCCGCAAGGCGTGGCCGTGAAATGGGTGCTCAGCACCGGCTCCAATCGCGCCCTGGAATATCTCAACAGCAACAGCCTGGACTTCGGTTCGACGGCAGGGCTGGCGTCGGTGCTCAGCCGGGCCAATGGCAATCCGGTCAAGGCGGTCTATGTCTATTCGCGGCCCGAATGGACCGCCCTGGTCGTGCCTAAGGGCTCCACAATCCGTTCAGTGAAAGATCTGAAGGGCAAGAAGGTCGCCGCCGCTACTGGAACCGATGCCTACCTTTTTCTCCTTCGTTCCCTGCACGACCATGGCCTGGCCAAGGCGGATATCCATCTGGTCAATCTGCCGCACGCCGATGGTCGGACAGCGCTGGAGCGCGCGCAGGTCGACGCCTGGGCTGGGCTTGATCCCCTGATGGCGGCCAGCCAGCTGCAGGCCGGGTCGCGGATCATCTATCGCAACGTCGCCTACAACACCTATGGCGTGCTGAACGTCTCAGACTCCTTCGCCAAACGCTATCCAGGCGACGTCAGGCAGGTCATCGGCCTCTACGAGCGCGCTCGCCGCTGGATCATCGACCACCCCGACGATGCAGCCAAACTTCTGGCGCAAGAGGCCGGCGTTTCTCTTGCGGTCGCGCGCGTTCAGCTCAGCCGCAACGACTTCAGCCGGCCCATTCCAGGACCGGAGCAGATCAGGGCGCTGAAAGCCACCGCGCCGATCCTGACCCAAGAGGCGTTGGTCAAGCCTGGCGCCGACGTCAACAAGGCCGTGGATGAACTGATCGATCCCTCATTCGCGCGCGCCGTGGTTCGTTGACCGTGAGCGAGATCGCCGCGCCGGGGCCCATTGAACGCGAGCTCCCCCGAACTCGGACAAACCCCACGGCACCCCGTGCGTGGGGCAGTCTCACGGTTCGTGGCCGAGGCCTGATCGTG
The DNA here is from genome assembly GCA_964451265.1 of uncultured Caulobacteraceae bacterium. GTDB lineage: Bacteria > Pseudomonadota > Alphaproteobacteria > Caulobacterales > Caulobacteraceae > BOG-938. The sequence goes on along the minus strand of CAYVHP010000169.1, from coordinate 1,424 downwards.
CCGGCCGTGCTGCTTATCGTCTGGGAAGGCGTCGTTCGAGGCGGCCTCATCCCCTCTAATCTGCTGCCGCCACCCAGCGCCCTCGTCGCCACGGTGCGCGAACTGCTCTCGGATGGAATCCTGCAGCAGCACATGTTGATATCCAGCCTGCGCGTGCTGGCCGGCTTTTCGATTGGCGCGAGCCTGGGCGTAGTCGTCGGCGCTGTCGTTGGGCTTTCGGCCAAGGCTGAGGCCTTGATCGGCCCGACCTTTCAAGGCCTGCGCGCCATCCCCTCGCTGGCCTGGGTGCCCCTGCTGCTGCTTTGGCTGGGCATAGACGAGACGCCCAAGATCGTCCTGATCGCCATCGGCGCGTTCTTTCCGGTCTATGCTGGCCTGGTGTCCGGCATCCACAATGTCGACCGAAAACTGGTCGAGCTCGGCAGGATCTATGGCTTGAAGGGCGCGGCGCTGGTCCGCCGCATCTTCCTTCCGGCCGCCCTGCCCTCCCTGTTCGTCGGCCTTCGCACAGGCCTTTCCCTCTCCTGGATGTTCCTGGTCGCCGCCGAGTTGATCGCCGCCACCCAAGGTCTGGGCTATCTCTTGAGCGACGGCCGCGAGACCGGCCGCGCCGATGAAGTGATCGTCGCCATCCTCGCCCTGGCCCTTTTGGGCAAGCTGAGCGACAGCGCCTTGGCATGGCTGGAGCAACGGCTCCTGCGCTGGCGCGACGTCTACAAAACCATCGGCGCCTGACCCATGAGCCAGCCCCTTGTCGATCTGTCGATCACCGCCAAACGCTTCGGCGAAAAACAGATCATCGCCAATGTCGCGTTCCAAGTCGCACCGGGAGAAATCGTCAGCCTCGTCGGCCCCAGCGGCTGCGGCAAGAGCACCCTGCTGCGCATCATCGCCGGGTTGGACAACGACTACGAAGGTCAAGTGAGCGTGCTCGGCCACGCGCCGCGCCTGCACCTGGACGAAGTCGGCCTGGTGTTCCAGGAGCCGCGCCTCTTGCCCTGGCTCACCGTCGCCCAAAACGTGGGCTTTGAACGCGGCTCCAAGGGCGACCGCCATCCGCGCGTCGCCGAGCTCTTGGCCGAAGTGGGTCTGGCTGAGCACGCCGACGCCTATCCCAAGCAACTGTCTGGCGGCCAGGCGCAGCGGGCGGCCATCGCCAGGGGCCTATTCAGCCGGCCAAAGCTACTGCTGTTGGATGAGCCGTTCAGCGCGGTGGACGCCTTTACCCGCATGCGCCTGCAGGATCTGCTCAAGACCGTGGCGGCCCGACACGAGGCCACCCTGCTGCTGGTGACCCACGATGTGGGAGAAGCCGTCTATCTGAGTGATCGAGTGATCGTCTTGGCCAACGATCCTGGCCGATTGAACGGGCAGGTCACCGTGGACATCGCCCAGCCCCGCGACCGCCGCGATCCGCAGCTGGC
>CAYVHP010000168.1:0-38275 GCA_964451265.1 uncultured Caulobacteraceae bacterium | reverse complement strand
TTTTGTGTTTTTTGCCTGTGGGCCCGCACACGCTTGGGGGGGAGCGGTGGAAATTCAAACTAACTTTCGATCCCCCAAGCAGACTTGCCTCCAAGGCCCTAAGGACACATGCGTTCTGGAATGCTGCGCCTGACCAATCTGAAACTACCGCTGGGCCACCCGCCGGAGGCGCTGAAAGCCGCCGTGCTGGAGCGGCTCGGCGTGGACGCCGAAGCCCTGGTCACATGGCAAGTCGCCCGGCGCGCCCATGACGCGCGGCGCAAGAGCGCCATCCAGATGGTCTATTCGGTCGACGTCGAGGTGCGGGGCGAGGCCGAGGTCTTGGCGCGGCTGGCCGGCGATCCCGGCGTGCGGCCCGCGCCCGACACCCAATACCGCTTCGTCGCCAAGGCGCCGGCGTCCATCGCTCTTCGCCCCATCGTGATCGGCGCGGGACCCTGCGGTCTGTTCGCCGGGCTGATCCTGGCGCAGATGGGTTTTCGCCCGATCATCCTAGACCGCGGCAAGGTCGTCCGTGAGCGGACAAAAGATACCTGGGGTCTTTGGCGGCGCGGGGCGTTGAACCCTGAATCCAACGTCCAGTTCGGCGAGGGCGGCGCCGGGACCTTCTCGGACGGCAAGCTCTATAGCCAGATCAAGGATCCGCGCCATCTGGGCCGCAAGGTGCTGACGGAGTTCGTCAAGGCCGGCGCGCCGCCGGAAATCCTCACCGAAGCCCACCCGCACATCGGCACCTTCCGCCTCGTCGGCATGGTCGAGCAGCTGCGCGCGAGCATCGAGGCCCTGGGCGGCGAATACCGCTTCGAGAGCCGGGTGGAGGACCTGGACATCGCCGTCGAGCCGGACGGCGCGCGGCGCGTCACCGGCGTGGTGCTGCAGACCGGCGAACGCATCGCCTCGGGCCATGTGATCCTGGCCATCGGCCACAGCGCACGCGACACCTTTCAGATGCTGCTGGCGCGCGGCGTGCACATCGTCGCCAAGCCCTTCTCCATCGGTTTTCGCGTCGAGCACCCCCAGCGCCTCATCGACCGAGCGCGCTTCGGCGCCTGCGCGAGCCATCCGGACCTGGGCGCGGCGGACTACAGCCTGGCCCATCACTGCGCCAACGGCCGCACGGCCTACAGCTTCTGCATGTGTCCAGGCGGCACGGTGGTGGCCGCCGCGTCCGAGCCCGGCGGGGTGGTGACTAACGGCATGAGCCAGTATTCGCGCAAGGAGCGCAACGCCAACGCCGGCATCGTCGTAGGCATTACGCCGGATGAGGACTATCCCGGCCATCCCCTGGCGGGGGTTGCCCTGCAACGGCGGCTAGAGGCGGCGGCCTTCGCTGCGGGCGGCGCAACCTACGCCGCGCCTGGCCAGCGCCTAGGCGATTTCCTGGCGGGCCGTCCGTCCACCGCCTTCGGCGAAGTGATCCCCTCCTACCGCCCCGGCGTGACCCCCACCGACCTGTCATCCTGCCTGCCGGACTATGCCATCGAAGCCATCCGCGAAGCCCTGCCCGCCTTCGGCCGCCAGATCCCCGGCTTTGACCATGCGGACGCCGTGCTGACCGGCGTGGAGACGCGCACCTCATCCCCCGTTCGCATCGGGCGGGGGGCGGACTTTCAGAGCCTGAACACGGCGGGCCTCTACCCCGCGGGCGAAGGCGCCGGCTACGCGGGCGGCATCCTGTCGGCGGCGGTTGACGGCATCAAGGCGGCGGAGGCGGTGGCCCTGTCAGCAGGGGACACACACCACCCGCAGTCGCCTGCGGGCTAGCTGCCAGACCGAAATGGGGTGGTGTGTGTCCCCTGCTGAGAGGTTGACAAACAGAACATAACAGGAACATATACCCACGTCACAACCTCGGCGGCACAATGGCAAGGCAAGCGCGCGTCGTCATCCCCGGAACGCCGCATCACGTGACCCAGCGCGGCAATCGTCGGCAGAAGACTTTCTTTTGCGAGGCCGACTACCTGGCCTATCTGCGCCTGGCGGCCGAGGCCTTCCGCGATGCGGGCGTTCAGGTGTGGGCCTACTGTCTGATGCCCAATCATGTTCATCTGATCGCCACGCCGCCGGCGCCCCAGGCCTTGGCCCGAGCCGTGGCGGCCACCCATGTGCGCTACACGCGGCGGATCAATCAGCGCGAGCACTGGACGGGCTATTTGTGGCAAGGGCGCTTCGCCTCATTTCCGATGGACGAGGGCTATCTGCATCAATGCGCGCGCTATGTGGGGCTCAACCCGGTGCGCGCGGGGCTGACCCAGCGGGCAATCGATTGGCCGTGGTCGAGCGTGCGGGCGCATGTGGAGGGGCGTCGCGATCCCTTGTTGACGCCCGGGCCTTTGGCCGAGCGGCTGGGCGCGGACATGGCGGATTTTTTCGAGTCGGACGTGGATGAGGAGGCGCTGCGGCGATTGAGACGCGCGTCCACCACGGGACTGCCCCTCATCCGCTTAGGGACAGCTTAGGGGACACACACCACCCGCAATCGTTTGGGGGCTAACTGCAGACCGAGAGGGGGTGGTGTGGGCGCGTAGGGGACACACACCACCCGCAATCGTTTGGGGGCTAACTGCAGACCGAGAGAGGGTGGTGTGTGTCCCCGTCTTACCGATCCGGCGTCTGATAAATCAGATACCCCCGCTCCACGAGCCGGCGCATGGCGTCGTAGACTTCGGCCAGCTCCTCATAGGCGCGGCGCAGTTGCGACAGGCGGTCGATCTGCATGGGGGTCAGGGGCTGGCCGGGTTCGGTGGCGGCCACGGCTTGGGCGATCCATTGGCTGCGGGCCTGGGCGGCGGCCACGCCTAGCTTCTGAAAGGTCTTGGCCTCGGCCTTGCCCAGTGTGCGGCCGATCACTTCGCGATTGGACACATAGGCGGTGTAGTCGATCTGCTCCAGCTTGCCACGCAGGGCGCGCTGGGCGTGCGGATCGAGGCTCTCTTCCGGCTCGAAATGCTCGCTGGACCCGCGTCGGTAATTGGACATCACGCTGGACATGGCCGGCCTCCCGGCCCGGACGGGCCGTTTGGTCGGAATGCTAAGCCCGCTCTGCTAAGCGAAGCGTTAAGGCGGATTCAGATATCCCCGCCGATTTCCACCGGCTGGGGCTCCGCGCGGCTGACGTGGATGCCGCATTCGGTCTTGTCCGAGCCCGCCCAACGACCGGCGCGCACATCCTCGCCATCTTCCACCGGCTGGGTGCAGGGCCAGCAGCCGACCGAGGGATAGCCGAAGGCCACCAGGGGATGGGGTGGCAGGTCGTGTTCGGCGACATAGGCGTCCAGCTCCGCCTTGCCCCAATTGGCCAGGGGATTGAACTTCAGCTTGCCGTCGGCCGCCTCGACCACCTGCAAACGCAGGCGATCGCCGCCGTGGAAGCGCTTGCGCCCGGTGATCCAGGCGTCGAATTCGCCCAAAGCTCGGTCCAGCGGCAAAACCTTGCGGATGTGGCAGCAGGCGTCGGTGTCGGTTTTGTACAGATTGGCGCCGGGATCGGTCGCGGCCAGGTCCTGGAATTGCGGGCGCAGATCACGCACGTCGGTCAGACCCAGTTGCTTGGTCAAGGACCGGCGATAGTCGAGGGTCTGGCCGAACAGCATGCCGGTGTCCAAAAACAGCACGGGCACGGACGGATCGATCTGGGCCGCCATATGCAGCAGGACCGCCGACTCGGCGCCGAAGGAGGACACAAGGGCGATATGGCCCGCGTGCTCACTGAGCGCTGCGCGTAAAATCTCCGACGGATGAGCGTCGCGCAGCTTGGCGTTCAAGGCCGCCACTTGGGCCGCCAGAGGCGTCGCCGCTTCAATGTCGTAAGCCATGCTCAAGCTCCAACCTCGTCCGGGCGGCCCAGGCCGAGCCCGGCGCGTTCGGCGTAAATCGGCGGACGATGGTCGGCGCCGGCCTGATAGACATGGCGATAGCGGCGCGTGGCGGCCAGCCATTCGGCCGGGCTGGAGCCATCAGACGGGACGAAGGCGTCAAAGCCGCAGCGCAGCATGAACTGAGCCTGCTCGCGCAAGACATCGCCCACCGCCCGCACCTGCCCGCCATAGCCAAAGCGTTCGCGCAGCAAGCGCGCGGCGCTGTAGGGGCGCCCATCGCGGAACTTGGCGAAGGCCAACTCGACCACGGCCAGGCGCGGCAGATCATAGGCTAGGGCCTCGACCTCCTCGCTGGGCTGCAAGCGCACGCCCACCCGGCGACCGGCGCCCAGCAGGGCGTCGCCCTCGGACTGGAAGCGCGCCAGGGTGACGATGACGTCGCCATCGGCCGGAATGTCCTGATCGTCCGCCACGAAGGCAAAGGACTCCTCGGCCCAAACGGCCTGGTTCCCCTCGATCCTAATCAACGTCGGCATAGACGGCCTCCTTGAACGGCGTCAGCCCAGTGCGGCGGAAGGTATCCAAGAACCGCTCCCCGTCCTGACGCAGTCTCAAATAGGTATCCACCAGGGCTTCCACAGCTTCGGGCGTGCGCGAAAAATGTAGGGCCGGTCCGAGAATTTCTGCGAGCGAAGCTTCGTTGTCGCCAGAGCCGCCAAGGGAAATCTGATAGAATTCCTCACCCTTCTTATCGACACCTAAGATGCCGATATTGCCCAGGTGATGATGGCCGCAGGCGTTGATGCAGCCTGAAATCTTCACCTTCAGCTCGCCGATTTTCTCGGCCCGCACAGGATCGGCGAAGCGATGAGCGATGGCCTGGGCCACCGGAATGGCGCGGGCGTTGGCCAGGCTGCAATAGTCCAGCCCCGGGCAGGCGATGATGTCGGTGATCAGATCGATATTGGCCGTGGCCAGACCGGCCGCCTTCAGCGCGTCGTACAGAGCGGGAACATCGTCCAGCTTCACATGGGGCAGCACCAGGTTCTGGGTGTAGTTCACCCGCACCTCGCCAAAGGCGTAGCGGTCGGCCAGATCGGCCACCGTGTCCATCTGCTCGGCCGAGCAATCGCCCGGGGTCTCCCCTAGCGTCTTGAGCGACACATCGACAATGGCGTAGCCGGCCACTTTGTGCGCATGCACATTGCGCCGAGCGAAGCGGGCGAACTCCGGATCCGCCAGAGCGGCCTGGAAGGTCTTGGAGACGGGCGGCAGGGTCTCAAAGGCGTGGGGATGGAACCCGGCCCGGATGCGGGCAAGCTCCGTGTCCGGAAGATCGGCTGACGCCCCGTCGCTCTTGGCCCATTCGGCCTCAACCTGGCGGGTGAATTCCTCCACGCCCAGGGTATTGAGCAGGATCTTGATGCGCGCCTTGTGAATGTTATCGCGCCGACCGTGGCGGTTATAGACCCGGATGATGGCTTCCAGATAGGACAGCAGCCGGTCCGGCGGCAGGTGCTCGCGCACGGTCTTAGCCAGATAGGGCATGCGCCCCTGGCCCCCGCCCGCCATCACCTCAAAGCTCAGCAGGCCGTCGCGGCCGCGCCGTAGTTGCAGGCCGATGTCATAGGACCGGGCCGCCGTGCGGTCCTTGGCCGAGGCGGTGACCGCGTTCTTGAACTTGCGCGGCAGATAGCTGAATTCCGGGTGGAAGGTCGACCACTGACGGATGACCTCGGCCCACACGCGCGGATCGTCCACCTCATCCGCTGTGGCCCCGGCATAGGGGTCGGCGGTGACATTGCGGATGCAATTGCCCGAGGTCTGGATCGCGTGCAGATCGACTTGGGCCAAGGCGTCCATCACGTCCGGCGCATCGCGCAGCTTGATCCAGTGAAACTGGATATTGGTGCGGGTGGTGAAGTGACCATAGCCCTTGTCATAGGTCTTGGCGATCCAGGCCAGCCGCCGCAATTGCACCGTCGACAGCGTGCCGTAGGGAATGGCCACCCGCAGCATGTAGGCGTGCAGTTGCAGATAAAGGCCGTTCATCAGCCGAAGGGGCTTGAACTGATCCTCGGTGATCTCGCCGGCCAGGCGGCGCGCGACCTGGTTGCGGAACTCGTTGGACCGGTCCGTCAGCATGGCCTTGTCGTAGGCGTCGTAGCGATACATGCCCCGCTCCTAACGCTGGATCAGCTTGACGCGCCCGGTCGAACGGGCGGCGAAGGTGGCGGCGTTCAGGGCCTCGACGTCGGCGTCGCCGTCCGCCTGCTTGCCGTGTTGCGGCGTATTGGTGGGGCCCAGCGCGCGGATGCGTTCGCGGTAGGACACCGGAACCCAGTGGCCCTCCACCGGCTCCACATCGATCAGATAGGGCGCCACCACCACGGTGGGCTGAGATTCCGCCGCGGCCAAGGCGGCGCCCGCGCCGGCTTCGTCGTCAAACCGCTCGCCGTCGGTGAACCCGACCGCCCAGCGGCCTCGGTTCCAGAACACCACTTCGCCCGTGGTCAAACTATTGGCGGTGAGCACCTTCACGCCGGTCTCCGTTCAGCGGACACCAAGGGGGCCGCCGTCTGTTGCAGGTCTTCCGACCCCAACTCAGCCAGGGCGGCGACTTCGCCTATCAGCAGCAGGGCCGGCCCGTCCAGGCCGACCACCACTTGCGGCAAATCGATCAGGCGGGTCAGCACCCGTTGCTCGTCAGCCAGACTGGCGTTGCAAACCACCAGCACGGGTGTGGAGGGCGCGCGACCGGCCTGGATCAGGCGCCCGGCCACGGCCGGGGCGGTGGAAAGGCCCATATAGACCGCCACCGTATGGTTGGCGCGCGACAGGGCCGACCAGTCCAGGTCCGGCTCGCCCACCGATCCGTCGGGCCCAGGCGCCGCATGGCCGGTGACGAAGGTGACCGATTGGGCCAGACCCCGGTGGGTCAGGGGCGCGCCCGCGCCCGCCGCCGCCGACAGGGCGGCCGTGACGCCCGGAACAACCTGCACCCGAACGCCCGCGTCGCGGCACGCCTGCAACTCCTCGCCGCCGCGACCAAACACGAAGGGATCGCCGCCCTTCAGCCGCACGACATTCAGCCCCTCGCGCGCCAGGGCCACGAGCAGCTGGTTGATGTCGTCCTGCGGCAGGGTATGGCGCGACTTGCGCTTGCCCACGTCGATCAGGCGCGCGCCCGGCGCCGCCAGATCAAGAATGGCCTGGGGCGTCAGCCGGTCGTGCACCACCACATCGGCGCTTTGCAGTAGCCGCAGGGCCTTGAGGGTCAGAAGCTCCGGATCGCCGGGACCCGCGCCCACCAAATGGACCGCGCCTTCAGACGAGCCCGCACCCGCGCCAAGGCCGTTCCCCGCGCCGTTCAGGGCCACAAGCCTGCGCCCCTCGCCGGGGGCCTTGCCGCGATGGTGAGAGCCGTTGCCGGCCATGTGATAGGTCCTCTAAAAGCCGAAGGGCGCTGGGCGATCCGCCGGAGAGCGCCGCCTATAGCGGAATATAAGCTTCGGCATGGTTGAAAATTTAGAGCCGATGGTCCACTTCGCAAAGCAAGGACTTCTGCCGGGCTCATCAGGAAATCTATGGAACGCCGCCGCCTTCCGCCGCTGAACGCCCTGCGCGCCTTTGAAGCCGCCGCCCGGCATCTGAATTTCAGCCGCGCCGCCGACGAGCTGGCCGTCACCCCCGGCGCCGTCAGCCAGCAGATTCAGAACCTGGAGGACTATGTGGGCGCCGCTCTGTTCAAGCGCACGCCCAAGGGCCTGCTGCTGACCGACGCGGCTCAAATGTCCCTGCCCGCCCTGCGCGAAGCCTTCGACCGCCTGGCCGAGGCCGCAGCCCTGCTCACCGCTGCAGTGGACGGCCGGAGACTGACCGTCTCGGTTGCCCCCTCCTTCGCCGCAAAATGGCTGGTGCCGCGCCTGGGCCTGTTCGAAGAAGCGCATCCCCTAGTGGACGTCTGGCTGTCGGCGGACATGGACGTGGTAGACTTCGCCTCCGGCGAGATCGACCTGGCCATCCGCTACGGCGCTGGACGCTATCCCGGACTGGAAGTGGTCAAGCTCATGGCCGAGACGGTGATCGCCGTGGCCAGCCCCGAACTGGTCGCCGCCCATCCCCTGAGCGATCTGTCCGATCTGGCCAACCAGATTCTGCTGCACGACGGCTCGCCCGACGCCGACGACAGCTGCCCCGACTGGCCCATGTGGCTGGCCGCGCGCGGGGTCAAGGGCGTGGACGGCTCGCGCGGCCCGCGCTTCAACCAGTCCAGCCTGGTGATCGAGGCGGCCGCCGGCGGTCGCGGCGTGGCCCTGGCCAAACGCGCCCTGGCCCAGGCCGACCTGGACGCCGGCCGCCTGGTGGCGCCCTTCCAGATCGCGACGGCGGTCGACTTCGCCTATTACGTGGTCCACCCCAAGGCCAAGGGCCGCTTGCCCCAAGTCAAGGCCTTCGTCGCCTGGATCACCGCCCAGGCCGCAGCGCACGAGGCGGCGCTGATGACCATGGACAACGGGGCGGGGATTTAGATGGATTGGGCAGCTGCGGACGCCGCCGGAAGCGGACTCTAGCCTCCAATCCCATTCGGCAATACCATTGAGAATGGTTGGAAAGTATGAAGTCTCCGGCCAGCACGCCCTCTAGGAGCCTCCCATGCCCGCCAACCCGGCCCTGATCGAGAAGCTCAACACCCTGCCCTTGGACCGCCTCGCTGAGGTCGAGGACTTCGTGGATTTTATCCGCCAACGCGACCAGGACCGAGCCCTCGTCCGCGCCTTCGGAGACGCCAGCGCGCCCGCCTTCGCCGCCGTCTGGGACAACCCCGAGGACGACGCCTACGATGCCCTCTGAGACTGGCCCTGAGTCTCGCGCAGGCAGCTCCGAAGCGGTCGCCAAGCCCCAGGCCCTGAGCTTCGGCGATATCGTCCTGGTGCGGTTTCCGTTCACCAGTCAGGCCGCCTCCAAGAAGCGCCCAGCCGTCATTGTCTCTAGCGGCGCGTATAACCTCGAACGGCCAGATCTGATCATGATGCCTGTCACAAGCCAGCTACGGCCCACACCCGCCGTCAGCGAAGTCTGGCTGCGCCACTGGCAGGCTGCCGGCCTCATCAAGCCCTCCGCCATCAAGCCGGTCATCGCCACCCTGGAGCAGGGCCTTGTCATCCGCAGACTTGGCGCCCTCGCGGCTGAAGACCAAGATGCCCTACGCCTCGTCATCGGCCAGATCATCGGCTGAGGAGGCCGCCCGTAGACAGGTGACTGGTACTCCTGTCCCGCACCCTCCGGCTTACCGCCGAGAGCTTAAACTCCCGGCTGAACCGTCGTCGTTCTTGTCTGGACATCCGTTCTCCTGACGAGAACTGTCCCTTATTTCCCTGTCTCGCTAAAGGGGGTCACTCCAAGGGTGTCACTCCAAATACATCGACAAGATACAGATAGCGATTGTCCCTGCTTCGCTACGCCTCAGCCCCGATTTTCCCCGATGACAACCCAACCGCACACCGATATGATGCGTGATGTTTGATGCAGATAGGCATGGACATGCGCACGACGCTCGCCCTTGATGATGACGTGTTGGCCGCAGCCAAGGGGCTGGCGAGCCTGCAACATAAAAGCCTGGGCGAGGTGATCTCCGACCTCGCGCGGCAAGCCCTGCGCAAAGATCAGCCGCCGGCCGAATTGCGCAATGGCGTGCCGCTGCTGGCGGGCCGCGCCGGCGCCCATAGAGTCACGCTGGAGACCGTCAACCGCCTGCGCGACGAACTGCCCTGACAAGGTTCCTGCTCGATGTGAATGTGCTGATCGCGCTGATCGATCCTGCGCACGTTCATCATGACGCGGCTCACCACTGGTTCGCCGCCGAAGGCAACGGCGCCTGGGCCACCTGCCCGATCATCCAAAACGGTGTCCTTCGCATTGTCGGCAACGCCCGATATCCTGGAGGGTCCAGTTCCCCGGCCACAGTAGCAAGCGTCCTGAAGGCGATGACGGCCCTACCCGGCCATGCCTTCTGGCCCGATCATATCAGTCTGCTGGATCACGACAGCTTGGACCCCGAGCGTCTACTGACCTCGGCTCAGGTGACCGACAGCTATCTGCTCGCCCTAGCCTGCGCCAACGGCGGCCAGCTGGCGACTTTCGACCGTCGGCTGATCTGCGATGCGGTGCATGGGGGAACTCAAGGATTGCGGGTGATCGGTTAGGCCGGCGTGCGACGCGCTGTAGACGCAGGGACCAATCTTCACAGGTGCGACCCCTTTGAAAATGCATCGACAACGGCGCAAAATCGGGCGTGCGCACCCATTTCTGGCTAAAGAAGACTCCAACGAGAATACCCATGAGGGAGGCGATTGTGGCCGATAAGATCCGCTCTGCGACAGGCATGACGTCGCGACGGCAAGCGATCGGGGTGATGGGGACCGCCATTTCCGCCGGCGTCGTGGGCGCGGCGGCGCCTGCCCTGGCCGCGACGGCAAAGAAGCCGCTGCGCGAGCCCACCCCGCCGCCGGCCTTGGTGCCACGCGGGGATCTCGTGAATGTGCTGGAGTACGAAGCTCAGGCGCGCCTGGTGTTGGGGCCGGCCAAGGTCGCCCCGATCTTGGGCAGCGACCGGACCGTCACCGACCGCATCACCCTGCGTCCCCGGATGAACGTCCCCACGCGGGATCTGGACTTGACCAGCATCCTATTCGGGGATGCACATTTCGCGCCCATCATCGTCGGCCCAATCGCCGACCAGAAGCGCTTCCATCCCGAGGGCGAGATCGCCACGGCGCGAGGCGCCTCTGCGGCCAAGGCCGCGATGGTGGTGAGCAGCGACGCTAGCGCGCCCTTGGCGATGATCGCCCAGGCCGCCGCCACGCCCCTGTGGCTACAGGTCTATGCCAACAGCCCCAAACTGAAGGACCGGCTGGCTGAGGCGCATGCGGCCAAGGCCAAGGCGGTGATCGTAACGGTCAACGCCGGGGCGTCCGCTCATGGGCCCACCAAGCCGGCCTCGGCGCGCATCGATTGGGCCGCCGTCGACGCCGTCGTGAAGGGTACGCATCTGCCTGTGATCGTGAAGGGCGTCACGCGCCCGCAAGACGCCAAGGAAGCGGTCGCGCGCGGCGCCAAGGGCGTGGTGGTGTCGAACTACCGTGGCGGGGATGCGGCGGCGCTCACGGGCACGCTGCTCCTCGTCGCGCCGGTCGTTCAAGCAGTCGGCGATCAGGTTCCGGTGCTGGTCGATGGCAGTTTCCGCCGGGGCACGGACATCCTCAAGGCCCTCGCCCACGGCGCCAAGGGCGTGCTGATCGGTCGGCCGGTCATGTGGGGCCTGGCGGCCTACGGCGCCGACGGCGTGCAGGGCGTGGTCGAAATGCTGCAGACCGAATTGGCGCGCTATATGTGCATGTGTGGCCGCCCCACGCTCGCGGCGCTCGACCCCGGCGTGGTGCATGTCCACGCACCACTCCCCACTGAGAGCCACCATCATGGCTGATCTCGAGCGATCCTGGCTGACCCACCCGTCTCGGCGCACCGCCTTGGCCCGCATGGCGGGGCTCATGGCGGGCTCGCCCATCGCTGCGGCCATGGCGCAGAGCGATCCCAGCCCCCTCAGCGAGCATCACCGCGCCTTGAGCCTAGAGGAAATGCAGACCGCCTTCGACTTCGAGCCGGTGTTCTTCGGCAATGTGCTCTTGCCGGTCTATGACTACACGGCGCATGGCGACGGGTCGGAATTCACCCTTCGGCGCAATCGTCAGGCCTTCGATTGGGTCGACATCACCCCCACGCGCGCCGCCATCCCGCCTTCGCAGGTCGACCTGTCGTCCGAACTGCTCGGCGTGAAGATGAAATTCCCCATCATTGTCGCGCCCTCGGCCACCATGAAGCCCCTGCATCCGGATGGCGAAATCGGGATGTTTAAGGCGGCGACCGCAGCCTCCAACACCTTGATGATGCTGAGCATCAACAGCAGCCTGCCGGTGGCCCAGGTGGCGCCGGCCTCGCCCGGCGGGACACTTTGGGCGCAGTTTTACCCGCTCGAAAATCGCGCCGCCACCCAGCGATCCATGGACACGCTCCAGTCCGCCGGCTGCAACGGCATTGTCGTCACCATTGACCAGCAAGCCTCCTATTACGAACGCTCGCAGCAGGACCGTAATTACGGCGGCCGCACCGCCCGAACAGGTGGCGCTGCCGCCGCTACAGCTCAGACCGGTTCGGCGCGCTACCGGATCGGCGCCGAGCGCCTGTGGTACACGTGGCAGTACATCGATGATGTGCGAAAAATGGTCAAAGGCCCCTTGCTGCTCAAAGGGATTCTAGACCCGGAGGACGCAAAGCTGGCGATCCAGCACGGCGCGGACGCGATCATCGTGTCCAATCACGGCGGGCGCTCGATGGACTACGGCCCATCGACCCTGGAGGTCCTGCCGCAGATTGTGGCCGCCGTGAACGGCAAGATCCCTGTCCTGTTCGATAGCGGCGTTCGTCGCGGCGGCGATATCTTCAAGGCGCTCGCGCTGGGGGCCAACGGCGTCATGCTCGGACGCACGACGCGGTGGGGCCTTGGCGCTTTCGGCACGGCCGGCGCCCAACGCCTGATCGAGATCATGCAGCAGGAACTGGTTCAGGTTGCCGCCGCCGCCGGATGCGCCACGCTGTCCGATATAAACAAGGCGACGGTCAGGACCCACTTCGTTTAACGCAACCGCTTGCTCTCATCGAGCAGCAGCGGCGGCGGCTTGAGCGACTGCAGCGCCTGCTCGTGAACGTATGCCGCGATATCCGCCAAGGCTCGGTCCAAGGCGTCGCGCACGTCCAGCAGGCGCGCGGCCTTTATCCCCAGCGGCGCTTGGAACGCAGCCTCGGCCGCCTCGCAGGCCTTGGCCACCTGGAAGGCGCCGACGCCCAATGCCGAGCCCTTCAGGGTATGAGCTGCGTCACGCCAGGCGTCGTCGGCGGACGCAGGGTCCAGCAGCGGCAGCCACAGAGCCGCCTGCTCGCGAAACAGCCCCAGCACCTCTTCGACCAGGGCCTCGTCCCCGGCGGCGTAACCCTCCAGATGCCCGAAATCCACCGCCCCCGTCAGGTCCCGCTTGGCCATGATCCGTCAGCTCGCCATTGCCCACTCACGGCGTGCTTGTTGTCGCCGCGCCGCGCGCCTAACTTGGCCCCACTTGGGAAGGAAACAACATGAAAAAAATCATCGCGGCCCTCGCGCTGGTCCTGGCCGCCGGCGCGGCCCAGGCCAAACCCTTCGACGACGCTCGCCCAGGCTGGAACAAGCCGATGAAGCCCTTCCGGGTGATCGGCAATATCTACTACGTCGGCCCGGCAGGCGTGGCCGTCTATCTGATCGTCACGCCCAAGGGCGACATCCTCACCGACGGCGGCCTGCCGGAAGGCGTGGCGCAGATCGAGCGGAACATCGCCGCCCTGGGCTTCAAGGTCAGCGACATAAAGATTCTGCTGAACAGCCACGCCCATTTCGATCACAGCGGGGGCCTGGCCCAGATCAAGGCCGACACCGGCGCCAAGCTCTACGCCAGCGCCGCCGACACGCCGATCCTGCAAAGTGGTCATATCGCCTTCGGCCCGTGCGCGGAGGTCGACGCCCCGCCGGTGAAGGTGGACCATGTGGTGCACGAAGGCTCCAAGGTCTCGCTCGGCGGCGTCACCCTGACCGCGCACATGACTCCGGGCCATACGCCGGGCGCCACCACCTGGACGACCACAGTTAAGGAGGGGGGCGTGAGCCACACGGTGATGTTTTTCGGCTCCATCACCACCGGCGGCAATCCCCTGGTGAACAACGCCGCCTGGCCCGGCATCGCCGACGCCTACCGCGCCACCTTCGCCAAGATGAAGACGATGAAGACCGATGTGTTCCTAGGCCCCCACGGCGATCAAATGGACCTGGACGCCAAGCTGACCCGGCTAAAGCCCGGCGCGCCCAACCCCTTCATCGACCCCACAGAGTTGGCCAGGGAAATGGACATCATGCATAGCCGTTTCGACAAAGAGCTGGCCAAACAGCAGGCCGCCGCCCACTGAGCGAAGGCGCCGCGCCTGTCCGGCAGGGGTCGCCTTGCCATCGGGGCAAATTCGCGTATGTTCCGCGCCCTCGCCAGGGCCCTGCCCATACGGTGCGGGTGCATAGCTCAGTTGGTAGAGCAGCTGACTCTTAATCAGCGGGTCGTAGGTTCGAATCCTACTGCACCCACCACGTCCTTGCCCGGTGTGAACCGTGCACGCAGCCAGGACCATCCGGACTGCCGGAACGGCAGATAGATCGTCAGCAATAGCGCCGCACAGACGAGCGGCAACGTTGCCCCGATGTAAAGCGTGCTGATCCCGGGGAAGGACGAGATGTCGACCAGCAGCAGAATGGTTAGGCGGCATACGATGGCCAGCCACAAGGCGTGGCAAAGCAGCCAGGAACCGTCCCAGCGAAAGCCGCCGCGCGCGATCTGTACGAGGTGCGCCAGATAGGCCAGGGCGGCGAAAACGGCCAGCGTCGGGATAAGCAGGGCATAGAGCGTCGACAGCCCAGACTCGATCCTGTGGGCGTATCGATCAACCGCCGCTCGCACCAAGCCGCCATAGGCGTCGATGAACAGCCGGCCGCCCTCCAGCGTCTGGGTCCGGCTCTTGATGAGGCTGTCCAACGGTAATCCGGCATCCGATGGATTGGCCCCGGCGGGCTGAAAGCTGCAGTTAGCCCCCGCCGGCAAATCGGCTGAGAACCGCCGGTCGGTCGCAGCCGGATCATTGAAATGGGCCGCGATGTCGGGGCTTGGCAGTCGGGCAATCGGAACAACCCAATCGCGACCATCATCCATGCAATGAAGCTGCAGCCAGGCCTTGGACTTGCCATAGAACCAGCCGGCCAAGGTCTTGGGTGGATCAGCATCCGCCGAGGTGCGGCGTGGATAGCCTTCGAAATCGGATATGGCCTCCAATTGCAGGGCCGTGCCCCAACTTTCCGACGCAAATGGGGCGGGATCACGCGAGAGGACCAAGTTTTTCAGGTCGACAAGCTTGCCGGGGATCGACCGCACTTGGGGCGGCGTGAGCGCCGGCATCAAGTCGATCAGCCCCCCAACGCAGTGGAGCCGGCCAGAGCGGCACCCGGCTTTTACCTCCGACGAAATCCGATTGTAGAAAGCGGCCGCCTCGCGGGCCGAGCTGTAGTGGCCCTGCCGAGCAGCGGCGTCGCGCAGCGCCCACATGAACCATCCGCCGGCGTAGTCGCCGCAGGTGGTTGGATACAACTGGCACCCCGGCTTGGTCCAACCCGTCCCTGTGTCGTCAAAAAACGGCCGCAGCGACGCAAAGGCGGGGCTGACGGCGTAGATCTGAGCGCGCACCTTCGCCGGCACCGGCACATAGGCCACCGGCTCGCCGACCCGCACGCTTTGCAAGGCCTTCAAGGCCCCGGTGTAGGCCTTGCTCTTGAAGTCCACCACGGTGAAGGTGTGGTAAGCGATCAGATTGCCGGCCGCCACGACCGACCAGGCGCAGATGGCGCTCGCGACAAAAACGCCGGTGGGGCGCAGCAGGGCGCGGTCCTGCCAGATGCGGGCGCCGCATAAGATCGCCGTGGCCGGCAAAATCCAGACCCCTTCCTCGCGGGTCATCCACAGCCAGCCGAACGACAGACCGGCGGCGACGGCCCAGACGATCCGCGCGCGAGCGGCCAGGGGGACGAACAGGAGGTGGATCAGGCAGGCGAAGACAATCAGGCCTTGCCCACCGTAAATGTCATCGCGGATGAGCCGGGTCGGCAACACGCCCGGATGCCACAGCATCAGCACGAAGATCGCCAGGCTGAGCGGCGTTGATCGGCTCAGGCGCAGGACGGCCAAGCTGAACAGTGCGCAGGCGAAGGCGTAGAACACCGCCTGGGACAGGGTCACCGGCACGCCCAGCACGTAGTTGGCGGCCAGAAAGAACGAATAGCCCGGACCCTTGATCAGGGTCATTTCCGAAAACGGTCCCCACCACTTTCCAGCGACCAGCTGGCGCGCCTTCTCGAAAAACCAGCCGTCGTCGTGTCCGGCGCCCGGCAACATGTCCACCGGCAGATGCATGGCGAAGCACACATACAGCGTGCTCATCACCAGGATCAGGATCCATCCGTAGCGCGGAAACGTCTGCAGGGAGCTGTCAGGCAACGCACTCATTCCTTCTTGGGAGGCCGCACATGGAGATCAAGCTGATGCGCCGAATGACACGCCCTTGGCCTCCGGACCAAACCAGGCCACCAGGCTCAAGGTCACCGCCACCACCGCGCAGACGATGGCCAAGGCCATGCCATAGTTGTTGCCGTGGCTTTCGGCGATACCCGTTTGCAAGGTGGCGTTGGCCGCAGCGATGAGATTGCCGATCTGATAGGCGAAGCCGGGAAAAGCGCCGCGCGCTTCGGGCGGCGACAGCTCGTTCAAATGCACCGGCACCACACCCCAGGCGCCCTGGATGGCGATCTGGATCAGGAAAGCGCCTATGCCGAGCAGCAGCGGGGTGGTGGAGAAAGCCCACAGGGGAATGATCGGCAGGGCCAGAAGCGCCGCCAGGACAATGGCGCGGCGGCGGCCGATCCGTTCGGACAGCGAGCCGAAAACCACCCCGCCCACAATGGCCCCGACGTTCAAGGCCATGGTCAGCACGGTCACCACGGCGGGCGAAAACTTGTGCTGCACCTTCAGGAACGTCGGATAGATGTCCTGGCTGCCGTGGCTGAAGACATTGAAGCAGGTCATCAAGGCCACGGCGTAGATCAACAAGCTCCAACGCCCCTTCATCGCCGTCATGAAGCTGGTCTTTTGTGTCCGCCCCGCCGCGCGTTCAGCCTCCCAGGCCGGGGATTCCGGCACATGGCGGCGCACGTACAGGATCAGCAGCGCGGGCAGGACGCTCAGCATCAACATCCCGCGCCAGCCGATATGCGGCAGGGCCAGGTTAGCGATGGAGGCCAGGAAGAAACCCACCGGATAGCCTTCCTGCAGGATGCCCGACACGATCCCGCGACTCTTGGTCGGAATGGTTTCCAGGGCCAAGGACGCGCCGATGCCCCACTCGCCACCCATGGCGAAGCCGAACATAGAGCGCAGAACCAAGAGGACGGTCAGATTGGGCGAAAAGGCCGACGCCAGCGCCAGAACCGAATAGAGCCCCACGTCGATCATCAGGATAGGCCGGCGACCGAACCGATCCGCCAGGCGGCCGAACACGAAGGCGCCGAAGGGCCGGGCCGCCAGGGTGAGGAAGATGGCAAAGCTCACGTCCTTGACGCTGGCGTGAAACTCGTCGGCGATGTCCTTGAGGATGAAGGTCAGCAGGAAGAAATCGAAGGCGTCCAGCGACCAACCCAGGAAGCTGGCGAAAAAGGCCGCCCGCTGGGTTCGGTTCAGCGCCTTCAAGTCGTCGATGATGACCATGCCCCGGCCTCCCCGTTGTTGAGCCCAGCAAGCCTTGCCCCGGCGCCGGTGGCAAGCCTTTCCGTTCTCACGCCGAACCGAACGCCAGATGATGCAAAGCGATCCCTGCGGCGGTGGCCACGTTCAGGGAGTCAAGCCCTGGCGCCATGCGGATAGCCACCGGGCGGGCGCGGGCCAACACCGCGTCCGGTAAACCCGGTCCTTCCGCCCCGAGCAGCAAGGCGGCGCGCGGCGGCCGCACCAATTGCGCCAGCAAGGTGGGCGCTCGGGGGCTTAGCGCGACAGCCTCAAACCCGAACCGATCCAGCAAGTCCAAGGCGTCCTCGCCGGTCGTCAGGCGCGCCAAGGGCGTGACCAGGGCGGCGCCCACCGACACACGAATGGCCTTGCGGTACAGGGGGTCGCAACAGGTCTCATCGAGGATCACCGCGTCCACGCCGAAGGCCGCAGCATTGCGCAGCAATCCGCCCATGTTGTCGTGATTGGCGATGCCGAACAGTCCCAGCACCAGGGCCCGCTCACCTAGGCTGGCCAACAGATCTGCGGCGGCCGGCTCCGGCGCGCGTCGGCCGACCGCAAGAATGCCGCGATGGATGTGAAAGCCGGCGACGGAATCCATCACCGGCTGGGCGGCGCTATAGACCGGCATCTGATCATCCAGCAGGGACAGCAGGTCCGACAGGCCGTCGACGCGCTTCTCGGCGATCAGCAGCGCCTCGGCCCTGTGGCGCGCACGAGTCAACAGCACCCGCAGCACCACCTCGCCCTCAGCGATGAACAGGCCCTCGCGCCCCACCAGATCGCGTTCGCGCACCTGGCGGAAGGCGGCCAGGCGCGGATCGGCCGGATCGTCGACCGGGATGATCCGCGCCAAGGGCTCAGTTCCCCGCTTTCGCCTCCCGCGCCTTCACCTTCTGACGGAAGGCGTGCAGCAGGGGCTCGGTGTAGCCGCTCGGCTGAGCCGTGCCCTGGAACACCAAGGCCTTGGCCGCCTCGAACGCCAGGCTGGCGTCCGGGTCCGGCATCATCGGCCTGTAGGCGGGGTCGCCGTCGTTCTGCCAGTCAACCTTCGCCGCCATGCGCTTGAGCGCCGACAGAGCCTGATCGTCCGTACACACCCCATGCACCAGCCAGTTGGCCATATGCTGGGAGGAGATCCGCAGAGTCGCCCGGTCCTCCATCAGTCCGACATCGTGGATATCGGGCACCTTGGAGCAGCCGACGCCCTGATCCACCCAGCGCACCACATAGCCCAGAATGCCCTGGGCGTTGTTCTCCAGCTCCGCCTGAACCGCTTCGGGGGTCCAGTTGCGGCCCACCGCCAGGGGCAGAGTCAGCAGGGCGCTGAGCGGCGCGATGGGGTCCTTGGCCAATTCCGCCTGGCGCGCGAACACATCCACCGCGTGGTAGTGCAGCGCGTGCAGCGTGGCGGCCGTCGGGCTGGGCACCCAGGCGGTGTTGGCGCCGGCGCGCGGGTGGCCGATCTTCTGCTCCATCATGTCGGCCATGCGGTCCGGCGCCGCCCACATGCCCTTGCCGATCTGGGCCTTGCCCGACAGGCCGCAGGCCAGGCCGATGGCCACATTGCGCTGTTCATAGGCCGCGATCCAGGCGCTCTGGCGCATCTCCGCTTTGGGGACCATGGGCCCGGCGTACATGGAGGTGTGCATCTCGTCGCCGGTGCGGTCCAGAAAGCCGGTGTTGATGAACACCAGCCGGCTCTTGGTCGCCGCGATACAGGCGGCCAGGTTGGCCGAGGTGCGACGCTCCTCGTCCATCACCCCGACCTTGATGGTGTTTTCCGGCAGGCCCAGAACGGTTTCGATGGCGCCGAACAGCCGGTCGGTGAACGCGACCTCCTCGGGTCCGTGCATCTTGGGTTTGACGATGTAGATCGAGCCCGCGCGGCTGTTGACCAAGCGGCCCAGACGCCGAAGGTCGTACAACGAGATCAGGCTGGTCATGATTCCGTCGAGGATGCCCTCAGGCGCCTCGGACCCATCGGCCAGCAGAACCGCCGGGTTGGTCATCAGATGACCGACATTGCGCACGAACAGCAGGGATCGTCCGTGCAGCACCAGGGGCGAGCCATCGGGCGCCAGATATGACCGGTCCCCCTCCAGCTTGCGAACCAGGGTGCGGCCGCCTTTCTCGAAGCGGGCCTCCAGGTCCCCGCGCATCAAGCCGAGCCAGTTCCGGTAGGCCTCCACCTTGTCGCCGGCGTCCACCGCGGCGATGGAATCTTCCAGATCACAGATGGTCGAAAGCGCCGCTTCCATCGCGACATCGGCCAGTCCGGCCGGATCGGTCTTGCCGATCGGGTGGTCGCGGTTGATCACTAGCTCGATGTGTATGCCGTTGTGGCGCAGCAGAACGGCGCTGGGCGCGGCCGGATCGCCGACATAGCCGGCAAACAGGGACGGATCGGCCAGGGCGGGCGACAGGGCGCCATCCTTGACCGAGAAGCCGGTGACATCGGCATAGGCGCCGGAGGCGAGGGGAACGGCCTGATCCAGGAAAGCCTTGGCTCTGGCCACCACCTGGGCGCCGCGCGCGGCGTCGTACCCTTTGACGGGTTCGCCGCTCAGCGGAATGGCGTCGGTGCCGTAAAGGGCGTCGTACAGACTGCCCCAACGGGCGTTGGCGGCGTTGAGCAGGAAGCGGGCGTTGAGGATCGGCACCACCAGCTGCGGCCCCGCCAGTCGGGCCAGCTCGTCGTCTACATTGACCGTATCGATCTTGAAGGGTGCGGGTTCAGGAACCAAGTAGCCGATCTCGCGCAGGAAGGTCTGATAGGCCTGCGGATCACGCGGCTCTCCCGGGCTGGCCTTGTGCCAGGCGTCGATCTTGGCCTGCAGCTCATCGCGCTTGGCCAACAGCGCCTTGTTCTGCGGCGCGAAGGTCCCAAACACCCCGGCCACGCCCGACCAGAACGGGTCTGCATCCATGCCCAGAGGCGGCAGGACTTCGGTCTCGACAAAGCGGGCGAGAACCTCGGCGATTTTCAGACCTGCGCGGTCGACATAAGCGGTCATGGGGTCTCCTTCAGTTAGCTAGCCCGATAGACCTTCGGCCCCCACCCCGTCCAGCGGCCAGACGCATGAACGGCGGCTAAACGCCATCCTCAGCCCGGGCTCAACAGCCGGCGCGCAGGATGCCCCATGCTTCGCCATTGGGGCGCGGCGGAATTTGGACGACGGCCATGACCGGCTTTGCAGCAATCGATTGGGTTCTGGTGGATCACGCGTCCAGGGAGCCGATCCAGATCGGTGATCTGGTCTGCACCGATGCGGGCGGCATGCCCACCTATCGGGTCATGGCGATCGACAAGGACCGCGCCTGGCTCCGGGACGATCAACACCCCTTCGACTGGATCCTGCCCCTGTCCAGCTTCCAGTGGAAGGCCCGGCGGGGCTGAAAAACCATGTCATGTATGGACGGCGGTTACAGTTCTTGGGGCTCTTAAGGGTTCAACATTCCGGCTTGCGCGGGGCGGACCTGATAACGGTCGATTGGCCTCAGGCCGCCGCGAGAACCGGTCCAGGCTCACGCAGCACCGACACGTTGCGCTCCAACAATGCGAACCCGCCGAACAGGATCAGGCTGTAGAGGCCGTCGCCCTCCAGGGTGCCGCGGAAAAACGGCAAGGCGGCGGTGAAACAGGCGGACAGGCCCGCGCCATTGAGGGGATACATTCCGCCGAACGCCCAGACGCCGAGATTGCTCAGGGCGAAAAACAGCACGGAACCCGCCAGGGTCGCGCCGATCATGGCCGGCGCGCGGCGATGGTTGCTCAGCCAAAGGCCGATGCAAACGATCAGGGCGAAGCTGAGATAGACCACCGCCATGCCCTTGTAGAACCCGAGCACCAGATCGCTCAGCAGCAGGGCCGCCAGCGGGACCCCAAACGCCAGTCGGCGATCCTCCAGATAGGCGCCTGAAAACAGCGCCACGGCCGCCACGGACGTGAGATTCCACGGATGGGGGATCAGACGCGAAGCCACGGCGGCGGCCACCATGGCGAGGATCGCAGCCAGGCGCGGTTTGATCATGACGGGGGCTCCTTGGGCGGCGTGCAGAACGTGGGGGTTTAGACTCGCCTTTTTCCGCGCTCGCCGCAACCTTCGCCTCAGCCGGCCAGGACACAATCGCGGTCGCGTCCGTTTTAGGGCCCAGGCCCAGGGCCTTCAAAGCCCCGCTCATATCGGGGCCCTGGCCGCCGCCCTGGGGCGCCTAAAGGCCATGACCTTGACGACACCGTCCACGGACGAATGCCGTCGCCTCGCGCACCTGGGCCTGGACCGCCCGGCGGGACTGGGCGAGCCGGTGATGCGGCGGCTGGTGTGTTTGGCGCTGAGGACGGGGCCGCTCGTTGCGCGTTATGTCGTAGACGGAAAGATGCGCGCGCCCTTGACGTCCGCGCGTCCTCCTTCAAGTTCGCGAGTGGGCAGCCGCGTCTTATTTCAGCCAATCTGAAATAACGTCGCGAAGGGGGACCAGATGAAGCGGTTGATGATCCTATTCGTCGCCATTGTGTTGGCCATTGTGGCGGACCCGGTGCGGGCGCAAGCTCCGGACTCGCCGGTCATGATCAATCATTACGGCAATTTGGCGATGCAAAAAGGGGACTACGATCAAGCCATCGACGACTTTAAGCGGGCCTGTAGCGCGGGACTAAGCGTCGGTTGCAGCAATGTATTTGAGGCGCTTTTCAACAAGGGCCTGGCCGCGATGCAAGCCGGCGACAATGCAACGGCGTTCCAGTCTTTTCAGCAATCGTGCGATGGAAACGTCGCCGATGCATGCCACAATCTCGGCATCTACTATCACGCAGGTGTAGGTGGCGCCGTAAACCTCAGCCAGGCGCGGATATATTATACCAAAGCCTGCGGCCTGGGGCAGAAGCAGTCCTGCGAGAATCTGGCGGGGCTGGATGGACAGGACCCTTCGGCCCTTCAGCAGCCGCAAACCCCTCCGACTCAGAGCGTGTCTGCTCCAGCGGCCAGGGGTGACGTGTTCGGCAAGTGCGTCAGCTTACACGCCGAAGAGAAGCGCGGCATTCAGGACTATTGGTCGCTCGGCAACGACTGCAATGTGCCGGTGATTGTAAGGTACTGTTTTAAGGCCAATTTTGAAACGGCGGGAAATGAGGGTCTGTGCAGCCAACTCGAGTACCGCACCAACGAAATCAAGGCCAATAGCAAGCTCGACTTCACATTCTCGCTTGAAGACCCCGACACGCCCAGGACCGACGGCACGGTCTCCGGCGCCAATAACCTCACCGTGGTCGGCTTTGCGTGTACGGACGGGACGTTCCCCCAGGTCAGCTTTGAAGACAAGCAGCTCAGGTTCCTAGGTTGCTCGTGACGGGCGCCCGTCGGTCCCTAAAGCCACTTGGATTGCCGGAAGCGTGAGTACAGGAATACGCAGATCAGCGTGATCAGACCGACCACGAGGAAGTAGCCGTACTTCCAGTGCAGCTCCGGCATGAATTCGAAGTTCATGCCATAGATTCCCGCGATGGCGGTGGGCACGGCCAGGATCGCCGCCCAGGCCGCGAGCATGCGGGTGATCGTACCCTGGCGCTGCTGCTCCAGCAGGGTGCTGGCCTCGAACACCGAGGTGAGGACGTCGCGCAGCGCCTCGACCATGGAGGCGGCCCGGCGAACATGGTCGCGCACATCACGGAAATAGGGCTGCACCTCCGGGTCGATGCAGGGCATGTCGTGGTGCTCAAAGCGGTTCGCTACCTCCTCCATGGGCCCCAGAATCCGGCGAAACCGCATCAGGTCCCGGCGCAGGTTGAAGATCCGCGTCACTTCCTCGCGGCTGAGGAAGGCGTCCAGCGCACGGCGCTCCATGGCCAGCACATCTTCCTCGACCGCCTCGACAATGGGGAAATAGCCATCAACGATGAAGTCGAGCACGGCGTGCAGGACGTAGTCGACCCCATGCTTCAGCTGAGTGGGCGCCGCCTCCAGCTGCTGGCGCAGCTTGGCATGAGCGCGCGCGGAACCGTGCCGCACGGTGATGATGTGGCTGGGTCCGACGAAGATGTCGGTCTCGCCATAGCCGATCTCGTCATCCTCCAGATGCGCCGTCCGGGCGACTACGAACAGCTGGTCGCCATAGACATCGACCTTTGGAACCTGCTCGCCCTTGAGCGCGTCCTCCACCGCCAGCGGATGAAGGCCGAACCGCTCCTGAAGGGCGCGCAGCTCTTCCTCGTCCGGCTCATAAAGGCCGATCCAGACAAACTCGCGGTCGGCGAGGACCAGGCTCGCCGGCGCACCGAGATCAACCTCGCGCAGGCGCTTGCCATCGGCATAGACATAGGCTGCCACAACACTCATTCGACCTCCTGCCGCTGCGCCGGCCCGTAAGAATTACGAATTACGGTGAAATTAAATTGCGGTGACAGTGCATTTAATTGGCCAAAGACCCCGCAGACCTGTTGAGGCATTTCAGCAATTAAATGCACTGTCACCGTAATTTTGTCACCGTAATTTGTAATTTTCCGTAATTTGTTAGCGCACCCACCTACCCCGTCGCGCCACCTGATGATCCGCCGAGCAGGCGGTTCAGCCCCGCCTGGTAGTTGGCGATCTGGTTGGTCAGGTACGCTGGGGCCGTGCCCGTCTGGGCCTTGGACGCCGCTTCGGACGCCAGGGTCGGGGGGCTGGCCAGATCCTGGTAGGCTTGTTTCACCGTGGCCATGGCGGCCTGCAGGTTGATGGTCGCCTGTTTGGCCGCCGCCTGGGTGTTGAGGTTCATGCCGGAGGTCAGGCTCAGGCCGTATTCGCGCAGTTGGTTGGGGTCGGTCAGGCCATTGACCATACGCACCGTGCGCACCACGCCCGCGCTAAGGCCCAGTGAGGCCAGCACATCGGTGGAGTTGGACGTCACCGACGCCAAGCCCGCGTTGGCCGGAGTGGAGTCCAGCTGAATGAAGGAATCGGGGTTGGTCGGGTTGATGCTCAGCTTGCTGGTGGACCCCAGGGGGACGACGGCGGCCTTGCCGGCGGGACCGAGGGCCGCATTCAGCTTCTTGGCCAAGGTCGTCAGGGTGTCCGTGGCGGTGACGGTGACCGTCGTTTGCGGCCCGCCGGGCTGGGTGCGCACATAGAAGGCGTCGCCGGCCTTGATCGGCGTATTGGCGGTGATCAGGGTGGAGCCCGCCGCGTTGATCGGGCCGGCGGGCAATCCCAGTTGGTTGAGCACAGAGGTTCCGGTGGTCGACACGGCGATGGCGGTGGGCGAGGCCTGGCCGCCTGCGGCAGTGAAGTGGTTCGAATAACTCACCGCCCCGCTGGAAACGTCTACCCCGGCCACAAACCCTTCGGTCGCGCCGGCCGACGACAGGCTCGACGGATCATTCAGAACGGTGCCGGTCAGATAGGCCTGGCCGCCCGCCACCGTCATGGCGGTAGCGACTTGAGTGGCGCCGGATAGGCCCAGATAGGTGACCGTGTCGGTGGGCGATGCGGTCAGATCGGTGGAGATCGAGGCGATGAAACTGTCCGTCACCCCGGTAAAGGGCTGGACCACCGTGGCGGCGTGGATCGTCGGCGCCTTCACATTGCCGCCGATCAGCAGCTGATCGCCCGACAGGCCTATGCCCACCACGCCGGTGGTGTTGCCGAGGTTGCGGGTGGCCCCGGCGGTCGGGGCGGCGGCCCCATTCAGGGCGAAACTGCGCACCACCGCCTGGGCGTTCTCCGATCCGGCGGCATATAGGGTGTTGTTGGTCGCGTCATAGACCAGGCCGGACGAGGTGTTGTCCGCCGATGCGGCGCCGAACTGGGTGGTGAAGGTCGCCACGCCCTTGGCGGTATAGCCCTGGATGAAGGAGTCGGTGGTCCCGTGCAGAGCCTGGCCCTGGATCGATCCCGAGGTGGTGCCGCTGAGATAGACCGATCCGTCCGACCCAAAGGCCACCCCCGAGGCGGTGCTCGATCCATGCCCGGCCGGCGCGGTGGCGCTCCAGCTTGGGGCGCCGGTGGCGTCGAACACCTGGACGAAGGCGGTGTTGACGGGCTTGGTGGCGGCGCCATAGGACGCCGTCGCCGGGACAGCCGCATTGGCCCCGGCCACAGCCACAGACCCGTCCGAGTTCACCGCCAAACTATAGCCGGTGGAGTTGGCGCCGTCGGCCAGCACCTTGGTGTAGATCAGCTTGCCGGTGGAATCGTACTTCAGCAGGGCCACGCCCGAGGTCCCCGGCACCGGCGCGCCGGACACCGTGTCGGAGACATTGGCCACCATATAGACCGAGCCGTCGGCGCCTGTGGCGCTGGCTTGGACGGCGTTCACCCCAGACGGCAAGGCGTTGGAGAACACCGCGCCTGTCGGCAGGCTTGTGTTGATGCTGGAGACGCTGGAGGCAGCCGGCGGGGTTCCCACCGCGTCGTTGCCGGTTTGAAAGCCCAGGATACGCTGGCCCGTCGGCGTGGTGGTCTTGGTCCCGCCGGCCCCCAGAGTCTTGGCGCCGCCCGTCCCTTCAGCGACATAGACCGCAGCCGCGGTGGACGGCGCCGAGAAGCTGACGTTCTCGCCCGCATTGCTGTGCACGGTGAACCCCCACTGGGGGTCGCCCGGCTTGGTGCCGGCCTTGCCGTCTGTGTAGGTGTTGACGGTGGCGTTGCCCAGATTGGCCACGCTGAAGGTGCTGAACACCCCCGCCGCCTTCAGCTGGGCGTTGATGTAGTTGACCACATTGGTAACAGTCCGGGTGGTCGTCC
The DNA here is from genome assembly GCA_964451265.1 of uncultured Caulobacteraceae bacterium. GTDB lineage: Bacteria > Pseudomonadota > Alphaproteobacteria > Caulobacterales > Caulobacteraceae > BOG-938. The sequence goes on along the minus strand of CAYVHP010000168.1, from coordinate 12,283 downwards.
CCATGCCGCTCAGGTCGATGTTTATCTGGGTGGGCGTGGCGGTCTTGGCCGCATAGGCCTCGGAAACCGAGATGGTGAACTTGACGTCGCCCTGAAGCGCGGCGGCGGGCAAAGCGCTGTCGCCCGTATAGATCACCGGGGTGGTGTAGGTCTTGTTGGCGCCGTTGGGCACGCCCACTGTGGATTGCTGGAAAGTAGAGACCTTGCCGGCCGTCACGTTGAAAGCCTGAAACGGCGAGGTGTTCAGAAAGCTGTTCACCTGGCTCATGCCGGCGGCGAACGCCGCTTGCAGCTTGGCGGTCGAAACGCTGGGCGATCCGGCCGATGGGGTCGCCGAGGCCGCACGCGCCAGGTCGGCCATGGTGTTGAGGCCCTGGTAAAGGGCGAACAGGTTCTGATAATCGGCCGGCGAGGTTCCACCCGGCGCACTCAGCGTCGCCGCCGACGGGTTGATAAAGGGCTGGCCGCTCACCGCGTTCTGCACGGCGGTGCTTTGATCCGGCGTGGCGCCGGTGGTCCAAGGCGCGGCGGGAGCGTTTGTCCCGGTGGCGCTTGATGCACCGATGCCCGCCTTGGCGGCGTAGTAGTTTGAAAGCGCCGTCGCCGTGTCGGACGCGCTGTTCGACGCATTGCCCAGCAGGCTGAGCGCGAGCTGTCCCTGGTAGGCGTTGAAGTAGGCGGCGGTTGCCGAATTGACCATGTGAGATTCCGGGCGCCCTTCAGCCCCCATTGTCGGCCCCACGCGCTTTCCGAAGCGTTAAACCGGACCGCCGACCTTGAGGGCCTCGTCGTCCGCCCCGCGCAAGGTCCATCCGCCCCTCTTGCGCAGGTAAAGCCCGTAGTAGGCGGCGAACAGGACCATGACCGCCAGATTGGCGATCAGGCTAGGCCGCCCGCTTTCACCATCGGCCAGATCGGCCGCCGCCACAGCCGTCAACGCAACCAGGGACAGGACCGGCGCCAGAGGAAAAAGCGGCATGCGATAGTCGCCGTTGGCGGTGCTGCCTGTCCTGCGTCCGACCAGAGCGGCGATGGACACGCCCGCATAGATCAGCACGAAGCCGTTAGCAGTCAGCATGATCAGGAAATCCAGTTTGATCAGGCAGCAGGCGGCGGTTGCGGCGCCCATGGCCAGGGCGGCGATCCAGGGCGAGCCGAAGCGCGGATGCACTGCGCCCAGCGCTCGGTTCCAAGCGGCCGGCCATACCGCGTCCCGGGCGCTGGCGTAGAGCTGGCGCGCGTTGATCAGGGCGATGGCGATCATGGCGTTGACGATGGCGAAGGCTACGCCGAGGCTGACGGCCTTGTTCAGCCCGGCGCCGCCGGCAGCCAGGACAAAGGTCGGCAAAGGATTGTCGGCCGCCAGCACGCCCTTCAAGTCTCCCGCCCCGGTGGCGAAGGCCGCGATGGGGCCAAGCTCGGCCACGGCGGCTATGCCCAGGGCCCAGAAGATCACCCACGCCAGGCGTTTGCGCGCCTCGAACATCTCCTCGCCGAAGAACACCGCGCCGCCGTAGCCGTTGAAGGCATAGATGGCCCCGGCCGTCGCCAGGCCCATGGCCGCCAGGGACGTCGGAACCAGCGCGCCGCTCGCATCAAGCATTTGAGGGTGCAGCAGGACCGCGTCCAGGCCGCGATGGGGGTGCAGCACGCCCAGGCCCGCGAGCAACACCAGGGCGGCGAGCTCCACCGCCAGGAAGACCCCGGTGATCCAGGCGTTGGTGCGCACGTGCAGCACCGACAGCACCGTCACCCCCGCCGTCGCCGCCAGGGCGATAGGCAGGGCCGGGGCCCCGGGGACCACCACGTTGAGATACTCGGCCAGGCCCAGGGCCGTGACCGCCTGCCCCAGTCCTCCGCCGACCAGATTAAGGCCCAGGGCCATGAAGCCCCACATCGGCCCCATGGTCGCGCCGATCATCGAATACTCGCCGCCCGTCAGGGGAAAGGCCGAGGACAGCTCGGCATAGACATAGGCGGTGGTCAGGCCCAGCAGGCCGGCGGCGAGAAAGCACCACAGGGCGCCGGTTCCGGCCTGGTGGATCACCGATTGGCCCATGATGAACACAGAGGCTGCAGGGGTGACGCCGGAAAGGGTGATCAGCAGCGTACCCAGCCGGTTCAAACTCTGCTTGAGCGGCGCGGTCACCCCTCGGCGCCCGCCACTTTCGGGGCTGAGGCGGCGTAGCGCCGGGCCATCACGGCGCACACCATCAGCTGGATCTGGTGGAACAGCATCAGCGGAACAATGATTGCCCCCACGGCGGCGGCCGGGAACAGGACCCCGGCCATGGGCACGCCCGAAGCCAGGCTCTTCTTGGAGCCGCAGAAGACGATGGCGATCTCGTCCTCGCGAGAGAAGCCGAACGCCCGCGCCGCCCAGGTGGTGGCGCCCATGACGACGGCCAGCAGCGCCACGCAGATCGCCAGCACCATGGCGATGTCGCCCGGCGACACCTTGCTCCAGATACCTTCCACCACCGCAGCGCTGAAGGCCGTGTAGATCACGATCAGGATCGAACCCCGGTCGACCAAGTTCACCAACGGCTTCACCCGATTGAGCAGCGGCAGGGTCAACGGCCGCGACAGGTGGCCGGCAATGAAGGGCAGCAGCAATTGCAGGGCGATGGCTTCGATCGATCCGATCGACACCCCCCCGCCCTTGGCGCGCGCGCCCATGAACAGGCCCACCAACACCGGGGTCAAGAATATGCCCACCACATTGGACAAGGTGGCGCTGCACACCGCCGCCGGGGTGTTGCCGCCGGCGATGGAGGTGAAGGCGATGGACGACTGGACGGTCGAAGGCAGAAGGCACAGGAACAGGATCCCGGCGGTCATCCCCGGATCCAGGACCCCCTGCCCCAGGGCGCGCACCGTTAAGCCCAGGGCCGGAAACAGGACGAAGGTGGAAACTGCCACCAACAGATGCAGCCGCCAATGGCCGATGCCCGCCCAGATCGCGTCGCGCGACAACTTAGCCCCATGCAAAAAGAACAGCAGGGCGATCACCGCCACGGTGAACCGGCTGAAGAACACCGCTGTCTGCCCTCGGCACGGCAAAAGCGTTGCTGTCGCCAGATCGACGAGCAGGATGAGGAGGAATGGATCTAGTCCGAAGGGGATTTTAAGGCGCATGGCTTTCTTTCAGCCAAAGCGCGGCTTGCGTCCAGAGGCGCCTCAGGTCCGCCTTGAGGCGCGCCGCGCCGGAGCGGGCTCAGCCTGGGCTTGGCAGGCCACGAACTGGAGCAGCGCCTCGCGCGGCATGGGACGAGCGAAGTAGAAGCCCTGGGCGTAGTCGCAGCCCATGGAGGCTAGAATGGCTGCGGCTTCCGCCGTCTCCACCCCTTCGGCCACGACCTTCAGGCCCAAGGCGTGTGCGAGATCGACGGTGGACTTGATCAGCAGGGCGTCGCGCTGGCCCGCCGCCAGGCCCAGCACGAAGGCCTTGTCGATCTTCAGTTCCTGGGCGGCGATCTCTTTCAGATAGGCCAGGGACGACAGGCCCGAACCGTAGTCATCGATGGAGATGGGAATGCCGGCCCGAGCGTAGCCTTCGATCAGTTCCAGGGCGAGCTTGGGGTTGTCGATGACGGCGGTTTCGGTGATCTCAAAGCACAGCTTGGCGCCGCTTTGCGCGATCCGGTCCATGGCGTGCTCGGCAAAATCACGATCACCCACCAGGCGCCCGGAGACGTTGACCGACACCTCCAGATCGCAACCGGCCTCGCGCAAGGCCGCTTGATCGCCGATGGCGCGATCAAGCACCCAATCGGTCAACGCCCGGATATGACCCGTTTCCTCGGCCATGCCGACAAACAGGTCCGGCGACAGCATGCCCCGAGCCGGGTGCCGCCAGCGAGCGAGAGCCTCTACGCCAAAGGTGTTGCCCGACCGCAGATCGAGCTTCGGCTGGTAATGCAGCGACAGATCGCCCGTCGCCGCCGCTTGCAGCATCTCGCTCATCAGGGTCAGATTGCTCGCGGGATCGCCGTAGGCTTGTTCGTCGAACGTCGCCAGCCGCCGGCGTTGGCCGCGCGCCTGATCCAGGGCCACATTGGACCGTTCCAAAAGGCTCAGGCAATTGTCGGCGTGGACGCCCATCACGGCGAATCCGCAGGTCAGGCCCACGTCCACCGCCGTAGCGCCCAGACTGATGGGCCGCTCAAGCGCCTGCACCAGCCCGCCCAGCACTCGCCTGGCGTCGCCTTCGTCGCGGGCGCGGAAGGTTACGCCCAGAATGCTGGTCGCCATCCGCGCAGGATGCAGGTCCGCGCGATAGGCGACGACCCTCGCGCCCAATTCGGTCAGCAAGGCGCTGACCATGCCATAGCCGATGGCGCTCCTGACCAGTGCGAAGCGCTCAATGCCCAAAGCCGCGCAGACCACCACTCCGGCCTCGGGCTCGGCCGCCAGGGCTTCAAGATGCTGGGTCATGGCGCGGCGATTGGCCAGACCGGTCTCGCTATCGTTCAGCGCCAGCTGGATAATGCGCCGCTCGCGCTCGCCGATCTCGGCGGCCATGGTGTTGAAACTCTCAGCCAGACGTCCGACCTCGTCGTCGGAGGTGACTTCCACGTGGGCGTGTTCGCCACGGGCCAGACGGCGGGCGGCCTCGTCCAGGGCGGCCAGGGGACGGGTCAGGCTGGCCGCAAGAAGACCGCTGCCAGTTAGCAGGGCGAGCAAACTGAAGCCGCCCAGCAAGGCCACCGCCCAAAGCATAGGTTGGTAAGGCGCCAAGGCCTTGGCCAGGGGGTAGCTCAACAACAGACCCGCCTGAGCGCCGGAATCCAAGGTCTTGAGCGGCTTGACCAGCGCCAACGACGGGCCGCCGGCGAGTTTCAGGGGCAAGGCCCGCCCTTTCGCCGCCAAGTCCTTTGCGGCGAAGCGGTCGATCAAGGCGCTGTCCTTGGGATTGATCGCGGCTCCCATGGTGCGCCATGGCCCGCTCCCCTTACGAATGAGCAAGGCGGCGTTCAGCGGCGCGGCCGACAGTCGTTCCAAGGAGTTCAGTTCACTACGATCCAGCTTGGCGGCGAACACAACCCAGCCCACCGGCGCGGGCGCCAGAATGGGGGCGGAGATGGCTTGATACGGCTCGCCGTCGATCATCAGGGCGCCCGAAGCATCGTCCTGATCGTCTAAGACTTGCCACAGATTGTCAGCGCCGTCGTCCAGCTGTCGGCTGCTCAGGCCTGTCACCCCGCCGTCCAGACCGACGATGAACGCCTTGCCCAGGCCCAGCCGACGCCGCAGATTCTCCAAAGCCGATTGAATTGTGGCCTCGTCGTGGGTCGCCACGGCCGCACGGAACCCGAAATCGTGCGCGAGCAGGTCGGCGCTATCCTGAAGCTGTTGGGACTTCAACTGCCAAAGGCGGTCAAACACCGCACCGTCGGCCTGCAGTTCGCTGCGGGCTGCGTCGCGCACATTGCCGGTGATCGCAAAATAGCTGGCGGCCGCCAGCACGGCGAGCATGAGGCCGAACATCGCCCCGTACAGGACGCTGAGCTTGGTCTGAAGACGACGGAACCTCACGGCCGGAACACTCTAGTGCGCCATGGACATGGCTGCCGGCGGGGCGCGAAGGTCCACGACATAGGCTTGCCGACCGCCGCCTGCGGATATGGCGTGCACCTGCTCATTTCGCGGCGCCTTGAGGTACGGATGCCAAATGGTCAGCGTTCCGGGTCCAGCGGGCAAATCGCTCAGGACCGCCTCTCCCCGCTCGTCGGTCTTGGCCGCGAACGGCGTATCCACCACGTCAATGAAGGCGCTCATGGTGTCGTGGATGTTGCAGCCCAGGGCCACCACCCCGGCCTTGTCGAAGTGGACAGTTCGGGTTTCGTCATGGCCGTAAAGCTTCAATTCGAAGCGCTTGGCCTGAGAGAACGAGTAAACGTGATGACGAACCTTGTCGTGGTTGGGAAAATTCACGTCAGCCCCCGCCGGCACGATCAGCACGAAGGGGTGAAAATGGATGTCTTCCTGCACCATGACATAAGGCCCCTGCGGCTTTGGCGCCGGGGCGCCCGCGGCGGGACGGAACGTCACCACGGCATCCGTGACCGGCTCGCCTGACGGCGTCTTGAGGGAAAGCGAGAGGTCCGCAGCCAGCGCGGGCGAGCCTGCGATCACCATAATAAGCAAAGCGAGAACTATGCGCATGGGCTTTATGCTAGGCGCCCACCTGTAAAGACCCGGTAAATCGGATAGAAATTCAGCAAGTTTACACACGCTGAGCGGTCACGGCTGAGTGTAGATTTATTTCGGGTTGTATATTGGACGCGCCGACCTGAATTCTTCTCAGATTGAATTGCACAACCGGTTCTTAGAAACAGTTTCTCAAGACTATCTGAGCAATGCTTCCTGACTGAGATGAATTGTCCACGTCAGTGAGACGTCAAGCATGCCCGCCTTCAAGACCCTTGCTCCGCTGTTGATTTTGTTCGGGTTTTTGAGCGGAACCGCCAAAGCGGCGGAATGGCGTTGGGGTGGCAAGCTCGACCTCACCCGAGGGGTGACGAGCATCGAAGGCGCAGGCGGCGGCGGATTGGCCACCTGGGCTCTGATCAGCGGCAATGAAACCGTGGACGGGATCGGCGCCAGCGCCAGCGCCACCCTTGTGCATGTGCCCAACTACGACTTGCACGCCTTTGGCGGGGCGGTCGGCTTGTTTGACCGTGCGGAGGTCAGCTACGAGCATCAAAACTTCGACACCGGGGCCACAGGGGCCAAACTAGGCGTCGGCAAAGGCTTCGCCTTCAACCAGGATATCCTGGGCGCCAAGCTCAGGCTCATGGGCGACGCGGTATACGATCAGGACAGTTGGATGCCCCAGATTGCAGCGGGCATTCAGTATAAACACAACGACCAGGGCGCCATCATCCACGCCCTGGGCGGAAAAGACGACAGCGGTGTGGACTACTATATCGCCGCCACAAAGATCCTGCTGGACTCCAGCCTTGTGCTAGACGCCACCGTACGCGCGACGCGCGCCAACCAGACCGGCATCCTGGGTTTCGGCGGGGATCGCAACAATCACTACCAGGCCCAATTCGAAGGCTCGGCAGGCTATCTGGTGACCCGGCGGTTGTTGGTCGGGGTGGAATACCGCAGCAAGCCGGACAATCTGGGGTTCGCCAAGGAAAGCAGCTGGGGTGACCTGTTCGCCGCCTACGCGATCTCCAACAATCTATCCGTTACGGCCGCCTATGCCGATCTGGGCGATATCGTCACCTTCAAACGGCAGCGGGGCTGGTACCTGTCCCTGCAGGCCGGATTCTAGGATCCCCGTCATGACCGTCCGCCTGAACACATTTTGGGTTCTTCCCGCACTAGGCGCTATGGCGCTCGCTCAGCCCTGCCCGGCGGCGCCGGCCGAAGAGCCCTATGTGGTCGCCGACTCAAACGCCGGAACAACGCCCATCCAGGGCGACGCCGTCTATAAGGCGTTTCATGAGCAAGCCGGGATCAGCCGGATGGTTGAAACCCTGGTCAAACTTTACCGCAGCGACCCGCGTCTGAAGGACATCTTCGCCGCGGCCGACGATGAGAAGCTGCACAAACTGCTCACCGAGCAGATTTGCTATGTCACCGGCGGGCCTTGCCACTATACCGGCCGCGACATGGAGGCCGCCCACAAGGACATGGGCGTTCAGCAGGCCGACTTTAACGCCCTGGTGGAAGACCTGCAGATGTCCATGGACCAGGAAAAGGTCCCGGTCTGGGCGCAAAACCGCCTGCTGGCCAAGCTGGCGCCGATGCAGCGGGTTATCGTCGCGCGCAAAGGCTATCGCGGCTAAAAAGGCGGCCCCGCCCTTATAGCGGAGCCGCCCGGTCATTTCAGGTTTTGCCTTTTGGGCTCTAGCCCTTGTCGCTGTCGACGTCCGGTTCGATATGCACCGGCACGAAGATGTGCTGGCCGCCGCGCGCGATCAATAGAAGCACATCCTTGCGACCGGCTTTTTTGGCTTCAGCCACCGCCGCTGACAACGCCGCCGTCGCGCCCACGTCGCGGCCATTGGCCTGAACGATCACATCGCCGGCCTGCAACCCTTTCTGGGCGGCGTCGGAGTTGCGTTGCACCCCCTGGACCACCAGACCGCCATTGTCGTTGGGGGAAACCCGCAGGCCCAGGATTCGGGCTGCAGCGCCGCTGGGATCCGGTCCGCTCTTGCCGGGGACGCGCATGCGCAAGGATGCCTCTTCGGGTCGGATACCCGACTTCACCAATATCTCGCGCACCTGGCCGTCGCGCCGGATTTGCAGACGGATCGTATCGCCGCCCCGGGCCAGACCAACCTGACGGGTCAGGTCTGACGCTGAGGTAATGGCGTGGCCGTCGGCGTTGAGCACCATATCACCGGGCTTCAAGCCCGCGCGTTCGGCGGGACCGCCCGGCGTCAAATCCGCGACGAGCGCGCCTTTGTGCGCTTCCACGCCCATGCTGGCGGCGATGTCCGGCGTGACATCCTGGATAGACGCGCCGATATATCCACGGGTGACCTTGCCGTCGGCGATCAACTGGCGAGAGATCGAGGCCGCCACGTCCGCCGGAATGTCAAAGCCGATGCCCACCGACCCCCCGGAGGGCGAGAAGATGGCGGTATTGACCCCAACCACGCGGCCATACAGGTCAAAAGTCGGGCCGCCGGAGTTGCCCCGGTTGATCGGCGCATCAATCTGCATGTAGTCGACGTAGCTGGAATCGCTCACGTTCTGGCGCGCCAGGGCCGAGACGATGCCGGCCGTAGCCGTGCCGCCGAGATTGAACGGATTGCCCACGGCCACCACCCAGTCGCCGACGCGCGGCTTGGCGCGGTCTTCAAAGCTGACATAGGGATATTGGCCGTCTTCGACCTTGATCACCGCCAGATCGGTAGCCGCGTCGCGACCGATCAGCCGGGCCTTCAACGTCCGGCTGTCGTTGGTGCGCACCGTGATCTTGTCGGCGCCCTCGACCACGTGATTGTTGGTGACGATGTAGCCGTCAGGCGAAATGAAGAAGCCCGAACCGGTGGCCTGCATCGGTTGGGGCCTGGACGGCTGCTGGGGAATGAGTTGGCGGAAGTCGAACGGCGCGGCGCCGCCCTCATCCTCGTCGCCCTGGTCTCCGTCGCCAGGACCGGCGAAAGGCGAGGCGCCGCCCAGGGCGGCGCGGGACGGACCGATTTTGCCTTCCACGTCGATCGACACCACCGCCGGCGCAACCCGTTCGATAATGTCGGCGAAGGAGGCCGGGGCGCCTGGGCCGGCGGCGGGCGCTGAAGCGGGCGCCGTCTTGACATTGACCGGTTGGCCCGGCGTGGCGCCCGCCTGGGCCCAATAGCCGCCGACACCGACCAGAACTGCAGCCAACGCGCCCACGGCGACGCTGGCGGTCAGGGAACTTTTCTTGTTTGGGGGCACGATGGACATCTCGCTGTTTTATGCTGAACTCGACACATGAGGACGATCTAGGGGATGGTCAGTTCAATTCCGGGGCCGGATTGCGGCGGGTCTGCGGCAGCGCCCCGCCGGCCGGCGAGCTTGGAGCTGGATCAGACAATAGAGTAACCCCTTTTAACAAATCGGCCCAAGCCCCCGCAAGACGCCGAACCTCGGCGGCCAGCAAATCGACCTGACCCGGTCACCATCCGGCATCGCCATCGGCGATTGATCCAACTCTTAATCTGGTGTGACGAACGCATGTCTTAAAGGGGTCAGGCGACGTCTCTTTCGGCAACCCGCGCCGGGACCGCTGTCATCAGCGCCGTGATCAGGTCCATCGGCTTGAACGGCTTGGTCAAGCGACCAGCAAAGCCCAGGGCGGCCAGGTCGCCAGTTAAAACCTCGTCGGCTCCGTCGGCGGAAAAGGCAATGATCGGCGTCGAGGCGTTGGGTCCGTCAGATTGAGCGATGGCTTGGGCGGCCTGCCGGCCGGACATGCCCGGCATCCTCAGGTCCATCAAGATGACGTCGAACGGCCGGCTGCGGGCCTGCTCGACCCCCTGTTCTCCATCCTCGGCTTCCACCACCGCAGCGCCGAGCGGGGTCAGCAGCGCGCGGACCAGTTCACGGTTGACGCTGTTGTCATCCACCACCAAGACCCCCAGTCCATCCATCGGCCCGATATCCGTGGCGGCCAGAGCCGGTTCACTGAGCGCCACAGCCGGGACGGCCGGAATGGCCAGCCAGAAGCAGGACCCTTGACCCACGACGCTGGACACGCCGATCTCGCCGCCCATGGCCTCCACGAGGCCCTTGGAGATCGCCAGCCCAAGGCCAGTCCCGCCGACCTTGCGGGTGACCGAGCCGTCGATTTGCGAGAAACGTTGAAACAAGGCGCCCATGCGATCCGCGGCAATGCCGGGGCCTGTGTCCGCCACCTCGATCCGCAAACTCTGCGCTTTTTTGTCGTAGGCCGCATTCAGCCTGACGCTGCCCGTGTCGGTGAATTTCAGGGCGTTGCCGGCCAGATTGGTGAGGACTTGACGCAAACGGTCCGGGTCCACCATCAACTGCGCCGGAGCATCATCCGGATAAGCCAGGCTGAGGGTTAAACCCTTTTCCTGAGACTTGCCGCTGAACAGATTCAGCGTGTCGCGCATGACCGCCTCCACATCGGTCGGGCGTTTTTCGATGCGGATCTCTCCGGCCTCAAGCTTTGAGAAGTCCAGCACGTCATTGACGATCGCCAAGAGGGCGCCGGTCGCAGAGCTGATGTGGCCGATGTAGCGGCGGGTTTCCGCACTGAGATCGGGTTGCATTTCCGCCAGGGCCGTGAAGCCGGAGATGCTGGTCAGCGGCGTGCGGATTTCGTGGCTCATATTGGCCAGGAACTCGCCCTTGATCGCCGAGGCCTTCTCGGCTGCGGCCTGGGCCGCCTGCAGTTCCCCGAACATGCGATATCGCTCGGTGACATCGCGCGCCACGTCAACCACGCCGGCCGGTTCGCCCGTTTTGTCGTCGATGATCAGGGCCGGGCGCTGGGCCAGCCAAACATCGCGACCGTCCTTCGCCGGCACCCGGCAGCGGATGGAGTCCGGCCCGGCTTCGCCATTGGACCGCAAAAGCCGGTCCAGGGCGGCGGTCCAAAGGGGCGCATCCTCCGGATGGATCAGACTGCGCCATGTCAAGCCCAGAACCTCCTCGGGCTTGAAGCCGAGACGCGCCTCGACGGACGGCGAAATAAAGGTGATCCGATCCTCAAGATCGGTCTGCACGATGATGTCGGCGACATTGGTGGTGATCAGGCGCAGGTGAGCGTCGCTCTGGGCCAAGGCTTCCTGAGTCTGGGCCAGTTCGGTGACGTCCACCACCGTGCCGAAAGCGCCGCACACCGCGCCTTCGGCGTCAAACTCAGGCACGCCGCGCATGACCACGTGGCGAATTTCACCCGTGGCGCGCACGATGCGCCACGACGACATAGAGGGCTCGCCTCGCCTTAACTGCAGGTAAGCCGCCGCGCGCTGCTCTCTGTCGTCGGGATGGGTATAGGTGTTCAGCGTCTCCATGTCAGGCGGATCGCTTCGGTCGCGGCCCAGGATGGCATAGTTCTGTTCGGACCATTCCACGCGTCCGGTGGCGAAGTCGGTGCGCCAAAACCCGACCTTGGCGATTTCCTCGGCCAGGGCGGATCGGCGCTGTTGCTCGGCGACCGCCGCCTGAGCGGCTTCGGCCTCCACCTTGGTCCGCACCAAGGCCTCGCGCATGCGTCGACGCTGAACAAGCAAGGCGGCGAAAGGTAAGTTCACCGCCATGGTGAACCCCAAAAATAGCTGGGTCCGGAAAAACCGGTCTGCGATGTCCGCCGTCGGACCCGCGAATTCGCTGGGAAGCAGGTAGACTTGGCCGACGGCAACGGTCGTGACGATCAAACCCGCGACCGCGACTCCTGGAAATTCCAAATAAATCGCCACGAGCGCCACCGCCGGCGGGATAACATAATGCATCCCATACTGGTCCCGGCTGTAAGCCAGCAAACAGGCCAGCGCGACAAGCAGCAGGGCGAACAGGCCCGGCTTGGATATCGGCGTAGCGCGCAAGTCCGCTGCAGAGGTTTGCAGAATGAGCAGCCCCGGCGCCAAAATCAGCGTCCCGATACAATCGGCGGCCGCCCAGCGCGACATGGCCATCGCGCTCATCGGGTGTCCGAGCGCCGTCAACACTACGGCGCCGACGCCGACCGTGGCCGCAGGTCCCGCGACACAGGCTGCAAAGCCGAATAGCGCAAGGTCGCGCGGGCGGGCGAAATCGGGCTTTGTCGCGCCGAACAGACGCAAAATGCCATAGGCCGCCA
>CAYVHP010000167.1:0-3977 GCA_964451265.1 uncultured Caulobacteraceae bacterium | reverse complement strand
GAGCATGACTCTGAGGCCGGTCCGGCGGCTTAATCTCGACAGGTCCGCTCGTCGTCAGGTCATTGGTCAGGACCGGCAAGGGTGAAGACTTTTTCGCCACCACCTGACTGGGGCTTTGAAGGGATACGGGTTTTGGCGGCGCCGGCGCCGGCTGAACCTGAGCGGGCGTCTCGGTGATTGCGGGCGGCGCCTGAATTTCCAGGGGCTTGGCCAGGCTTGGGGCGGCCGTGACCGGATTGGGGGGGCGTTGCACCTCAATAGGCTTGACCACCACGGGTTTGGCCGCGCGTGGGGCTTCGGTCGGAGTGGGCGGCGTCGGGGTCGGGGCCGGCGGCGTCACTACGGGCGGCGGGCGGACCGTCAGCGGCTTGGTGACAACCGGCTTTTCAGCCACGGTCGTCGGGGGCTGTTCGGTGCGGATCGGCGGAACGCGGACGGGGGTGGGCTCGATGCGTTCCAGCGGACGCTCTATCCGCTCAAGCGGCTGGTCGGGAGGCAGGGGCGGCAAAAGATCGACCGTGACCGTCGGCGTGGTCTGGGGAATCTGGAAAGGGTGGACCTCAAGGGCCAGGACCGCCAACACCAACAGATGCCAGAAGGCCGACAGGGTCCAGCCCACCGCGCTCGCACGCGTGGCGCCGCGCGCCCGTGTCTGTGGCGTAGCTCCGCCTCCAAGCCAGTCCGCCAATTTGGCGGCAACCGCCGAGATCGTGATCGGACGCCCGATGATCGGTTCGCTCCGCGGTTGTTTATAGGGTGACCTTAGCCTTCCCCCGCCTTTGGGCAAGGGGCCGCAAAGGTCAGCCGGGGGCGGTCTTCGCGGCGCCGTGGCCCGACGACGGAAGCCGAAGAGCCGCAGCGAACAGTATGGCCTGGAGAAGGCACAGCAGCATGAAAGCGGCCGTGAAGGCGCCGGGCAGGCCTTGGGTTCCGGGAAGCTGGGCCATGCGCCAGCCCAGGAAGGTGGCGCAGGCCGTGGTCAGGGTCGGGCCTCCCAGCCGCTGGACGATATTCATCGCCGCCGTGGCCATGGGAATGTCCTGGCGCGGCAGGGCGACGTAGGCGGAACTGATCGCCGGTATGCCGACCCCGCCCGATCCTATGCCCCGCAGGAACAGGGCGAGAATCAGCACCCAAAGCACCAGGCCCGCGTGCGCCAGATAGATAAATAGGGCCGTTCCACTGAGGGCGACGAGAGAACCTATGGTGGCCACCCTACGGGCGCCGAAGCGCTTGGTCAGGGTTCCGACCCAAGGGTAGATGCACATCATCCCCACCCCCATGGGCGCCATCAGCAGTCCCGTGGCGCTGGGCGAGCGGCCGCAGGCCTTGATCAGGAAGATGGGGATCAGCATCTGGCTGGCGAAGTTCATGCCGTTGGCCATGAACATGGTGCTGATGGAGGCCGAGAACACCTTGCCCTTTAGCAGCCGCAGATCGATCAGCGCCTGGTCGCCCTTGCGTTCGGCCCATCGCCAGAACACGAAGAACATAAGCAAGGACGCCGCAATGGCCGGAACGCCTGTGCTCTCGGCCAGATGCTCGGTCCCGTAAAGGAACATCACCAGGCCGGGCGACAACAACACAAGGCCCACCAGATCGAGTCTGCGGGGGATCCGCTCGCCCTTGTCGCTGGGCAGAAACAGATAGGCGAGCACCACCGCCAAAACGCCTACCGGCAGATTGACCAGGAACAGCCAGCGCCAGGAGGCGAACTGCAGGATCGTCCCCGCCAACACCGGTCCCAACAGCGGCGCCAATAGGACAGGCAGGGCGGAGACGCCGATCACCTGGGCCATATGCTTGCCGGCCGCCCGGGCGACCATCATCTGGGCCATGGGCGCCAGCAGGCCGCCGCACATGCCCTGCAGGACGCGGAACCCGATCAGCGAATTGGCGGACCAGGCTAGGCCGCACAGGGCGGACGAAACGGTGAAGGCGGCAAAGCACCAGATATAGACCTTCTTGGCGCCCACACGGTCCACCACCCAGCCGTTCATCGGCAGGGTGAGCGCCAGGGCCAGCAGATAGCCGCTGGTCACCCATTGGATGCTGACAAGGTTGCTGTGCAAGTCCGTGGCCAGGGTCGACAGCGACACATTGACCACGGTGGCGTCGATCTGAGACAGGAAGGCCCCGCAGGCCGCCACGGCCGCAATCTTCCACACGCTCGCGTCAATCTTGTCGGAGTCCCCGGTTGCCGGCTTTTTTGGGGATGTCTCCGCAGCCATCAAGGCCGATCCATCGTCCTCAAAGCCCTGTTGGAGCGCACTCTCGGAGGCTTTACGAGGCTTGCGGTTTGGGCGGGATGGAATCATGGGCCGCTCTTAGCGGATTATGCTCGGCGGGGCGAATAGCCTGACCGCGATTTGGCGGCTAAATCACAAGCCTTGCCGCCGTCTCCCCCGAGCGAAGCGCCCCTTCGATGGTGGCGGGCAGCCCGGTTTGGGTCCAGTCGCCGGCCAGGACCAGATTGGTTAGGGCCGTGCGCGCGCCGGGGCGCTTTGCGTCCTGCTCGGGCGTGGCGGCGAAGGTGGCGCGGCGCTCCTTGACGATCTGCCACGGCGGCAGCGGCCGGTCACCGAGCTGCAACACGCGGGCGACGTCGGCCCAAAGGCGGGCGGCAAGGTCATCGCGATTGTCATCGACGATGGCGTCGGCGCCGGACACGGTGACGGACACACGGTCTTCGAACACGAATAGCCACTCCGCCGCGCCGCCGACCAGGCCGGTGATCAGGGGCGCATCGGCAGGTCGCTCAGCGGCGGGCAGGGCGAAGTGACCGTTGACGATGGAGCGAAATTCATTGGGCGCATCCAAGCCCGGCAACAGGGCCTGGGCGTGATTGGGCGGCACGGCGAGGATCGCCCGATCATCCGGTCCCAGCACGACAGCGCCGTCGCCAAATTCCAGGGTGCGCACCGTGTCGCCCTCGGCCTCAATGGACTTAAGGCGTCGCCCCAGACGCACCTGGGCGCCCTTGGCCTTCAGATAGTCCAAGGCCGGCTCGACGAAGGCGGCGGCCAGGGTGGGGTGGGCGATGCGCGGACGGCAGGCCTGACCACCCTTGGCCAGGGTCTCACGCACGATGGCGCCGGCCAGATCGGCGGACCCGGCTACGGCCTCGGTATTGAGCGCGGCCAGGAAAAAGGGCTCCAGGAGCCGCTCCCACAAGACCCCGCGAGGCTTCAGCACCTGATCGATGCGCATGCCGGGGTGACGGGCTAGCAGAGCGGCCAGCGGCAGATAGTCCGCCGGACCGGTTCCCGGCACGCGGCGGTTGGGGGCGAACACCCACCAGGCCAGGGGGCCGTCATTGGGTCTCAGGCGCCAACGGGTTCCATCGCGCAGGTCCATGAAGGCCAGATCGGCGCTGTCTGGCCCGGCCAGGCGGTCCTGGGTTCCCAGGCGCTTGAGGTAGGTCATCACCGCCCGGTTGCCGGACAGCACCAGGTGATTACCGTTGTCGATCATCATGTCGAGCTGGGGATCAACGTAAGAGCGGCAGCGCCCGCCCGCCTGGGCGGCGGCCTCGCTGAGGATCACCCTCACGCCGCGCTCGGCAAGAACGGTGGCGGCCGACAGTCCGGCCAAGCCGCCGCCGATCACATGCACCGTTCGGCTCACGCCGCCAGCCCGTAGCGGATCACCACCCACAGTTTTTCCAGCTTGCTCAGGCTGATGCGCTCGCGCGGCGGCGACCAGCCGACGGCCTGCATGCGCTCAAGGATGCGGCCATAGGCGGCGCGCATCAGGCGCGGGGCCATCAAATCACCCTGGCGCGCCTGCTTCATGATCCGGTCGGCGGCGTCGTAGTGGAGCCGGGCGGTGGCGGCGATCACCTGGGCGGCCATGTTGACGCGGGGATCCGCGACGACGGCCAATGGATCGGTGGCGGTAAGCCCGGCGGCGGCAAGGGATTCCTGGGACAAATAGAGCCGGCCGATCACGGCGTCTTCGTCCAGGTCGCGCAGGAT
>CAYVHP010000166.1:0-2972 GCA_964451265.1 uncultured Caulobacteraceae bacterium | reverse complement strand
CGCGCCCCATCGCGGTTGTCCAGCATCGCACCCGGCCCCGGAACATCCACGCCGCCGTCGTAAAGGTCGCCCCCCCCCGGCGATCGAGCGCGCGGAGGACGGCATGACCTGGCCCCTCACGCCCAGGTCCGCGCCCCTGCTCACGCTCCAGGCCTGCCAATGCCGCTGGCCGGTGGGCCACGCCACGGGCGCCGACCAGCTGTTCTGCGGCGATCCGCGCGGCGAGGGGCCCTACTGCCCCGGCCATGCCCGGATCGCGGGGTCCGACATGTCGGCTGACGAGTGGGCGCGCAAGAACGCCCGCTGGGTCCAGCGAATGGCCGCGTCATGAAACGCCGCACCCGCCGCCCCGTCGTCACCTACGAGCGCGCCTGGTCGCGGACCATGCTGGTCCTGTTCGATCTGGTCGGGGCGGACTGGACCGCGCCCGCCACCGTCAAGGTGCGCCGCACCCAGCGCGGCATGACCATCACCGCCGTCTTTGCTGACGCCCAGGGACTGCCCGTCACCGCCATCGCACGCATCCGTGGGCGCGGCGACGACTGGACCCAGGTCAGCGAGGAGCTCCGCTTTTCCTCCATCTTCCAAGCCCAAGGAGCCGCCGCATGAAGACCGAGCGCCCGCCGATCGAGCATGAGGTTAAGACCTGGCCGCCGTACTTCCAGGAATCCTACATTGGCCGGAAGAATTTCGAGGTCCGGCTCAACGACCGCGACTATCGGGTGATGGACATCCTGCGGCAGCGCGAGTGGCGTCCGGACGTCTACGCGCAGGAACGCCGTCGGCTGATGGGCGAGGGCCATTCAAAGGCCGGCGCCGAGGCCCTTGCGGAAGAGACGGCCTACACGGGCCGCTATTGCCGACGCCTGATCGGATACATCCTCTACAGCGGCGACCCGGCCGTGGTCGATATGGAGGCCGCCCACGCGGGCGTGGCCCGCGGCCATATCGTGATGTCGTTGTGCAGCACGCCGGAAGCCCATGCCGCCAAACGCGGCGACTCGGACGCCGCCCGCGCCCAAGCCGTGGAGCCGGGCTGATGATCGAGCCCGCCGCCCGCGACCGCGCCGTGCGCCTCTACACCCTCAAGGAGGACCTGCGCCGCCTCCTACTCAACGCAGCCAACGCCAAGGCCGCCGCCGGCTGCCCGGTCCCGCCCAGCGAGTTCATGACCGCCGCCCTGGGCGCCATCGCCGAGATCGCCGCCGACTCCCTGGCTGCCGCGAGCATCCCGCATAGCCGGACGACGCTGGTCGAAGTGTTCCGGCAGATGCTGACCGACGCCCTCGAAAGCCTGCGCGACAAGCGCGGCGATGGTCCGGAGGCGGCGTGATGGACCCAAAATACTTGCGACCCGGCTTTGCCTTCGCCCTGGCTCACGCCATTGAGGAGGCCGGCGAGTTCCTCGCTGCGGCAGGAAAGACCCAGCGCTGGGGACTCGATTCCGTCAATCCGGAACTGCCGCAGCAAGAGCAGGAGACCAATAGGGATTGGTTGGCCCGTGAGCTGGATGACCTCGCGGGAGCGATTGAACGCCTGCGCGCGCAGATACCGCGCGGCGATGGCCCGGAGGAGGCGTGATGGTGGCCTATTCCTTCAAGCCCTCCTTTCTCGCGCCCATTCGGGCGTTGGAAAAACAGCAGACCATCCGGCTGCCGCGCAAGCGTCACGCCCGCCCCGGCGAGGCCCTGCAGTTCTTCACGGGCCAGCGCATGCGGCCGGTGCGGATCGGCGGCGCGGTCTGCGCCCGGGTCTGCGAGGTGCGCCTGGACTTCGAGGCCGGCAGCGTGACGCTCGACGACGCCGTGGTCATTCAGGGCGCGGAGGCGCTCGACTCCTTCGCCGTTCGGGACGGTTTCAACGCCGCACGGTGGCCGAACCTGGGCTTTGGTTCCTGGGAATACATGGCGCGCTGGTGGGCGCTGACGCACCCCGAAAAGCGGGTGTTTCGCGGCGTCCTGATCGACTGGAGCGACAGCTTCAAGGCGGCCTCCTGATGCAGTGGACCCAACACGCCCGCGCCGTGATCCGTAGCGTTCACAGCAAGCTTCCGGAGACCGCCACCTTGGCCGAACGCAAGGCCGCCGTGGACGCCGCCTATCCCTTCGGGACCCGTGGCTATTGGCCCTACAAGGCCTGGCTGAAGGCCCGCCGCGCCTACCTCGTGCCCTACGGCTACAAGCCCCGCACGCCCATCCCGAAAACGCCCCAGCAGGAGCTGTTCGCAGCCCTGCCGCGCGACCCGGCCACCGGCCGGCCGGTGATCGGATGAGCGATCAGCCCAGCCCGATATTCAAGGCGAAGATCCTCGCTGGCGCCCTCAGCCTGGATTTGCTGGTGGCCGACGACGCGATGCACACCACGGCCGAGCGTGGCGAAGCCCTGGTTAAGGCCTTCGCCCGGTGGCCATCCATCTGTCGGGCCATGGCCGCCCTTGAGGAACTGCACCCGCTGCACGCGGAAAACGGGGCGGCCCAGGCCGCCAAGCTGCTCGCGTTCCTCGAACGCCAGGGGATGGTCCCGTCATGACCTCCGCACGGTCCATCCCCATCTCCCCTAACCGGGGCGCCATGCTGGCCAAGGTTCACATCGCCCGTAAGGAGCTGCGCCTCCAGGAGCCCGAGTACCGGGCCATGCTGGCGCGCATCACCGGCCATGAGAGCGCCGGGGACTGCACCGTCGCCCAGCTGGGCGCGGTGCTCGATGAGCTGAAGGCCAAGGGCTGGAAGCCGACCGTGTTTGTGAACCGAGACAAACAAACACAGGCCGCGCGCCGCCCCGGCCGCGCCCCGGCCGATCACCCCGTCGCCCGCAAGGCCCGCGCCCTGTGGATCTCGCTGCACCAGCTGGGCGTGGTGCGCGAGCCCTCCGAACACGCCCTGGAAGCCTTCGCCAAGCGCCAGCTGGGCGTGGACGCCATGCAGTGGGCCGACCAGTCCATGGGCTACCGCCTGATCGAGGCCCTCAAGGCC
>CAYVHP010000165.1:0-18484 GCA_964451265.1 uncultured Caulobacteraceae bacterium | reverse complement strand
TGATGCGAAAGGCCCAGCCGCGAGACATCGAAGCCACTTGGCGTAAGGCCGGTCAACTCCTGGACCTCTTCAGCCCAAAGGAGTGCGCCAACTACCTCGTCAACTCCGGCTACGGTTCCGTCTAAACGGGTCCCGCTCTAGAGCCGGATGAGTTCGCATGCGAACTCTGAATCCGGCTCTACACTTTGAATTTAGAGCAAGATTCAGACATGAGGCGATTCCGCCTTATGTCTGAATCTTGCTCTAGGCGCTCTGCCGAACGCCCGCCGCCTCGGCTGGCCAATCCTGGACCTCTTCCGTCACCACCTTAAATTCGGTCAATAGGGCTGTGCCGAAGGCGGTGGAGATGGCGACGTCGGTGGCGTCCCGGCCCACGGCGATGAGGATGCGGCCGATGCGCGGGCGATTGTGGCGCGCGTCGAAGGTGTGCCAGGCGCCCCCCAGATAGACCTGAAACCAGGCGCTGAAGTCCATCGGCGCGTCGATCGGCTCGATCCCAATGTCCCCCAGATAGCCGGTGCAATAGCGGGCGGGGATATTCATGCAGCGGCACAGGGCGATGGCCAAGTGCGCGAAGTCGCGGCACACCCCATGCTGCTCCTGATGAGCTTCATGCGCGGTCTTGGTCGGCCGGGCGTGGTCGTAGCCGAAGCGGATGCGCTCATGGACATAGTCGACAATCGCCTGCACCCGCGCCCAGCCGGGCGGGGTTGAGCCGAACAGGCTCCAGGCGGTCTGCATCAGCTGGTCGACTTCGCAGTAGCGGCTGGCCAACAGGTAGAGCAGCACCTCGTCCGGCAGATCCTCAATCGGATGCTGAACGGCGTCCTGCGCCACCGGGTCGGGCAGGCCGCTGTCGCGGATGAGGAAATCGGACGACAGGGTGGTCAAACCCGGCTCCACCACCACGCGGCTGCACAGATTGCCGAACACGTCGCGGTAGTGGCGCACTGGCGCGCTGGGCGAGACGGTGATGACGTCCGGGGTCAGCAGATCCTGGTGACGTTCGTAGCGCGTCGTCAGGGTCAGCACGAGCGTGGCGCGCTGGGGGCATTGGAAAGCGATATTGAAACCGGCTCGGATCAGCATGGGAAAGCCTCGAGTAGGCCGCTCATCGGCCTGTCCCCTAGGCTACGTGGAGATCGCGTTCTGGTTCCATGGTGAGGTCAACTTCGACGTCCATGCCCAAATAATCGGCGGAATCCCCGTCCCAGCTTCCCCACAGCGGGATGGCCTGGCGCGGGTTGCGCACCGTGGCCACGCGCACCAGGTCCTTGTTGCCGATCAGGCCGTTGGTGGGGTCGAATTCCACCCAGCCGCAGCTGGGCAGGTAAACCTGAGCCCAGGCGTGGGTGTGACCGCCGCCGACGCGCTCGGGTCCGGCCTCTTTGGGCGCAGTCCTGGCCGGCGGCACATAGATGTAGCCGGACACGAAATGAGCCGCTAAGCCGAGGGAGCGGGCGGCCTCCATCATCAGGACAGCGAAATCCCGGCAAGTGCCTGAGCGTAGGGCCAGGGTCTCGGCGGGCGTCTGGGCGCCGCCGTGCAGCCGCTGGGCATAGGTGAACTCTGCGTGGATCGCCCGGGTCATCTCGCTGAGCAGCGGGAGGATATAGGTCCGGCCGTTCCATTTCACAAAGCGGCGCACCCAGGCCTCCACCGCCCGGTCCGGATCGGGAAAACCGCGCTCCATCGACCGATGCAGGTCCGGCGCGTCCTCGCCGTCGTAGGCGAAGGGGATGCTGGCGCTTCCTGCGTGGATGGCTTCCTCACAGTCGGCGTCCAGGGGAACCGGCTTGTGGTCGATCAGGACCTGACTGTCGAAGGACAGGATATCGGACTTGCCGTCGAACCGGGCGATGGAAATGCAATTGCCGAACACGTCATGAAGCTGCCGCAGCTCACTGGGCTGGGGCGAAATCTGCAGTCGCGAGAAGATTACATGCTGATCATAGCTCTCGCGCGGCCGCATCATCAGGCGGTGTTCGCCGAATGACACAGGCTTGCGGTAGCGATAGGTCGTTTTGTGACGAATCAACAACCGAGACATGCCAACCACCGCTAACGCGGAATTGCGCCCGTCGGGCATGGGGCGTGTTGACGCTGACGCAGCTAACCCGCGGTTGACCCTGGGAGGGCGCCCACGGCCCCTGGTGGAGATTTTTCGATCATCTGCCGCCGGCTCAGACCTCGGCCCAGAGCCTTAGAAGGCTGTGATAATGGGCCGTTAGTTCGGTCACGAGCGGGTCATCCGGGCGCGTCTCGCGCAGGGTCTGAATCTGTGTGTCCAGGTTGAACAGCAGCCCGCGTTCTTCGGCCCGGCGCACATAGCTTTGCACCCAGAAGAAAGACGCCAGCCTCACGCCCCGTGTCACAGGGGTGACCTGGTGAATGGCGCCGGAGTCATAGAGGACCATGTCGCCGGCGGGCAGCCTGACGCTTTGACGCCCCTCGCGGGCCTCAACTTGAAGCTCGCCGCCTTCGTAGTCTTCAGGATCGTTCAGGAAAAGGGTGGCGGACAGGTCTGTGCGCATGGCGCCGCCGGCGGCGAGCGGACGAATGGCTCCGTCCACATGAGCGCCGTAGGCCTGGCCGCCCGCGTAGCGATTGAACAGGGGCGGGGAGATGCGACACGGCAAGGCCGCCGAGACAAACAAGGGGTGACGCTCCACCGCGTGCAGCACAACCGAAGCCGCCTCTGCGGCCGCAGAGTCGCGCTCGTCAGCCTGCCGATTGTCCTTGACGTGGTGCGACAGATTGCCTGCCGTGGCGCGGCCATCGACCCACACGGCGGCCGTCAGCAAGGCGCGTATGCGGTCGAGATCGTCGGCGCTGAGAATGCCGGGCAGATGCAACATGGATGACGTTAAAAGTGGCCTGAGAGCGTCAACATTGCACTGCGGCCCGCACCCGGCACAACATGGAAGGGATGCAGTTGGTCGTAATAGACCGTGTCCGTCACGTTATAGAGGTTCACCTGAACGCTGAACCGGTTGCTGACGATGTATTTCGCCATCAGCCCCGCCACCGTATATCCGGGCGCCGTCAAGTAAGAGGCCGCCGTGTTCTGGCCCAGTCGGCTGGACATGGACACGAGATCGCCGCCGATCTCGATATTGGGCAGGATTTTGTATTCCGTGGCCAGGCTGAAGGTGTTCTTCGGCGTAATGGTCAAGGCCGCGCCGACAAGCGGGCCGCCCGCTGCCGACTTGACGGTCCGGCTGTCCATATAGGCGTAGCCCAGGTGGACCTTCCATGCGGCGGTCAGAGCCCCGCTGAGCTCGGTCTCGAAGCCCTGCACCTGCTGGTCGCCGCCCAAGGTGTTGAAGCCGGGCGTGGTAGGATCGGGCACGCGCACATTGGTTTTCTCGATCTTGAAGACCGAGGCGTTGAAAACCAGCTGCGGCGTGACCGCCCACTTGGCGCCGGCCTCATAGCTGCGGCTCTTTTCGGGGGCGAGATTGAGATTGGCCTGGGCCACCGACCGTCCCGAGGATACGAGAGATTCAATGCCTGAGGCGGACGGATCGAAGGAGTCGCCGTAGGACACATAAAAATTCAGACCCGGCTGCGCCTTGTAGACCACGGCAGCGCGGTAGCTGGGCGCGGAGTCCACGTGGTGGATGTCTGTCCGGGCGGCGACCGCGCCGGATGGGGCGAAGCCGGTGCTGGTATAATGGGCGTCGAAGCGGTCCCAGCGCATGCCGCCCATCGCCTGCCAGTGGTCGCCGATGTCGATGGTGTCCAGACCGTACACGGCCGCCGTCCGGGCGTCGGTCCTGGCGGTCAGCCGCACATAGGCCAAGGCGGCGGAGAAGGTCTGGGGCGGGGGCGCGGCCAGGTTGGTGGTCGGCACGCCGGTGAAGAAGATGTAGGTCGGTCGCGGCGACTCTGACCCGACCTCGAAGCCGGCCGCGAGGGTGTGATTCAGGGCGCCGGTGGAGAACTTGGCCGTCAGGTCGCTCTGGTTCTGAAGGAACACTTCCCGGCTGTAGCCGGCGAACTCATTGCGGTTGACAGTGATCGCCGACAGGGGCGTCGTGACCGCCACGCCTGCGGGAACCACAGCCTCCGAGGTTCGAAATTCGCGGCTGTCGTCCGAGTAACGGACCTTGCTCGATAGCGTCAGGCTGTCGTTGACCTGATGGCTGATCGCGGCGGTCAGGACATTGACCGTGGCGCGCAGGTAGTCGCTTGAAAAGCCATAGAAATTACTCCGATCCACCTTGGCTGGAGCGCCGTTGAACCAGGGAATGCCGTAGTCCGGGCGGTCGTTCTCGAACTGATGCAGCCAATCGATCCGCAGCTGCGTATCGGGCCTCAGATTGATGAGCAGGCTGGGCGCCAGGCCCCACCGGCTGTTGCGTGCGCCGTCGCGCCCGGCGACCCCAGACTCGTGGACCATGCCGTTCAGCCGAACCGCGGCCAAACCATCGGCCAGCAGTGTATTGGCGTCGGCGGTCACGCGGCGGGTCTGGTCGGTCCCGAGCTGGACTTGGGCGTCCAGGAAATGCTGACCGACCAGGGCCTGTTTGGTCGTCTGCTCGATCACCCCGCCGGTCGAGCCGCGACCGAACAGCACCGATGATGGGCCCTTCAGCACCTCGATGCTGTCCTCGTCGAAGGGGTCTCGGTAATAGTAGCCGTAGTCCCGCATGCCATCGAGATAGGTGTCGTTGCGGGTGGTGAAGCCGCGCAGGATGACGTTGTTTCCCTGAAAACTGGTCTCGCCGGCCCCCAGGCTGATGCCCGGCGTTGTGCGCAAGGCATCGCTGAGGGTGGTGACGCCCCGATCATCCAGCTCGATGCGGCTGATGACGCTGACCGACTGTGGAGTGTCGATCAGGGGTTGGGTCAGCTTGTCGATCCCCGACTGTTCGGAGGCCTTTGTCGATGCGTGGCCTGTCACGACAACCACGGACTTGGGCGCTTGAGTGTCCGCCAGGGCCGGGGCGGTCAGGGCCATGCCCAGTCCCAGGGCCAGGCTGGACGAGCGAAGCGTGGCCACCCTTACGGTCGAGATCAGCGTCTTGGCTGTCAACAAACCCTCCCCTTGCGACCGCGTCTCGACTTCTATGTCCGGTCGGGAAGAGCGCAGCCTTGATCGCCCTATATTCGATATTTCCAGGCGGTCGAGCGGCTTAGCGCCCATGGCGCAGGTCTCGCGCACGATTGGGAAAGTTTCCCGCCGATATCGGGAAAGGTCGCCATTGCCGCGCCCCTGGGCCTGGTCCACCGGATAGGCCAAAGACCAGTGGGGAGCGGCGTAGTGATGGGCGGACTTGAGCAAAGATCACTGGGCAGGCGGCGATGGCTTGCCACTTCGGCCTTTCTACTTGCGGCGGGCGCGCTGCCCACGGGCGCCCTGGCCCAATCCGCGCAGAACGATGTGGTGATCGTCGCGACGCCCCTTGATGCTACGGGCGTGGCCTTGTCCCACGTGCCCGCCAACGCCCAGACTTTGAACGCTGACGACATCAGCCGCCAGGGCGCCGCCAATCTCGCCGACCTGCTGAACGGCAAACTGGGTTCGGTCAGCCTCAGCGACGGGACCGGCAATCCTTATCAGAACGACGTCAACTACCGGGGCTTTCAGGCGACGTCCCTGCTCGGCGCGCCGGTCGGCCTGGCGGTCTATTTCGACGGCGTTCGGGTGAACGAGCCCTTCGGCTCTGTCGTCAACTGGGACCTGATTCCCATGAACGCTTTGGCCGGCGTCAATGTGGAGCCGGGCTCGAATCCGATCTTCGGCCTGAACGCCCTGGGCGGGGCCCTCGTGGTCAAGACCAAGACCGGCCAGGACAGTCCCGGCGCCGCGGTCAGTCTCCTGGGCGGCTCGTTCGGCCGTTGGGCGGCGAGCGTCCAAGCGGGGGGCGCGGATGCGGCGACCCACACGGACTACTTCGTCGCGGGCAATGACGACAAGCAGACCGGCTATCGCGACCATTCCGCGTCCGAGGTCAAACAGCTGTTCGGCAAGGCCAGGTGGCATGGCCCAGGCGAGCGGACGCTGGTGGAACTATCGGGCGCCTACGCCGATACGGACCTGCACGGCACACAGTCTCTGCCTCTGGACATGCTGTCCACGCCTAAGGCCGCCTACACCTGGCCGGACGCCATCTCCAACCAGATGTGGCTGGTCAATCTGAAGGCCGGCCATTGGCTGAATGACAAGCACCAGCTGTCGGGCGAGGTCTATGTCCGCCAGTCCGATGCCCGCAATCTCAACAGCAATGCAGAGCTCGACGACGGCTGCTTCAACGCCAACGGATCGCTCGCTGCCACGGCCGGCGTGGCCAAATGCGCCAACCAGGCCCCGGGCGGCAGTGCGATCAACTCCATCACCGGCGCCAATGCCCTGGCCCTGGGTTTCAGCCGCTATGGGAGTTCCATCAATACCAGCCTGGTTCAGTCGACCATCCGCCAGCAGACCGTCGGCGTGACGGGGCAATGGCGGGCTAATGACGACCTGATGGGCCGCAAGAACACCTTCATCCTCGGCGGCGCGTTCGACCAATCCAATATCACCTATGGGCAGTCCACCTATCTGGCGCGCCTGATCGGCTACCAGACCGTGGTTGTCCCCAATGGGGAGTACGGGTTCACCGCCAATGGCCTTGCGCCGTCCGCCTCCAACCTGCCGGCCTTTACGGGCAGCAATGTGCTGACGTCAGTGACCCTCGGCTCCCGGGTCAACGAACTGAACCTCTACGCCACCGACACGATTGATCTGACGAGCAGGTTGAGCGTCACCGTGCTGGGTGGTTACGAATACACCTCGCTGGACCAGTCCGGCGTGAACAACCAGTACCTCAATGACGATGGCGGCTATTCGTGGACGGATACGGTCACCGGCCTGAAGTATTACAACCCCAGCTACGTCACCGCCTTCAAGTTTTCCAACACCGGAACCGGGGCCGTCACGACTCCCAACGGCGTGCCCGCCGGATCGCTGCCCGGGCCGGAGGCTAATGGCTTGAAAGGCTCACACCGCTATCAGCGGTTCAATCCTGGACTCGGCTTCAACTACAATCTTGATCCGGCCCTCGGACTGTTCGGCGCCTATAGCGAATCCATGCGGGCGCCGACCTCCATTGAGTTGTCCTGCGCCAATCCCAAGAGCCCCTGCACCCTGCCGACTGGGTTCAACGGCGACCCGGACCTGAAGGCGGTGACGGCCCGCACGGTCGAGTTAGGCGGTCGCGGTAAGTTGGGCGGTGGGGTGACCTGGAACGCGGCCATGTATGACTCACGCCTGCAGAACGACATCCAGTTCATCGCCACCTCGGCCACCTACGGCTATTTCTTCAATGTCGGCGCCACCGAGCGGCGGGGGGTCGAGATCGGCGCCCAGGCCGAACTGAACCGGTTGTCGCTGTCGGCCAACTACGGCTACGTGGAGGCGACCTTCCAATCGCCTTTCACCACGGCGGCGGGCCAAGGCGTCAAAAGCGGCAATCGCATTCCCGGCATTCCCAGCAGCACCGTCAAGCTGCGGGCGGACTATCGGCCCATCGACGGTCTGAGCCTGGGCGGGGCGGTGGTCATCGTCGGTCAGCAATATGCCCATGGCAATGAAAGCAACACCGATCCGGACGGCAAGCTCGCCGGATACGCGGTGGTCGATCTGGACGCCCAGTACAGGATCGGCAAGGCCCTGACGCTGTCGTTGAACATCGATAATGTGTTCGACCAGGTCTATTCGACCTACGGCCTGTCGGGCGTGACCAGCATCTATACCCTGGCCAACCAGCCGTTCAGAACCCCCGCGCCGCCGCGCGGGGTCTGGCTGAAGGCGACCTACGCCTTCGGAGGCGCGGGCTAGAGCGCTCGGAAAATCGGAAATCCGTTGCTTCAGCTTGGCCGGGGCGCTTGACGGCGGTGTCGTCGGCGGTGTTGTTGGCGAAAGCAAAATAACCCCGGCAAGTCGGGCGACCCCTAGGGAGAATACGCGTGGGCAAGATTTCACGGCGGCTGGCTTTGGCAGCGCCTCTATTGGGCTACATCGCGTCCAAGACCCAGGCCCTGGCCCAGACCAAGCCCAAGGCGCCCGACACCGACTGGCTGAGCTTTGCCGGGGACAACGCTCACACCCGCTATTCGTCGCTGGACCAGATCACGCCGGATAACTTTAAGTCGCTTGAGGTCGCCTGGCGGTTCGAGACCGCACCCTATGGACCGCACCCGGGCGGCGAGCTGCAAGTCACCCCGCTGGTGTCCAAGGGCCGGATGTTCTTCACCGCCGGATCGCGCCGAGACGCGGTGTCCATCGACGCGGCGACGGGCGAGGTGCTGTGGGTCTATCGCCTGGACGAAGGCGAGCGGGCGGCCCGGTCGCCCCGGCAAGGCGCCGGACGGGGCCTGTCTTATTGGACCGATGGCAAGGGCGATGAGCGCATCCTCTATGTGACCATCGGCTATCGCCTGGTCTGCCTGGACGCCAAGACGGGCATTCCCTGCCCCGACTTTGGCGACAAGGGCATCGTCGACCTCAGGCAGAACGACGATCAGGACGTGGACCTGGTCAAGGCCGATTTCGGCTACAACGCCACTCCGGCCATCGGCAATGACGTGGTGGTGATCGGCGCGGCCATGAGCTCAGGCGGCCGGCCGCAGACCCACAACAATGTCAAAGGCTATGTGCGCGGCTTTGATGTTCGCACCGGCAAACGGCTGTGGATCTTCCACACCATCCCCAAGAAGGGCGAGTTCGGCTACGATACCTGGCTGGACGGGACGGAAAGCTCCGGCAATACGGGCGACTGGGCTGAGATCTCCATCGATGAGGACCTGAACCTCGCCTATCTCGGCGTGGAGCTGCCGACCGGCGATTACAGCGGCCAGTATCGCCGGGGTAACGCCCTATTCGGCGAATCCATCGTCGCCATCGATTTGAAGACCGGCGTGCGCAAGTGGCACTACCAACTGGTCCACCACGGCCTGCAGGACCGCGACATCCCCTGCGCGGCGATCCTTTGCGACATCCCGGTCAAGGGAAAGATGGTTAAGGCCCTGGCCCAGCCGACCAAGCAGGCTTTTCTGTATGTGCTGAACCGCGAAACGGGCGAGCCGATTTGGCCCATCGTCGAGCGTAAGGTGCCCAAGGGCGATGTGCCCGGCGAATGGTATCCGGCGACCCAGCCCATCCCCACCAAGCCGCCGCCCTATGACATGCAGGGCGTCACCCCGGACGGACTGATCAACTACACCCCGGCCCTGCACCAGAAGGCCCTGCGCCTGATCAAGAACTATGTGACCGGCGGGTTATGGACCCTGCCCAGCGTCTACAAGCGCGACGGAACCTGGGGGACCCTATGGACCCCCGCGTCTCAGGGCGGGAGCAATTGGCCCGGCGGCTCGTACGATCCTGAAACCCACATGGTCTATTTACAGACCAAGCGTGAGGTCCAACCCACGGGCATGATCAAGACCACCGACCCGAAGGTCTCAGACATGGAGTGGGTCGCGTCGATGGGCGTTCCCAAGGGCGAGGAAGGGGTTGTGCGCGACGGTTTCAAGGTCAGCGAGACCACCGTCGACGGCCTGCCCCTGCTCAAGCCCCCCTACGGCAGCCTCACCGCCATCGACCTGACCAAGGGCGACATCGCCTGGCAGATCGCTCATGGCGAGACGCCCGACAACATCCGCAACCACCCGGCTCTGAAGGGCCTGACCATTCCTCGGACCGGTCAGATCGGCAAGGTGTCCGCCCTGGTGACCAAGACCCTGTTGGTGATGGGCGATCCGCAGGTCACCACTGAGCCTTCAGGGCGACGCGGCGGGAGGCTGCGAGCCTATGACAAGGCCACCGGCGCGGAGCTGGGCGCGATCTATATGCCCGGCGGCCAGGTGGGTTCGCCCATGACCTATATGCTGGGCGGTCGACAGTACATTGTGCTGGCCATGGGCGGCGGGACCGTCCGAGGGGAATTCATCGCGTTTAGACTGCCGAAGGCCTGAAAACTCATCCGGCGAAGCGATAGCCAGAAGGACAGCGGACATGGGTAAGATTTCAAGACGGCTGGCCCTGGCGGCCCCTCTGTTGGGCTACATCGCGTCCAAGACCCAGGCCCTGGCCCAGACCAAGCCCAAGGCGCCCGACACCGACTGGCTGAGCTTCGCCGGGGATAACGCCAACACCCGCTATTCGCCGCTGGACCAGATCACGGCGGACAATTTCAAGTCGCTGGAGATCGCCTGGCGGTTCGAGACCAGCCCTTACGGCCCGCGCCCAGACTCCAACCTGGAAGTAACGCCCCTGGTCGCCAAGGGGCGGATGTTTTTCACCGCCGGATCGCGCCGTGACGCCGTGTCCATCGACGCGGCGACGGGCGAAGTGCTGTGGGTCTATCGCCTGGAGGAGGGCGAGCGGGCCGCACGGTCGCCACGGCAGGGCGCCGGACGGGGCTTGGCCTACTGGACCGATGGCAAGGGGGATGAGCGGATCCTCTTTGTGACCATCGGCTTCCGCCTGGTCTGCCTGGACGCCAAGACCGGCATTCCCTGCCCGGATTTCGGCGACAAGGGCATTGTCGATCTGCGGCTGAACGATGACCAGGACATGGATCTGGTCAAGGCCGACGTGGGCTA
The DNA here is from genome assembly GCA_964451265.1 of uncultured Caulobacteraceae bacterium. Taxonomy (GTDB): domain Bacteria; phylum Pseudomonadota; class Alphaproteobacteria; order Caulobacterales; family Caulobacteraceae; genus BOG-938. The sequence goes on along the minus strand of CAYVHP010000165.1, from coordinate 7,894 downwards.
CAACGCCACGCCGGCTATCGGCAACGACGTGGTGATCGTCGGCGCGGCCATGGAAACAGGGGGACGCCCCAAGACCTATGACAACACCCGCGGCTATGTGCGCGGCTTTGATGTTCGCACCGGCAAACGGCTGTGGATCTTCCACACCATCCCCAAGAAGGGCGAGTTCGGTTACGACACCTGGCTGGACGGCACCGACCACATTGTCAACACCGGCGACTGGGCTCAGATTTCCATCGATGAAGAGCTGAACCTCGCCTATCTCGGGGTAGAGCTGCCGACGGGCGACTACAGCGGCCAATACCGCCGAGGCAACGCCCTGTTCGGGGAGTCCATCGTCGCGCTGGACCTCAAGACCGGCGTCCGCAAATGGCACTACCAGCTGATCCACCACGGTTTGCAGGACCGCGACATTCCCTGCGCGGCGATCCTTTGCGACATTCCGGTCAAGGGAAAGATCGTCAAGGCGCTCGCGCAGCCGACCAAACAGTGCATCCTCTATGTGCTCAACCGCGAGACTGGCGAGCCGATCTGGCCTATCGTCGAGCGCAAGGTGCCCAAGGGCGATGTGCCGGGCGAATGGTATCCGGCGACCCAGCCCATCCCCACCAAGCCGCCGCCCTATGACATGCAGGGCGTCACGCCTGACGGTTTGATCAACTTCACCCCCGCCCTGCACGAAAAGGCCCTGCGGCTGATCAAGAACTATGTGACGGGCGGTCTATGGACCCTGCCCAGCGTCTTCAAGCGGGAAGGAACCTGGGGGACCCTATGGACCCCTGCGGCACAGGGCGGAAGCAACTGGCCCGGCGGCTCGTATGATCCTGAAACCCACATGGTCTATGTCCAGACCAAGCGGGAGGCCCAGGTCACGGCCATGCTGAACAATAAGGATCCGGCCTTTTCGGACATGGACTGGGTCGCCGCCTTGGGCGCGCCCAAGGGCGAAGAAGCGGTCGTTCGCGACGGCTTCAAGATGAACGAGATTACGGTCGACGGCCTGCCCCTGCTCAAGCCGCCCTATGGCAGCCTCACGGCCATCGACCTGACCAAAGGCGACATCGCCTGGCAGATCGCCCACGGCGAGACGCCCGACAACATTCGCAACCACCCGGCGCTCAAGGGCCTGACCATTCCCAGGACGGGTCAGATCGGCAAGCTGTCCGCCTTGGTGACCAAGACCCTGCTGGTGATAGGCGACCCTCAAGTGACCACCGAGCCTTCGGGACGGCGCGGCGGGAAACTGCGGGCCTATGACAAGGCCACCGGCGCGGAGCTGGGCGCCGTTTATATGCCCGGCGGCCAGGTGGGCTCGCCCATGACCTATATGCTGGGCGGGCGCCAATACATTGTGCTGGCCATGGGCGGCGGCGGCGTCAGGGCGGAATTCATCGCGTTCAGACTGCCCAAGGCCTGACAATGCCCAGCCCGGGCCCGCGCAAGCTTGGACTGAGCGCCCGGGTCCTGCTGGCGACCTTGACCGCCATGGCGCTTAGCGCGGCGCTCGGCGCCACCTTCACCCTGTGGCAGGACCGGCGCATGGTCGCCATCGAGCTGCAGACCAACCTCGCGGCTACCGCCCGAGTGGCCAGTGTGGAGATCGGTCAGGGCGGGGCGGTGGACGACGCCCGCTTCGCCGCCCTGTTCAACGGCTCGCGCCACGTTCGCGTCAGCGTGTTCGGACCCGACGGCAAGACACGGGCGGTCTCCAACCTTTACACCCAGGATTCCCGGCCGCCGGCGTGGTTGGAGGCCTTGCTCAATCCCCATGTTCCGAGCCAGGCGCTCGCGCTGCCGGACGGCGGCAAGGTGGTCCTGACCCCAGATCCGGCCAATGAGATCGGCGAGGACTGGAACGGCTTGGTGGACGCCCTGATCGTCGGGGCTTTGTTCGTGGTCCTGGCGGTTCTGGTGGTCCACTTCGCTGTCGCCCGGGCCCTGTCGCCGCTCGGCGCTGTGTTGGCGGCCTTCAAGCGCTTGGAGGGCGGCAATTTCGGCCCGCGCGTGGCCCCGTCCGGACCGCCGGAAGTCGCAGCCCTGGCCGCAGGCTTCAATGCCCTGGCCGACCGTCTGTCCGCCGCCGATGAGGACAACAATCGCCTGCGCTCGGAGCTTCTGCGGTTGCAGGAAGAGGAGCGCGCAGACTTCGCCCGCGACCTTCATGACGAGATCGGCCCCTATCTTTTCGCTGTGGGCATAGACGCTGCGGCGGTCGGCGGGGCGGCCCAGGCCCAGGGCCTGGCGGACCTGGCGGAACGGGCGGGCCTGATCGCTTCGGCGGTGGCGCACATGCAGGCGCGCGTGCGCGAGATGCTGGCCCGGCTGCGCCCCCTGCGGGCGGTGGAGCTGGGCCTTGCCCCAGCCCTGACCGATCTGGTCGCCTTCTGGCGCGCGCGCCGCGCCGATACGACCTTTGAGCTGAAGCTGGCGCTGGATGACGAGATCGACCTGGGGATGGAGGCGCGCGAGGCCCTGTACCTAGCGGCCCAGGAAGCCATCACCAACGCCGTGCGCCATGGCGCGCCCTCCAAGGTGACCCTCGCCATCGGCCGGGACGCTGGGGCTGTGAAGCTTCAAGTGACCGACAATGGCCAAGGCGCCCGCGCCACCAACGGGCGGGTCGGATTTGGCCTGCTGGGCATGCGCGAACGCGTGGACGCCTTGGCGGGTCAGATGTACATTGAAACAGGGCCGGGGGGCCGGGGTTGGTCGGTGATCGTGCGCTTGCCTTTGGCGAGCGAGGCGGCGTCGCCAATTCCGCTGGAGGCCGTGTAATGGACATCCTTCTGGTGGAAGACCACCCGATCGTCCGCGATGGGCTCAAGCGTCTGTTGTCGGCCATGCCGGCCGTGCAGGTGCGCGAGGAGACCACCGGACGCGGCGCCTTGGCCGCTGTGCGCGTTCGCCGCCCGGATCTGATGATCCTGGACCTGAATCTGCCCGATATCGGCGGCCTGGACGTGTTGGGACGTCTGAAGCGGGAGGACTCCACGGTTCCTGTGCTTGTGCTGACCATGCATTGCGAGCCGATCTACGCGGTGAGGGCTCTTGAGGCCGGGGCCAGGGGCTATTTGAGCAAGGGCGCGGCGCCGGACGAGCTGATGGCGGCGATCAAGGCTGTCGGCAAGGGCGGGCGCTATGTGGAAAACGCCATCGCCCAAGCCATCGTCCTGAAGGGCGCGGAGGCCAGTGGGCCGCTGGACGCCCTGTCGGCCCGTGACCTTGAAGTGCTGCGCCTGCTGGCCGGCGGCCACCGCCTGGCTGAGGTCGCGGATAGGCTTCAGCTCGCTTACAAAACCGTCGCCAACATCACCACCGGCATCAAGCGCAAGCTGGGCGTCTCCACCACCATGGATCTGGTCCGCCTGGCCGTGGAGTTGAATTCCGTCTGACGATGTCTCAAGAGGGCCCGCGCCCGGCGGGATCTTCACCCACAAGAGCCGGGCGCCAATAGGGGAAGTTTTCAATGCCTGCCGACCTGCCGCCTCCCATCGACACCGTTGTGGTCCATGCCGCGCGCCTGCCCGCATCCCCCGCTGACGCGGCTTTCGCGGTGGTGCAGGTTTCGCCGCAGGATCTGGCGTCCACGCCGCGCCTCGACAAAGTGCTGGAAACCTCGCCCGGCGCCTCGCTGTTTCGACCGGGCTCCAGCGCGGGGGCCAATCCCACCACCCAGGGCATTTCTTTGCGTTCGGTGGCGCCCTCGGCCGCCGGCCGGGCCCTGGTCACCCTCGACGGCGTGCCGCAGAACGATCCCTTCGGCGGTTGGGTGATCTGGTCCAGCCTGCCGACCGAAAGCATCGGCGACATTCGCATCGTGCGCGGCTCCGGCGCCGGCCCTTACGGCGCGGGCGCCTTGACCGGTGTCATCGACTTGCAGGAGCGGACCTTGCCGTCCGGCGGCGTCGCGGGCGAAATCTCCGGCGGCAGCCGAGGCGGCGCGCGGGGCGCGGCGGTGGGCGAGGTTCAGACCGGACCGGTCAATCTGTTCGGGTCGTTCTCAGCCGAGCAGGGCGACCACTGGATTCCCGTGGTCCAGGGGCGCGGACGGGCGGACGACGACCTGACCCTGCACGCCTGGAACGGCGCGGGCCGGGCCCAGGTCGAGTTGGGCCGGACGGTGATCGCGGCCCACGTGGGCGCCTATGAGGAATCGCGCGATTCCGGGCTGGTGAACGCCATCTCCCGCTCGCGCGGCCAGGACGCCAGCATCACCGCCGCCGCCCAGCCGACCAATGATCAACTGGGATGGCGCCTGCAAGGCTGGGTGCGCCATTCGGATCTTTTGAACACCTCGGTATCCACGGCGGCGGACCGCAATTCGACCACGCCGTCCAATAACCAGTACGCCACACCGGCCACCGGTTGGGGCGTCAACGCCGCCGTGCGCAAGACCGGCGATTGGGGCGATCTGGAAGCCGGGGCCGACCTTCGCTCCGCCACCGGCAAGGACCACGAGCTGTTCACCTTCGTGAGCGGCGCCTACACCAAGAACCGCTTGGCTGGTGGGGGGCAAGCGGTGGCGGGACTGTATGTCGAGGGCGCACGGTCCTGGTCCGGTTGGTTGCTGACCGGCGGTGTGCGGATCGACAGTTGGCGCCAGACCAATTCGCGTCTGATCGAGCGAACGATTTCCACCGGCGCGGTGACCTTGAATTCCCCCTCGCCGAACAAGAGCGGCTCAGAGCCGACCGGCCGCATTGCCTTGCGGCGCGACCTGAGCGACAGCCTTTATCTGCGCGCAGCGGCCTACACCGGCTTTCGCCAGCCGTCGCTCAACGAGTTGAACCGCCCGTTCCGCGTGGGCAACAACATCACCCTGGCCAACGCCCTGCTCAGGCCCGAGCGTCTGACCGGCTTCGAAGGCGGGGTTGGCGGGCGCACGGGTCCGGTCAAGTGGTCCGCCACCCTGTTCGACAACCGCGTGACCAATCCCGTGATCAACGCCACCATCGGCGTGGGTCCCGGAACCTTCCCCATCGCCGGCGTGGTGCCGGCAGGCGGTATTCTGTTCCAGCGGCAGAACGTGGCGGCGATCAACGCCTATGGCCTGGAAGCCGACGCCGAGGCCCACCCGCTGGCCCCGCTGACCGTGAAGGTCTCCGGCGCCTATACCGACGCCGAGGTGGACGGCGGCGCGGCGGCCCGCCAGCTGACCGGCAAGCGACCGGCCCTGGCCCCCAAGTTCACCGGCACGGCCTCGGCCGCATGGGCCCTGACGCCCAGCTGGGCGGTGTCGTCCAGCCTGCGCTATGAAAGCCAGCGCTTTGACGACGACCTGAACACCCTGATCGATCAGCCCTTCCTGGCGGCGGACCTGCGCACCGACTACACCGTGACGCCCAATTTCGGGGTCTATCTGGCGGTCATCAATGTCGGCGACGCCGCCATCGTCACGGCGCGGGCCGCTACGGGCGTGGCCAGCTACGACCTGCCCCGCACGGTGCGGGTAGGGCTGACGTTTAGGCGGTGAGGTGACCTTAACGTCCTCCCCTGCGCAGCGGGGGGTCAACGGGATCATATATGATCGCTTTTGACGGACCCGAAGGGTGGAGGGGCATGCCAAGCCCGCCGCAGGGTCATCTATCGCCTGGCTGAAGCCAACCGCCGAGCACCTGCACGCCCCCTCCGTCGCTTCGCGCCACCTCCCCCGTTTCGCTGCCGCTACACAGGGGAGGACGTATTACTGCGCGAGTGTTCGAGCCGCCCTTCCTTGCTCGGCGGGCCTTGATCCGGTAGAGCCGCGCCATGTCAGACGCAGTTTTCCGTCCCCAAGCGCGCGTTCCGCGCGGCTTTGTCGATAAGCGCGCCGCCACCTTGCGCGCCGAGCAGCGCATCGTGGAGGCGGTGTCGCGGGTCTATGAGCAGTACGGCTTCGAGGCGCTGGACACCGGCGCGTTTGAATATGCCGACGCCTTGGGCAAGTTTCTGCCCGACTCCGACCGTCCCAATGAGGGCGTGTTCGCCCTGCAGGACGACGACGAGCAGTGGATGGCGCTGCGCTACGACCTGACCGCGCCATTGGCCCGCTTTGCGGCCGAGAACTGGGAAACCCTCGCCAAGCCGTTCCGGCGCTACGCCTTTGGTCCGGTTTGGCGCAATGAAAAGCCCGGCCCCGGCCGGTTCCGCCAGTTCGTGCAGTGCGACGCCGACACGGTCGGCTCGGCGCGGCCCGAGGCCGACGCGGAGATGATCGCCATGGCCGGCGAGGGGCTGCGCACGGCGGGGCTGTCGCCGTCGGACTATGTGTTGAAGATCAACAATCGAAAGCTGCTGAACGGGCTGTTGGCCCAGGCGGGGGTGGACAGCGCCGGACAGAAACTGGCCGTGCTGCGCGCAGCGGACAAGCTCGACCGGCTGGGCCTGGAAGGCGTGCGGCTGCTGCTGGGCGAGGGGCGCAAGGACGAGTCCGGCGCCTTCACCGTGGGGGCCAAGCTCGAGCCGGCGGCGGTGGACGCCGTGCTGGCCTTTGTCCAGGCAGGGGCCGACACCCGCTCTGAAACTCTGAACCGGCTGAGCGCGGTGGTGGGCGGTTCGGCCGAAGGGGCCAAGGGCCTGGAAGACTTGGCCCGGATCGACGCGGCGCTGAAGGGCTTGGGCGTAACTGAGGGCCAGGCGGTGTTTGATCCGTCGGTTGTGCGCGGCCTTGAATATTACACCGGCCCGGTTTTCGAAGCCGAGCTGCTGGTTCAGACCACGGATGAAAAGGGCGAGCCGGTGCGCTTCGGCTCCGTCGGCGGCGGCGGCCGCTATGACGACCTGATCGCCCGCTTCACCGGCCAGACTACCCCGGCCACTGGCTTCTCCTTCGGCGTCTCGCGCCTGGCCGCGGCGCTTAAGGCCGCGAACCGCGAGGCCGATGCGCCGCCGCGCGGGCCGGTGGTGGTCATTGTGTTCGATCAAGATCAGATGTCGGACTATTTCGCCGTGGCCGCAGAACTGCGCGCGGCCGGGATCGCGGCGGAAGTCTACCTGGGCGCTTCGGGCATGAAGGCGCAGATGAAATACGCCGACCGTCGGTCATCGCCCGCCGCCATCATGATCGGCGGGGACGAGCGGGCCAATGGTCAGGCGACCATCAAGGACCTGGACCTGGGCCGCGACCTGTCGCGCGGGGTGTCCGACAACAACGCCTGGCGCGACGAGCGCCCCGGCCAATTCACCGTCGCTCGCAGTGATCTGGTGCAGGCGGTGCGGACGATTGTGGAGCGGGCGCGATGATAGCGCTGGAGCCTTCGGCTCCGGAGGCGGTTCTGGCCGCCATCCGCGCGCCGTTCCAGGCGCGGTCGGCCACGCCTATCGACACGCCTGTGATGCAGCCCCTGTCGCTGATGCTTGATCTGTCGGGCGAGGCCATGCGCTCGCGCCTGTTCGTGGTCCAAGCCGATGGCATTGATGAAGCTTGCCTGCGCCCGGATTTCACCATCCCCCTGGCCCTCGCCCACATGGCCTCTGGCGCCGGGTCGGCGGTCTATCGCTACGAGGGCAAGGCCTTTGTTGTAGCGCCGCCGGGCTCTGGGCGGGCCGAGGAGTTCCTGCAGATCGGCCTGGAAGTGCTGGGCGATGACGCGCCCAAGTTTCGCGACGCCGAGCTGCTCGTTCTAGCCTGGCAGGCGGCTCAGGCGGGCCGGCGCTCGGATCTATGGATTGAGCTGGGCGACGTCAGCCTGTTTTCGGCCTTCGTAGACGCCCTGGGCTTGGCGCCCCTGTTGGCCGCAAGGCTGAAGCGGGCGTTCCAGCGCCCTCGCTCTCTGAAGGCCGAGCTCGAACACGCCCAATCGGCGGCTTCAGCCGGGCGTGAGGGCGAAGCGCTTGTCGCAAGGCTGGTCCAGATGCCGGAGCCGGACGCCGTCGCAGCCCTCGAGGAGATTTGGGCCGCCGAAGGGACCGAACC
>CAYVHP010000164.1:0-21075 GCA_964451265.1 uncultured Caulobacteraceae bacterium | reverse complement strand
GGACCTCAACGAAGCCGACGCCAAGGCCGGCGCCGCCAAGGTCAAGGGCCTGGCCCTGGCCTGCGACGTGACCAATCCGGCCCAGGTCGCCGCCGCGTTCGAAGCCATCGCCTCGGCTTACGGCGGGCTGGACATCCTGGTGTCTAACGCCGGCGCGGCCCTGACCGGACGCATCGGCGAGGTGTCCGACGACATCCTGCGCCGCAGCTTTGAGCTGAACTTCTTCGCCCATCAGAGCGTGGCCCAGGCGGCGGTGCGCATCTTCCGCAAGCAGGCCATGGGCGGCTGCCTGTTATTCAACGCCTCCAAGCAGGCGATTAATCCGGGGCCGGACTTCGGCCCCTACGGCCTGCCCAAGGCCGCCACCTTGGCCCTCATGCGCCAATATGCCGTGGACCACGGGGCCGAGGGCGTGCGCTCGAACGCCGTCAACGCCGACCGCATCCGCTCGGGCCTGCTCACCGACGAGATGGTCAAGGCCCGTTCGGCCGCGCGCGGGGTCAGCGAGCACGACTACATGGCCGGTAATCTGCTCGGCCGCGAAGTCACCGCCGAGGACGTGGCCCAGGCCTTCGTGGACCTGGCCCTGGCCGACAAGACCACCGGCGCGGTGCTGACCGTGGACGGCGGGAATATCGCGGCGGCGCTGCGGTAAGCCCGTCGCTCAGACCTCGGTCATGCTCTCCAGTTTTTCCGGATAGCGTCCGCCCTGCACCGCGATCTGGGAGGCGGCCTGCTCGATGAGACGCAGGTCCTCCGTGGTCAGGTTGACCGACGCGGCGGCGATATTTTCCTCCAGGCGTTCGAGCCTGGTCGTGCCGGGGATGGGCACAATCCAGGGCTTTTGCCCCAGCAGCCAGGCCAGGGCGATCTGGGCGGTCGTGGCGTGCTTTTCGGCCGCGATGCGGGCGAGCAGATCGATCACCGCCTGGTTCGCCCGAAGCGCCTCGGGTGTGAAGCGAGGCAGGGTGCTGCGGAAGTCGTCGCTGGCGAAGCTGGTCTTATCGTCGATCTTGCCGGTCAAGAAGCCTCGTCCCAGGGGGCTGAAGGCCACCAGCCCAATGCCAAGCTCTTCAAGCGTGGGAATGACCTCCGGTTCAAGACGCCGCCACCAGAGGGAATATTCGCTTTGCACCGCCGTGATCGGCTGGACCGCATGGGCGCGCCGGATCGTCTGGGCGCCGGCTTCGGACAAGCCGAAGTGCTTGACCTTGCCCTGCGCAATCAGATCGCGCACGGCGCCGGCCACATCCTCAATCGGCACGTCGGGATCGACCCGATGCTGATAGAACAAGTCGATGGCCTCGACGCGGAGCCGCTTGAGCGAGGCTTCGGCCACGGCCTTGATCCGCTCGGGCCGGCTGTTCAGCGCCGGCGCGGTGCGCGGATCGGCGCCGATGTTGAAGCCGAACTTGGTGGCGATCACGACTTGCTCACGCACGGGCGCCAGCGCCTCGCCCAGAAGCTCTTCATTGATGAACGGCCCATAGACTTCGGCCGTATCGAAAAAGGTCACGCCGCGCTCCACCGCGCCGCGCAGGACCTTGGTCATCTCAGTCTTGTCCTTGGGCGGGCCGTAGGAAAAACTCATGCCCATGCAGCCCAGGCCGATGGCCGAGACCTGAAGGCCGGATGATCCAAGCGTACGTTTCTGCATCTCATCTCCTTGGCCCAGAGCCGGGCCGCGCTGTTCGATGGATGAGATACGCCTGATGACGTCTAGCGATTAGAGGAATAGAAATGCATGAAGTCATGCTTGAGATTCATGAATGCGCCGCGACGACCTGATCGATCTGAATGCCTTCTTGGCGGTCTCTGAAGAACGGAGCTTCACCCGCGCCGCCGCCAAGCTCGGGACCTCGCAATCGGCCTTAAGCCATGCCGTCCGCCGCCTTGAGACCCGCCTGGGCGTGCGCTTGCTGGCGCGGACCACCCGGCATGTCGTGCCGACCGAAGCGGGCGAGCGGCTGCTGACAACGCTGCGCCCCGCCCTGGACGACATCGATACCGAAATGGCCTCGCTCAGCGCTCTACGCGACAAACCCGCCGGGGCCATCCGCATCACCACCGGCGCTCACGCGGCCCAGACGCTCTTGTGGCCGGCCCTGGAGCGGCTCTTGCCCCAATATCCGGATATCAAGGTCGAGCTGAGCCTCGACCAAGGCCTGGTCGACATTGTCGCCGGACGCTTCGACGGCGGGGTGCGCCTGGGCGAACAGGTGGGCAAGGACATGATCGCGGTGCGCGTCGGGCCGGACATCCGCATGGCCGTGGTGGGGGCCCCGGCCTATTTCGCAACCCGTCCCAAGCCGAAAACGCCCCACGACCTGACCGAACAGGCCTGCATCAACCTGCGCCTGTCGACCCTGGGCGGACTCTATGCGTGGGAGTTCGAGAAGGACGGCCGCGAGCTGAAGGTGCGCGTGGACGGACCGCTGATCTTCAACGACGTGCCCTTGATCCTGAACGCCGCGCTCAAGGGCTTCGGCCTGGCCTGCATGCTCGAAGACCAGGTCAAGGACCACCTCGCGGACGGCCGCCTCGTACGCGTCCTAGCCGACTGGTGCCCACCCTTCCCCGGCTATCACCTCTACTACCCCAGCCGCCGCCAACTCTCGCCAGCGTTCAGCCTGCTGGTGGATGCACTGCGGTATCGGGGGCCGAGGGTGCGGTAGGGGGTGTTGAGCCCGCGCCATTCCTCCTGATCCACGGACCGGTACTGCTGTCCCTGAACCCCCACGTTCGCAGCGACGATCAATCCATTCCGCAATAGTGCTCAGAGCTTGTCATGTGGCTCTCCTGGCCCCTTGTTTACGTCATTCTGAAGACACCGTTATGGCCCTGGCATTTGTGTGGCAGGATGCGCTCTTTGTATTCCTTTGGGACCCTATAGTCCCAATATTGGCATACCTGCGTTTCCCATCTCGAACCGTCCCTAACATCGAGATAGGTAAGCTCAAGCGCAAAAAGTACTACCCAACTCTTCCTTTTAATTTCTCTTATTTTCTCAACTGTTAGAGCCGTATGGGCATTCAATTCTCCGGGCAATGTGGTTGTCCGGCTTTCTCCTGGTTCCAAGCGATCAGACGGTAAACCGGCTGCCTGCGGCATTGCCCTCAGTCCAGAAAAAATCTCGTCTAGTTTTTGAGTGGATATCGTTCCATCGGCCCATCCAAGTGCAAAATGGGGCGTCGCGTTCGCTACCGCCGAGTTTCCCTGATTTAAGAAAACCGCGTTTATGCGCATTGCGTCCGCCTTAGTGGGGCCAATTGGAATTGTTATCGGCACGATTATTTTTGGAGGCATGTAGGTGGCCGCTGCCACCTCTCTCCTCACATCGCCCCTCGTGAGTTGAGAGGTAGAATTGAGATAGGCGAGCCAGACAGCCGAACCGGCACCAATCACTGCTATCCCAACGAAGGCGACTTCAAACCAAATTTGGCGGCGGGGATTGGGGGGCCGCGTGGTCACGAGATACCCCATGATCCCGCAGATGAGCGGGCAAAGGATAGACGTGGCGGTGAAGACGGCTTCCAAACGCATGACACTTCCCCCGACTGGGTAGCGACACTACCCTTTAAAAATAAGTGGGCAGGAGCACATACTCCAAGCTAAGTCGTTCGAGCAGAATGGGTTGATTGCTGGGACTGACCACCGGCTTCCGTGCCGGTGCTTAATGGTACGTCTATGCGTCCGGGACAACCGCGCTCGTCCCCGTTCGTCCCTTCTTCTCCGCTAGAACGCGGCGCTTAACGCCTCATCGACGGCGTCGGGGCGATGATCGATCACGCACAGGAGCACCCTGGCGCTCGCCTCGGGTTTGCGGCGCTTCTGCTCCCAGTCCCTGACTGCCGATGCGCTAAAACCGTAGCGAGCGGCGAACGCGACTTGGCTAAGACCTGCGCGGGTGCGGATCGCCTTGACGTCGACGTCCGCCGGCACGAACACTCGCGCCGGCTTACTCCGTCCTTCGGCGATCTGGGCGACCTCGCCCAGGCCCGCCATGATCCGATTAAAGTTCGTCTTGTCGTCCATAATCTGATCCTCCGGTCCAATGTTCACTGGCGGCTACCCGACTGCCTGTGGCCTCAGTGTTTTCAAAATTCGCTCAGTGGCCCTCGCCATGGCGTTGACTTCGTCAGCGGAGAAGTTCGCCCGCGATCCTTTGGCGAGGACCGCCAACACATAGACCGGCATCGCCCGGCGAGCGAAGAACGTCACCACGCGATAGCCGCCGGACTTGCCGCTACCGGTCTTGGCCAGCCGCACCTTACGGCAACCGCCTGAACCGACGATAAGCGCGCCCGTTTCGGGATTCTGAGCGAGCAACTGGACGAGCGCGGCCAACTCCGCCTCGGTCATTCCCTCGTCCTTGGCTTGGGCGAGAAACCCGGCAGTGAAAGCCACTTCGTGCAGAGGCCTGCGCATGGGATATATGTACGGCATTGCGGTATATGGCGCAACTTAGAAGCTCGAGCTCAAGTCATCGCGGCAACGTGCTGCGCTATCGCGGCTCGCGCGCCATAGGCCGGTTGCGCCAAATCGTCCACGGCGCCATTGCTGGCTCAAATGGGGGGATGAGGTCATGGCGACGCCGTATCGAACGGTCATGGGCCTGTTGCTGGCCGCAGCGGGTCTGGGCATGGCGGGTCCTGGCGCCTATCTCGCGTCGCTCGGGGGATCGATCTACTACGTCCTGACCGGACTGTTGATCCTGGCCTCCGCCATCCTGATCCTTCGACGCCAAAGCGCGGGGCTCCAGCTCTATGGCCTAGTTTTCCTGGGCTCGCTGGCCTGGAGCCTGTGGGAGGTCGGTTTCGATCCCTGGGCCCTGATGCCGCGCCTGGTGTTCCTCGCCGTCGCCGGCCTGTTCCTGATTGCGCCCTGGCTGCGCCGCTCGCTAACCCCGACAGGCCCGCGTGCGCGACGTCTGCTCGGCGGCGCCCTAGCCGTCGTGACGCTCGGCCTTTTCGTGGCCGGCTGGTCGGCGGCCCATCGCGGCCCGGGCGAGATCGTCGCCTATCGCGGCCAGGACATCGCGCCGCCTGCAGCCTCGTCCGGCGCCGACCCCGCCGACTGGACCCACTACGGCAATACCGCGCAGGGCACGCGCTATTCGCCGCTGGACGAGATCGCCCCGACCAATGTCGCGTCGCTGCGGCGGGTCTGGAGCTACAGCAGCGCAAGCAGCGCCGCCGCCAAGGCGCGGGGCGGATTGCAGATGACCCCGCTGATGGTCGACGGCGCGCTTTATGGCTGCACCGAGGCGGACGCCGTGTTCGCCGTCGATCCGCTCACCGGACGCCAGCTGTGGCGGTACGATCCGACTGAGGGCGCCAAGAAGGCTGTCTTAGGGGTGTGCCGGGGGCTGGCCTTCTATCGCGCGCCGCCCGGCGTGAGCGACTGCCCGACGCGATTGCTGCTGGGTACGCCCGACAGCAAGCTGATCGCGCTGGACGCCAAGACCGGCCGCCTGTGCTCGAGCTTCGGCGTCAAGGGCGTGGTGGACCTGCGCCAAGGCCTGGGCGATTTCCCCGCTAACCTCTCACACCCCACCTCCCCGCCGACCATCGTGGGCGGCGTGGCCGTGACCGGCGGCCTGGTCGCCGACAACCGCGCGGTGCGCATCACCCCCGGCGTGGTTCGCGGCTATGACGCCGTGACCGGCGCCCTGAAATGGGTGTTCGACACCGGGCGTCCGGACGATCCGCGGCCCCTGCCCCCCGGCCAGACCTATACGCCGTCGACGCCCAATTTCTGGTCCATCGCCAGCGCCGATGAGCAGCTGGGCCTGATCTACCTGCCCATGGGAAACGGCAGTCCGGACCTGGTCGGCACGCCGCGCACCGCCAACACCGACCGTTTCTCCACTTCGGTCGTCGCTCTCGACGCCAAGACCGGCGCGGTGCGCTGGACCTTCCAGGCGGTGCATCACGACCTGTGGGACTATGATCTGGGCGCTCAGCCGGTGCTGGGGACCTTCCCAGCCCCCAGCGGCCCCGTCCCGGCCCTCTACCAAGCCACGAAGACCGGCCAGGTCTTCGTGCTGGACCGGCGCGACGGCCATCCCCTGACCCAGGTGCAGGAACGGCCTGTGCCCCCCTCGGATTTGCCCGGCGAGCACGCCTCGCCCACCCAGCCCTATTCGGTCGGCATGCCGCAATTCAACGGCCCGGACCTGACCGAGGCCGACATGTGGGGCCTGACGCCTTTTGATCAGCTCTCCTGCCGCATCCAGTTTCGCCAGGCGCGCTATGTCGGCATGTTCACCCCGCCGCGCCTGGGCATGACCATCCGCTATCCCGGCGAGCTGGGCGGCATCGACTGGGGCAGCATGGCCCTGGACGAAGGCCGAGGCCTGTTGGTGGTCAATTCAAACCACATGGCCGATCAGGACGAGTTGGTCACCCGCGCTCAGGCCGACCGGGACATGCGCGGCCCGCAACCGGACCCCAAGTCGGTCATTCCCCACCTGCACCTGGGCCCGATGACGGGCCTGCCGGTGGCGGTCTATTGGGGACCGTTCCTGTCGGCCCTGGCCGTGCCCTGCCAGCGCCCGCCCTACGGCTTCCTCACCGCCATCGATCTGAAGACCCGCTCCATCCTGTGGCGGAGGACCTTGGGCGACGCACGCAACAGCGGACCCTTCGGTCTGGGCCTGGGCCTACCCCTGCCTCTCGGCGCGCCCAATATCGGCGGATCGGTCGTAACGCGCAGCGGGCTGATCTTCATCGCCGCGACCCAGGACGAGATGTTCCGCGCCATCGACCTGAAGACCGGCCGCACCCTGTGGCAGGACCAGTTGCCCGCGGCGGGGCACGCCACGCCCATGACCTATCGCGGGGCGGACGGGCGTCAGTATGTGGTGATCGCCGCCGGCGGCAAGGCCATGCGCGACAAGGGCGGCGACCAGATCATCGCCTATCGCTTGGACGCCCCGCCCGCCCGGTGAGGCGCCGCCCCGCCGGCGAACACGCTGCTGGGGTCCTGGCCCAGGGCGAAGGACAGGATATTGCCCCCCGCCGCCACGGCCACATATTGCCGCCCGTCCAGGGTGTAGGTCATGGGCGCCGCGCGCCAGTTGTCGTTGGCGCGGAAAATCCACAGGGTCTTGCCGGTCACGGCGTCCACTGCTGCAAAGCCCCCGCCGGTCTCGCCGTGGAACACCAGGCCCCCGCCGGTGGACAGCACCCCGGCGTAGTTGGCCTCTTGCGGGCCGGTCAGGGCCTTTTCCCAGGCGATGGCGCCGGAGGCCGGGTCGATGGCGCGCAGATACCGCAGGCCCGGATCGGTGGGATCGCGGTCGCCGTCATAGCCGCGCCCGACCTTGCGGTAGATGGCGCAGTCCTCCGCCGCCATCACATAGAACAGCCGCGACTGGGGGCTGTAGGACGAGGCGTACCAGTTGGTGGCGCCGCGCACGCTGGGACAGGTCCGCACGCCCGCCTCCGTCGGCTCGTTATTGGGCAGCCATTGGGGAACGCCGTCCGGGCCGATGCCGCTGGCCCAGGTCAGTTTCTTGACGAAGGGCTTGCCCAGCAGGAACTGGCCGTTGGTGCGGTCCAGCACATAGAACATGCCGTTGCGGTTGGCCTGCAGCAGCAGCTTACGCTGTTTTCCGCCGAACTTGGCGTCGGCCAGGACCAGCGGCTCATTGGCGTCCCAGTCGTGCAGATCGTGCGGCGAGAACTGGAAGTGCCATTTGACCGCGCCGGTCTTGGGATCGATGGCCAGGACCGAGCCGGTGTAGAGGTTGCTGCCGCCGCGTTCATCGCCGTTGGTGGCTGGATAGGGATTGCCCACGGCCCAATAGAGCAGCCCCAAATCCGCGTCGTAGGAGCCGGTGGTCCAGGTCGCCCCGCCACCGGTGGGCAGATCGCGGCCCTTCCAGGTCTCTGACAGAGGCTCGCCCGGCAGGGGGATGGTCCAAAGACGCCACGCCTGTTCGCCGGTCGAGGCCTTATAGGCCGCCACGAACCCGCGAAGGGGCGAGTCGCCGCCGGCTACGCCCGCTATGACCAGATCGCCCACGATCAGGGGCGCGGCGGCGCCGTAGTAGGCGCCGGGATACTTGGGATCAGGCAGGGCCACGGCCCACACCACCGCCCCGGTCACTCGGTTGACCGCCACCAGATGGGCGTCGTCGGTGGAGAAGAACAATCGGTCGCCCAAGAGGGCGACGCCGCGATTGGCGCCGCCGGTGGCCGGGGCCGAGAACCCCGTCGTGCGTCCCGGCCCGGCGCCGACCTTGGGCGCAGTCCTGGGCGTGCACCAGATGCGGCGGCCCGTGCGGGCGTCCAGGGCGCAAACCTGAGCCGCGCCGGTCACATACATCACCCCATCGGCCACCAGGGGCGTGGTTTGCAGCCCCGCGCCGCCGGGGGTGAACGACCATTGCAGCGCCAGGCCGCGCACATTGGACCGGTTGATCTGATCCAGCGGACTGTAGCGGTTGCCCGCAGTGGTCCCGTTATAGCTCGGCCACTGACCCTTGGCCGGATGCATCACTGCCGCGATAGCCTGGGCGCTAGGTTCGGCGCCGCCCGGTTGCGCGCCCAGGGGCACGCCGACGAGGCCGCCGAGATAGGCCAGCAAATCCTGCCTTTCCTGCGCCGTGGCCTTGAGCGGCGGCATGTAGGACTTGGCCTCGCGCTTGACCGAGACATAGTCTTTCTCGGTCAGCAGATGGAACTGGCCGTCAAAGGTCTGCAGTTGCAGATCGTGTTCGCCCTGGTTACGGGCAAAGCCGCGTAGAGCCTTGCCGTCCTTCAGGCGCACATCGACCACGACCCACTGGGTGTCCGGACAGAAGGCCCAACCGGGACATCCCGGCAGGCTCTTGGTTCCGATCTGAGAGGTGGGGTCATCCAAATAGCGCTCGACCTCGCTGGGCAGCGCGCGGACCGCCAGGGCCGACAGGTCCGGCCCGTTCACCCCGCCGACGCCGCGCACCATGTGGCATGTCGAACAGCCCGCCTTGCCGAAAAACAGCGCCCGCCCGGCCGCCACCTGCTCAGGCGAATGGACCTGGGCGGCCACGGCGTTCTGGCTCTTCAGCCAACCGGCCAGGGCGTCCAGTTGGGCGTCGGGGTAGGGAAAGGACGGCATCCCGGCAGCTGTGCCCGCGCGGATGATCGCCTTGATCTCGTCAGCGCCCAGGGTGCGCAGATGGGCGCTGTTGACCAAGGGCGGCGCCCGGTCCCCGCCGGTCAGGCCGGGGCCGTGGCATGAGGCGCAGCTGGACTGGGCGATGGACTCAGCCGCCTTGGCCTGCGCGGAGTCAGGCTGGGCCTGAGCCCGCACGCGCTGCACGCCCGCTCCGGCCAGGGCCAAGGCGGCCAGCAGAACCGCCGCCCACGCGGCCAGGGATCCTCGCCCCCTCCCCATTGCCTTATTCTCCTCAAACCGGCTTTGGCCTCATCAATGCCGGGGTCGAGCGAGCGGCACAAGGGGAGCGGCTCCAAGGCGCCATTGCCGTATTCCCGTGGATACAGTGATTGACGCCGGGCTGACAAACCCTAGGATCGCCGCAAAATAGATGTCCGCCAGGGAGGGACCGCCGTGTCCAAGGGCTTTCGTATCTCCAGTCTTTTGTTTGGCGCCGCCCTTCTGGTCGCGTCAGACGCCTGGTCGCAGACCGTTCGCACCGGCAAGGATGCCTTTGGCGATACCAGCACAGACGCGCCGGGCGTCTGGCGCCATATCACCCCCGCCGACCTGCCCGCGCCCTTCGCCACGGGCACGGTGCGCAACATGCCCAAGACCATCCCGCGACCCTCGGACGCCACGCCCAAGGTTCCCACAGGGTTCAAGGTCAGCGTTTTCGCCAGCGGTCTGCAAGGCGCGCGCCGCATGCGCATGGCGCCCAACGGAGACATCTTCATCGCGGAAAATCTCGGCGGGCGCATCAGCATCATGCGTTCGGCGCCGGGATCGGCCAAGGCCGACCAAGTTACTGTGTTCGCAGAGGGCCTGCACTCGCCCTACGGCATCGCCTTCTACCCGGAAAAGGATCCGCAGTGGGTCTATGTCGCCAACACCGACTCGGTGGTGCGCTTCCCCTACAAGACCGGTGATGTGAAGGCGAGCGGACCTGCCCAGGTGATCGTGCCCTCGCTTCCCTCCGGCGGCGGCCACTGGACGCGCGATCTGGCCTTCTCGCCGGACGGAACCCAAATGTTCATCTCGGTGGGATCGGGCTCCAATGTCGGCGAGAAAATGCCCAAGCAGCCGCCGGCCGACATGAAACTGTGGGAGGCCGAATATGGCCTGGGCGCCGGCTGGGGCAACGAGGTCCATCGCGCGGCGGTCCTGACCGCCAATCCCCTGGGCCAAGGTCTTCGCACTTACGCCACCGGCATCCGCAATTGCGCCGGTCTGAGCATGAACGCCAAGACGGGCGATCTGTGGTGCACCGTCAATGAGCGCGACGAGTTGGGGGACGATCTGGCGCCCGACTACTCCACCCGCGTCAAGGCCGGCCAGTTTTACGGCTGGCCCTGGTACTACATCGGCAGCCATCCAGACCCGCGCCGCGCGGGCGAGCGGCCGGACCTGGCCGATAAGGTGTCCATCCCTGACGTGCTCTACCAGCCGCACTCGGCGGCGCTGCAGATGGCGTTCTACTCCGCCTCCGGCGCGCATGCTTTCCCCAAGGCCTACGACGGCGACGCCTTCGTCACCCTGCACGGCTCATGGAACCGCTCCAAGCGCACCGGCTACAAGGTGGTGCGGCTGCGCCTGAAGAACGGCGCGCCGACCGGCGAATACCAGGACTTCATGACCGGCTTCCTCGCCGCCGACGGCAATGCCTGGGGCAGGCCGGTGGGCGTTGTCGAAACCAAGGACGGCTCGCTCCTGGTCAGCGATGACGGCGGAAACGTTGTCTGGCGCGTCACCCACAGCGGCCATTGAGGGAACGCAAGGTCCACGCTCGATTGACTTCGCCAGCCGGTTCATCGGATCGTCACCACCCGCCGGATAGGCTCGATGATCCCGGCTCAGCCGATTCAGGGGAACTCATGAAGCCGCCCATCAAACGCCTGTCTGACCTCAAGCCGGCCGCACCCCCGCCCGGCGCCTATGCGCGGCCCACGCCCAAGGTCTCGCGGCAGAAGTCCGGCAAGGTGCTGACCGCCGCAGAGAAAGCGGCCTTCCTGGCCTCCCGCCCGGATCTGACCCCGAAATCCTGAAGCAGCCTATCTTCGGATATGTCCGGGCAGGTCTGTTCGGCCGTCGATAACCCGCCAGACAATAATGCCGTCGCGGGGTGACAGGGGCTCGTACACCACAACCCAGGGCCAAACCGCGAAGGTGCGAGGCTCGCCGTCCAGATCATGACGCACGCGACCAATACGTGGCATGGCCGCGACCAGTTCAAGGGTCTCCTCGATGCGGCGGAGAACGGCTTCGGCGCGCTCTACCCCGCTGTCGCGAGCGATCCAGTCGAATAGCGCGTCGAGATCGCGCTCAGCACTAAGGGAAAGGACGATTCGTGATCGCGCCATCCCGCGAGACCGAGCGCCTAGCCTGCGTTGTGGCGCCGGCGCCCGTCAGAGATGATGTCGTCGATAGTGCGTGTGGACTGAATGCCCTTTCCCACTTCCTGACGCGAAGCATTGATGGACGCGTTCAGCTGATCACGATTGCGCACAATGAAGGCATCAACGTCAGTCTGGTGACGTTCGTCGACTTCCACCGCCGGTACGGGCGCTCGTGGCGTAATTGGAATGGTCGCTTTCACGGTCATACCAAGGCTCTATAACATCCTTCCATTAGCGGCCCTAGTATAACGACGTAAGGCAGGCTGGAGCCGGATTTTAGCCTAAGCCTTCAGCAGCTTGGTATCGATCGGCAAGGACCGGATGCGCACGCCCGTCGCCGCGAAGATCGCGTTGCACAGGGCGGGAAGCGCAGGCGGCAGGGCCGGTTCGCCCAGGCCTGACAGCGGGTTGTCGGTCATCAGGAACGCCACCTCGACATCCGGCGCGGCGGGCATGCGGATCAGCGGATAGCTATCGAAATTCGTCTGGACCGGCCGGCCCTTGTCGAAGGTCACGGCCGCGTTGAGCGCGTGGCCCAGCCCGTCGATCACCCCGCCCTGCACCTGGTTTAAGGCGCCGGTGGGATTGATCAGGGTGTCGCCGACATCGCAGGCGACCCACATCTTCTCGACCTTGACCGCTCCGGTCTGAGCCACGTGGACGCGAGCGACCTCGGCAAAGTAGCCGTGCATACAGGCATAGGCGGCGATGCCCATGCCGGTGCGCGCCGGTAAGTCGGTCTTGCCCCATCCGGACATCTCGGCGGCCTTCACCAGCACGGCGCGCAAGCGACCGACATCGACGGCGTCCTCGGCCGATCCGGGCAGCACGCGCGGCGGACCCAACAGCTCAAGCTGGACTTCCAGCGGATCGCGTCCGGCGGCGTGGGCCAGCTCATCGACAAAGGACTGATAAACAAAGGCGATGGCGTTATAGCGCGGCGCGCGCAGGGGCCCCGTGGCGAAGCCCATGGGCATCATCGACACTTCCACCGTCACGTCCGGCACTAGGCGGGCGGGCGGATCGACGGCGGAAGCTTCACAGGCGAAGGCCGGCTTGGTTGGATCGTTGCGGTCCGAATAGGTGACGAAGTGATCCTTCCAGGCGATGATCTTGCCCTTGTCGTCAATCCCCGCCGTCAGATGATGGAAGCCGCCGGGGCGGTAGAAATCATGGCCCAGGTCGGCTGGGCGATCATGCACCAGCTTGACCGGCGGGCCGTTCATCTCCCGCGCGATCCAGGCGGATTCGATCATGAAATCGGCCATCAAGCGGCGACCAAAACCGCCGCCCATGCGGGTGATGTGGATCGTCACGTCAGACGCGGATATATTCAGCGCTTTGGTCAGTAGATCCAAGCCCGGCTTCGGCCGCTGGGACGGCGCCCAGATCTCGAGCTTGCCGTCCTTGAACTGAGCCGTGCAGTTTTGCGGCTCCAAAGTGGCGTGGGCGATGAATGGGTAGCTGTAGGAGGCCTTCAGCACCTTGGCCGAACGCGCCAAGGCGGCGTCGGCGTCGCCGTCCTTGTGGAACACCTTTTGGCCCGGCCCGGGACCCAGGCGCTCGGACGTGGCGGCGTACTGGGCGCTGGACTGCCCCGCCGTAGGACCTTCATCCCATTCCACCTCAAGCTTGGCCTTGGCCTTTTGCGCCCGCCACCAGCTGTCGGCGACAATGGCCACGCCGTCGGCCAAGCCGTTGAACTCGCCATTGCCCTTGACCGTGAAGGCCTTCTTGACGCCGGGGCTGGCCAGGACCGCGTCGAGCTTGGCGGACTTCAGCGTTCCGCCATGCACCGGGCACTTGACGAATACCGCGTAGAGCATTCCCGGGAGACGGGTGTCGATGCCGAACAGGGGCTCGCCCTTGATCACCTTGGGGCTGTCGAAACCGCGCGCCGATTGGCCGACGATCTTGAAATCCTTGGGGTCCTTCAGTGCGACCGTCTTCACGTCCGGCGCGGGGATGCGGGCGGCCTTGGACGCCAGCTTGCCATAGCTGAGCTTGCGGCCGCTCGGGCCGTGGGTGACCACGCTCATGGCCGCCGTGCATTCAGAGGCCGGGACCTTCCAGGTGGTGGCCGCCGCCTCGATCAGCATCTGCTTGCCGGCCGCGCCCACCCGGCGCAGGGGATCGTAGTTGAAGCGCGCGGAATTGGAGCCGCCGGCTGACTGGAAGCCGAACTTGTCCACGTCCAGCATCGCTTCCTTGATGGTGACCTTCGACCAATCGGCGTCCAGCTCCTCGGCGATGACCATGGGCAGCATGGTCATCACGCCCTGGCCGCATTCGGGGTTCTTGCTGAGGATGGTGATGGCGCCGCTGGGCGCGATGCTGACATAGGCGTTCAGGGAGGCGGCCGAGGCCTTGGCCGTCGCGGCGCCTTGCGCGTCCAGGCCCCAGCTGAGGAACAGGCCGCCGCCGGCGGCAGCGCCGGTCTTGAGCAGGGTGCGCCGTGTCGGCGCGAAGGAAGCGTCGTCGGCCATGGTCTAGGCTCCCTTGGCGGAGGTTGAAGACCTTACAGCGATCTGCAGCGGCGCAGGGGGCGTGGTCAGCTCCGGCGTCAGGCCCGCAGCCTGGCGGATGGCCGACTTGATGCGGACATAGGTGGCGCAGCGACAAATGTTGCCCACCATGGCCCGGTCGATGTCGGCGTCACTCGGCTGGGGCGTCTTGGTCAGCAGGGCCGTGGCAGACATGATCTGGCCCGCCTGGCAGTAGCCGCATTGGATCACGTCGTGATCAATCCACGCCTTCTGCACCTTGCGGCCGATGGCCGAGGCGTCGACGCCTTCAATGGTGGTGACCGCCTTGGCGCCGACCTTGGAAATCTGAATCTGACAGGAGCGCACCGCCGTTCCCTCCAGATGCACGGTGCAGGCGCCGCAAAAGCCCCCGCCGCAACCGAACTTGGGGCCGACCAAGCCGATGGTGTCGCGCAGGACCCATAGGAGCGGCGTGTCGTCCTCGACGTCGACCGTGTGTTTCTTCCCGTTGACCGTTATGGCGTAGGGCATTTCGATGCCTCAATCGTTGATTGTCCAACGGATAAGACCGCAAATCCCCGAGATCGTCGACTCAAGATTGCCGTCATATCCGCCGAGTAAAAAGCGCGCGCGAAACTATTCCGCCGGAGCCAACCCGCCGACGTTGGTGCTCGCGCCTTGCGCCTTGGCGTCCGCCCGCTCCTTGAGGAAACGGAAGAACTCCACGCCTTCGCGCAGGCGGCGCTTCATCATGTCCCAGTCGGTCAGCATCTCGCCCACGATGGCGGCGATCTTGCGGGGGCGGAAGTAGAACTTGCGATAGAAGTCCTCCACCGAGTCGAAAATCTCCTGGTGGCTCAGATGCGGGTAATGCAGGGGCGCGATCTGCACGCCCTTGTCGTTGACCAACTCGGCGTGTTCGGCGTTCAGCCAGCCGTTCTCCGTCGCCTGCTTGAACAGGAAGGTGCCCGGATAGGGGGCCGCCAGAGACACCTGAATGGTGTGCGGATTGATCTTACAGGCCCACGCGATGGTCTTCTGCAACGTCTCGCGCGTCTCGCCCGGCAGGCCGGCGATAAAGGTGCCGTGAATCTTGATGCCCAGGTCGTGGCAGTCCTGGGTGAATTGCTCGGCGACCTCGACCCGCATGCCCTTCTTGATGTTGTGCAAGATCTGCTGATCGCCGCTTTCATAGCCCACCAGCAGAAGGCGCAGGCCTCCGGCCTTGAGCTTTTCCAGGGTCTTGCGCGGCACATTGGCCTTGGCGTTGCACGACCAGGCCACGCCCAGCTTGCCCAGCCCCTCGGCGATCTTTTCCGCGCGCGGTAGATCGTCGGTGAAGGTGTCGTCGTCGAACATGAACTCCTTCACCTGGGGGAAGGCCTTCATCGCCGCCGCGACTTCGTCGACCACATTCTGCACCGAGCGCGTGCGATAGTTGTGTCCGCCGATGGTCTGGGGCCACAGGCAGAAGGTGCAGCGGCTCTTGCAGCCCCGGCCGGTGTAGACCGACACATAGGGGTGCTTCAGATAGCCGATGAAGTAGTCCTCGATCCGCAGGTCGCGCTTGTAGACGTCGATCACCGACGGCAGGGCGTCCATGTCTTCCAGCACCGGACGCTCGGGGTTGTGATGGATCACGCCCGCCTCGTCGCGGTAGCTCAGGCCCAGGATGGACTCCCACGGCAGGCCATCGGCCACATCCTTGACGGTGAAGTCGAATTCGTTGCGACAGACGAAGTCCACCACCGGGGCGTCGATCAGGCTCTCATCGGCCTCAACCGCCACCTTGGCGCCGATCAGACCGGCTTTGAGCTTGGGATTGGCTTCCTTCATCGCCGCGATGCAGCGCACGTCCGAATCGAATGAAGGCACGGAGGTGTGCACCACCAGCAGTTCGAAGTCCTTGGCCTGGGCCACCACCTCGGCCAACTGGATGCCTGCGGGCGGGGCGTCGATCAGCTTGGAGTTCTCCACCAGGGCCGCCGGTTGGGCCAGCCTGGTGGTAAACCAAAACGACTTGATCTCGCGTTTGGCCTGATATCGCGAACCGGCGCCGCCATCAAAACCGTCGAACGAGGGCGCCTGAAGAAAGAGAGTGCGAAGCATGCTTTGTCCTACGCGAGCCTAGCCGAGGCCAAGGTCTGATTATGAGCTTGAGCGATCACAGCGAGGGGACCATATACCGGGCGTTCCCGCGCGCCAACTGAAGGCCGTCGCCGGTTATGCGATAATCCGCCGGATGCACCGTCGAACGCGGCTTGCACTGGCAAACCTTGGAATCGGCACTAAGGTGGGCTGCGACCGCCGCCAGAAACAGGATGCCTTGATCTTGACGACGTTTTCACAGGCGCCCGCCGGCGGGCTCGGTCGCTCGCGATATCTTGTGCGCAACAAAGCGCTGGTGGTCGGCGCCCTGATCGCGCTGGTCTTGCCCCAAGCCGCCAGCGCCGCCACGGATGATCCGTGGGAGCCAGCCAACCGCACCTTCTATATGGTGCACCGGGTGTTGGACGACGCGGTGTTCAGCAAGTTGGCGGCCGCTTTCCGGATCATTCCCGCGCCGATCCGCAAGGCCGTGCGCAATGTGATCGCTAATCTCGGCGAGCCCGGCGTCGCGGCCAATGACCTGCTGCAAGGCCATCCCCTGGTCACGCTTCGCACCCTCGGGCGTTTTGGCGTGAATACCTCCGTGGGCCTGGGCGGCCTGATGGACGTGGCGGCGACCACCGGCCTGCCTCACCATGACAACAATTTCGCCGACACCTTCGGGCGATGGGGCGCGCCTCCGGGACCCTATCTGTTCATTACCCTGCTGGGTCCGACCACTGTGCGCGACGGCGCCGGCGCCATCGCCGACACCCTGACCGATCCGTTCACCTGGTCGCGATTCTATCACCGCTGGACGATCATCGACGTGCGCACGGGCTGGGATGGACTGGACAAACGCGTCGAGTCCGATGAGCAGCTGCGCGCCATCGACAATATGTCGACCGACAGCTACGCCAGTCTGCGCTCGCTGTACCTGCAAGACCGCGCCGCTCAGATCGCCAGCCCGCCGGGCTCGCTTCCCGGCTCGGCGCCCTTGCAGACCTTGCCCGATTTTGGCGACGCCGGCGCTGATCCTGAACCGGCCGCCCCCGCCCCGTCGGCGCCCGCTCCCCCGCCGCCGCCCAAACCGATATCGGCGCAGGACGCCCCGCCGTTGGCGGCCGCCGATCCGTCCAGCCAGGTGCTGTCCAACCACCGCCATGAAGGCAAACTGCTGGCTGCCCTGACCCTGGCCGCCGAAGCGACGCTGTAGAGTCCTCGGCGAGCAGGTGCTAGTCGTGCCCCGGTTTATCGCGGAGGCTCTGCAGCGTGCACGGTGAGCGGGTTCTGGTGACCGGGGCGTCCGGGTTTGTCGGCTCGGCTGTGGCGCGCGCTCTGAAAGCTCGCGGCGCCGATGTGGTGTGCCTGGTGCGCCAATCCAGTGCGCGGGGCAACCTGACCGACCTGGGCGCGGAGCTGTCCTACGGCGACATGCGCGATCAAGCTTCCGTCGAGGCGGCGGCCAAGGGCGCCCGCTATCTGTTCCATGTCGCCGCCGATTACCGCATCTGGGCGCGCGATCCGGAGGATATTGTGCGAGCCAACCGCGAGGGAACCCAGGCGGTGATGAACGCCGCCCTGGCCTGCGGCGTGGAGCGGGTGGTCTACACGTCGTCCGTCGCCACGCTTGGCCCCAAGCCCGGCGCGGACATGGACGCCCCCGCCGACGAGACCGGCGCCCTGACGCCCCAAACGGCCGTGGGCGCCTATAAGCGCAGCAAGGTGATCGCCGAGCGTATCGTGGAGGCCATGGTCGCTGACCAGGGCCTGCCTGCCGTCATCGTCAATCCGTCGACGCCCATCGGCCCGCGGGATATCAAGCCGACCCCGACTGGGCGGGTGATCGTGGAGGCCGCCAATGGCAAGATCCCGGCCTTCATCGATACCGGCCTGAACCTGGTGCATGTGGACGATGTGGCCCTTGGTCATATCGCGGCCCTGGAGCGCGGCCGGATCGGCGAGCGCTATATTCTGGGCGGGCAGGACGTGGCGCTCAGCCAAATGCTGGCCGACGTCGCGACCCTGACCGGGCGCGAGCCGCCCACCGTCAAATTGCCGCGCAAGCCGCTCTACCCCCTGGCCATGCTGTTTGAAGCCGTCGCTCAGATCACCGGCAAGGAGCCCATGCTCACCGTTGACGCCCTGACCATGGCCAAGCGGCATATGTTCTACACCTCCGCCAAGGCCCAAAGAGAACTGGGCTATAAGACGCGCCCCTACCAGGAGGGCATCCGGGACGCCCTGACCTGGTTCCGCCAGCACGGGTACATCCCGTGATCGCCCTGCTGATCCTGGGCGTCCTGCCGCTGATCATCTGGGCCGGTCTGATCGTCGCCCACGGCGGCTTTTGGCTTTGCGGCGAGCGCGATGATCGCAAGACGCCGCCTGAGCCCGCGCAGTGGCCCTCGGTCGTCGCCGTGGTTCCCGCCCGCGACGAGGCGGACGTAATCGCCCGGTCCATCGGCTCGCTTCTGGCTCAGGACTATCCGGGCGAGTTCCGCGTGATCCTGGTGGACGACAATTCCAGCGACGGCACAGGTCAGGCCGCACGCGCGGAGGCGGAGCGCCTGGGCCGGCAGGACCGCCTGGCGGTGCTGAACGGCGCGCCCCTGGCGGCGGGCTGGACCGGCAAACTGTGGGCCGTCAGCCAGGGCGTGGCGCGCGCCATGGCCGATCCACCCAAGTACCTGTGGCTGACGGACGCCGATATCGGCCACGACGCCGACAACCTGAGGGCCCTCGTCGCCCGCGCCGAAGCCGGCGGCCTTGTGCTCACCTCGCTGATGGTCGAGCTGCACTGCCGCACCTGGCCTGAGCGGTTCCTGATCCCCGCCTTCGTGTTCTTCTTCCAGATGGTCTACCCCTTCGCCAAGGTGAACCGTCCGGGCAAAACGGCGGGCGCGGCCGGTGGCTGCATGTTGGCGCGGGCCGACGCCCTGGCGGCCGCAGGCGGCATCGCCGCCATCCGCAAGGCCCTGATCGACGATTGCGCGCTTGGCGCGCTGATGAAGCAGCAAGGCCCCATATGGCTGGGCCTCACCCATCGCGCCCGCAGCCTTCGGCCTTATGAAACCCTGAGCCAGATCGGTCGGATGGTCTCGCGGTCCGCCTACGCCCAGCTGGACTATTCCCCGCTCAAGCTTGCGGGCGTGATCGCAGGCATGGGGCTGGTCTATCTGGCGCCGGTGGCGGCGGCCTTATTGGGCGACGGGGCGTTGCGGCTGCTGGGCCTGCTGACTTGGTTCATCATGGCCCTGTCCTTCCAGCCGATGCTGCGCTTTTATCGCCTGTCTCCCTTGTGGGGCTTGGCCCTGCCGGTGATCGGCGCGGCCTACACCGTGTTCACCGTCCAATCAGCGGTGCAGTTCTGGCGAGGAAAGGGCGGCTTGTGGAAAGGCCGCGCCCAGGCCATGGCATGACGATGAAGCTGGATTCCGCGCAAGACCTGGCATCAGGCAAGGGCTCGACCGACGAGAACTTCCCCGTCGCCTCGGCCCTGATCGCGCCGCGTCATCGGCCGGTTGTGATGGCCTTCTATCGTTTCGCCCGGGCCGCCGACGACGTGTCCGACAACAGCGAGGCCACGCCCGGGCTGAAGCTGGCCCTGCTGGAGGACCTGCGCAAAAGCCTGATCGGCGAAAACGATTTCAGCGCCGAGGGCGTGGCCCTGCGCGAGGCGCTCTATATTCGCGGCCTCGCGCCGCGCCATCCGCTCGACCTGCTCGAAGCGTTTCGGCGCGACGTGACCAAGCTGCGCTACGACGACTGGGACGATCTGATGGACTATTGCCGATACTCCGCCTCGCCGGTCGGCCGCTTCGTGCTCGACGTGCACGGCGAAGATGAGGGCCTTTGGCCGATGAACGACGCCCTGTGTTCGGCGCTGCAGGTGATCAATCACCTGCAAGACTGCGGCAAGGACCGGCGCGACCTGGATCGCGTCTATCTGCCGCTCGACGCCCTAGGCGCGGCGGGCATCGGGGTTGAGGCCTTAGACCAGCCGGCCGCGTCCAATGCCCTAAGGGCGGTGATCGCCGGTCTGGCAGGGCGCACCATGACCCTGCTGGACGTTTCCCGACCCTTTGCCCGTAAGGTCAAAGACGGCCGTTTGGCGCTGGAAATCGGTGTGATTCAGACCCTGGCCGAAGACCTGTGCAAGGGACTGATGAAGCGCGACCCCCTGTCCCAGACGGTGCACCATTCCAAGCCGCAGATGGCCGGGCTAGCGCTCGCGGCCATGGCGCGAACAGCGCTCACGCGGCTGGGGGCCCGTACATGAGCATGCCGGACATGGCCGCCCTGGAAGCCAAGGTCGCGGGCAGTTCCTTCTACGCCGCCATGAAGCTGATGCCCGCCAAGAAGCGCGCGGCCATGTTCGCCATCTACGCCTTCTGCCGAGCGGTGGACGACATCGCCGACGATCTTGAGGGCGACCGGGCCGAGCGGGCCAAGGCGCTAGACTCCTGGCGCGCGGATCTGGAGGCGCTCTATGGCGGGCGCGAGCCCAACCAGGCTGCGTTTCTGGTCGAGGCCGTCAACGCCTTCGGTCTGAAGCAGGAGGACTTCGTCGCCGTGATCGACGGGATGGCCATGGACGTGGCCGGCGACATCGTCGCCCCCGACCGGGTGACCCTGGACCTCTATTGCGACCGGGTGGCCAGCGCGGTCGGACGCCTGTCGGTCAAGGTGTTCGGCATGGCCGATGAGGCGGGCGTGGACCTGTCGCACCACTTGGGCCGAGCCTTGCAGCTGACCAATATCCTGCGCGACCTCGACGAGGACGCGGCAATCGGGCGACTCTATCTGCCGCGTGAGGAACTCGCGGCCGCCGGCATCGATTCGAACGATCCGAAAGAAGTGTTGGCGCATCCGAACATCGCCGCGGCGTGCGCCCCGATCGTCGCCCGCGTGCGCGAGCATTTTGCCGCCGCTGACGCCATCATGAAGGGCACGGG
>CAYVHP010000163.1:0-8595 GCA_964451265.1 uncultured Caulobacteraceae bacterium | reverse complement strand
TCGCGCCGGTAGCGGGGCTGGTAGACGCGGCCACGGCGCTTCACGCGATCCGCCCAGAGGCCGGCTTCCAGCATCCACAGCCGCAGGGTCTCGCGGCCGACGACGATGCCGTGAATCTCGCGCAGCTTCTCTGCGGCGAGCGTCGGGCCGAAATCCGTATACTTCGCACGGACCAGCTCCAGGACCTGGTCCTTGAGGCCGGCCGGCGACTGGCGGTTGCTGGGCCGGCCGCGCTTCTTGGAGATCAGCGCTGTGGCGCCGTGCTCTTGGTAGGCCTTAGCCAGGCGCTGGACCTGGCGGCGCTCCAGACCGAGCAGCTCCGCTGCCGCCGGAGTGGTGAGGCGTCCGCTACCGAGATCGCGCAGGATCTCCAGGCGAGACAGCTCCTTGTCGCTCATGAAGTGCAACGTCATCCTGGAGGCCTCCCGCGCTGATGCGAGAGAGGGTGACATCTCTAAATGGCACGGTGCGACATTACTAAATGGCAGCTACATCGATTTTGCGCCTAATGAATATTATCGGAAATAATAGGCCTGGGCGTCATTTCACGCGGTAGGTCTTGCTGAAGCCGTTGCGGGTGTTGCGCGCGGTGATCTGTCCGTCGCGGGTGATGTCCAGCCGGATCGTGTCGCCGAGATCAGGCGCAGATTGCAGATTAGCGATGAAGTTGGGATCGCCATCCAACTCGCCATGGGCCTTGGACGCGTGCATCTTCCAAAAGCCCTGCAGGCCGCGACTGGCGCTGATCGTATTCACCACGGCCGGAACGGCGCCATAGACGCCGCTATTGGCCATCACGGCGATATCAGGCCTCAAGGCCGCGATAGACGCCGGGTTGGTGCTCAGCTCGGTGCCGTGTTGGGTCACCAGCAGAACATTGACGTGGCCGACCTTGTCGATTGGGCAAACCAGATCGTGTTCTCGGTTCCACGACAGATCGCCCAGGGCGGCGATGCGGACCTTGCCGAAACTGAGGATGGAGCTAACCGACTCGGCGTTTTCAATCCCGCCGTCAGCCGCCAAGGGCGGCGTGTCGCACAAAGCGCCCGGCTTGCCCGCGCCCGGCAACGGCTTGGCCAAGACCCTCCCGTCTGCGGCTACGATGGTGTCGATCAGGGAGCCGATGTGCAGGACATCGCCCGGCTTAACCACCACATGCCGATGCCCCTTGATGGCCTCCAGATACCGCCGGTAGTTTTCGGCTGTGGAGCGCGCCTGGTGATTGGCGGGCGTTTCAGGCGTCAGGTTCAGGTCCGGGATCTCGCGGTTGGGGCCGTGATCGACAAAGGTCCCGACCGGCATGCGCGCCAGCAGGTCGATGACCCCGCCCACATGCCCGCCGTGATAGTGAGTGATGATCACATAATCGATTTTGTGGACACCCAAGGACTTGGCCGCCGCCACGATCCGGTCCGCCCCGGTGCTCGCGCCGTCCAGCCCCCAGGGCTGCTGGGAACGATGCGGCGATCCGGTGTCGATCAGCAAGGAGCGCCCTTCCGGCGTCACGAACAGCGTGCCGGCCCCCTCCTCCATATCGAGGGTCGCCATCTTGAGCGTCTTGCCGGCGGCCTGGGCTGATCCACCGATGAGGATACAAGCCATCCCCGCAGCGAGCAGAGCGGAGCGGATCATGGCTGTCCTCATGAGTTATTTGGCGCGCCCGGCAACCTTTTGGGCCAGGGTGCTGACCTTAAACAGATTGCCGTGTCCGACCATGTACAGCGTCCTGCCGTCTTTCCCGGCAAAGGCCAGGTTTTGCGGGTTAATCGGCGTGGGAATAACACCCAAATTCTCGCCAGTTGGCGAAAATACCTCAACGCCTGCGCCGCTTGTGGCATAGACCCGGCCGTCGTTGTCGATGGTCATGCCGTCGACGTGGTTGATGATCCCCTTGGCGGTCCGTTCAATGCCCCGGAGGTGACCGAATGCGCGGCGGTTCCCCAAGCTGTGGTCGGGCATGACGTCGAACGCCCACACGAATTCGGCCTCCGAATCCACCGCATAAAGCGACTTCTCATCCGGACTGAGGGCCAGTCCGTTGGGACGGCCCAGTTTGTCGGTGGCGACGATCACTTCGCCGGTGGGCGAAATGTAAAAGATATGGTGGGGCCGCTGAGCGCCTTGGTCGCCTGACCCTGGTTCGGTGAAATAGATGCCACCGTCCCTGGCCACCACCAGATCGTTGGGCGCATTGAACGGCACGCCCTTGTAGGACGTGGCAAGAAATCTGGCCTTCTCCACCGGATAAACGATGGCGACGCCGATCTGATCCTTGGCCCTGCGGCAGGCATAGATCACGCCCTTGGAGTCTACGCCCAAGGCCGGCAACCGCCACCGCTCTCCCTTGGCGTCATCGACCTTGTGCGGATCAAACAGCACCGTGATCGTGTCGTCCACACCGACCTTGTAGATCCGGTTGACGCTGGGCTCGGTGAAATACAGGCCGCCGTCGGGCGCCGCCACCGCGCCTTCGGAACTGGTCATGCCGGTTTTCAGAATGGTGACCGGGCTGCCGGCCACGGTCACGCCGGGAATATCCGTGGTGACCACCTTGTCCGTCTTCGGCGCCATGGACAGAGGCAAGGGCAGGGTCTGGGCCCGCGCTGCGCCGGCTAAGGCGCCGGCGCTCAGCAAACCAAAAGCACGCCGCGAAATCCCTGGGGCATTGTCGTGCGACATGACTGCTCCTCCCCTCCCCGTCTACCCGACGCTTTACTTGGCGCGCCCGATCACTTTACGGGCGAGGGTCTTGACCTTGAAGAGGTTGCCGTGGCCGACCACGTACAGCGTGCGTCCATCTTTGCCGGAGAAAGCCAGATTCTGCGCCTTAACCGGAAGCTTGATTGTACCAATATTTTCGCCCTTTGGCGTAAAGACCTCGATGCCGCCCATGCTGATGACATAGACCCGGCCGTCGTTATCGACGGTCATGCCGTCAATGCCGTTGTTGAAGCCCTTATCCGTCCGCACGATCCCGTTCAGACGACCGAATTGACGCCGGTTGGCCAGGCTGTGATCGGGCATGACGTCGAAGGCGAAGACATATTCGGACTCCGAATCCACCGCATAGAGCGTCTGCTCATGGGGGCTCAGGGCCAGACCGTTGGGGTGGCCTAGATTGTCTGTGCCGACGATGACCTCGCCGGAGGGCTTGATGTAATAGATGTGGTGCGGCCGCTCAGCACCTTGGTCGGGCGAGCCCGGCTCGGTGAAATAGATGCCGCCGTGCCGGGTCACCACCAGATCGTTGGGGGCGTTGAACGGCACGCCCTTATAGGACGTCGCGATGAATTTCGCCTTGGCTTCAGGATAGACGATAGCCACGCCAATGGGGCCATTAGCCCGCCGGCAAGCATAGACAACGCCCTTGGCATCCACCCCAAGAGCAGGCAGCCGCCAGCGTTCGCCGTGCACGTCATCAACCTTATGCGGATCAAAAAGCACGGTGATTGTGTCGTCCGTACCCACCTTGTAGATCCGATTGACGCTGGGCTCGGTGAAATAAAGGCCGCCATCAGGCGCCGCCACGGCGCCTTCCGAGCTGGTCATGCCGCTTTTCAAGATGATGAAAGGCTCGCCTGCCGCCGTCACGCCGGGAATGTCGGTGGTCAGCACCGTTTCTTTTGACGGGGCCATCGACAAGGGCAAGGGCGCGGTCTGGGCCCAGGCAGAGCCTGTCAGCGCGCCGGCTGCGCTCATCAAGCCGAAGGCGCGTCGTGACAACGGGTGAAAACTGTCTGCGGACATCGTCGGTCCTCCCAAATTCGTGTGGGCGGCGACGGACTGGAATGTCCAGTCTGCGCGGCCACGCCTCCCCTTTTTCCGGGGCTCTGCCGAAGACTAGAGGGTTAGGCGCGGTGAATCCACCACCGTCAACGACTGAGACGGATCGTGTCGCCTTCCGTTCGGGTGTTGAGATTCAAAGACAGGGCCACCGCGCGCGCGAATCCTGCCGGGTTAGTGGCCGAAAACAAGCCACTGATGGTCTTGTCCGCCACTACGGGGTCGTCGATCTCAATCCGGGTATCGCTATAGCGAGAGAACTGAAGCGCTGCATCGCGCAGGGTTGAAGCTTCAAAGGAAATCATCCCTTGCCGCCACATCAGCTCACGAGTCAGGGCGTCAGCATCCACGGCC
Organism: uncultured Caulobacteraceae bacterium; assembly: GCA_964451265.1. GTDB lineage: Bacteria > Pseudomonadota > Alphaproteobacteria > Caulobacterales > Caulobacteraceae > BOG-938. The sequence continues at coordinate 4,458 of CAYVHP010000163.1, read as the reverse complement.
GTGGATGACAGGGAGGCGTCTGCATTGACCTGAGCCTGTTGATTGGCGCTCACACGGATCGGCTTTGAGCCGGCGCGGCTGACTTCGACAACACCTTCACTGACGAGCACCTGCGTGGGCTTGCCGGGCCACTTGCGAACCGTGAAACTCGTGCCCACGGCCCTGACCCTCAGGTCCCCGCTGTCAACGTAGAAGGGACGCTTGGCGTTTTTGGCGACATCAAACACCGCCTCGCCTTCGACCAATTGAATGTCGCGGCGGGCCGCCGAGAACTTCACATCAACCTTGGTGGCCGTGTTGAGCGTCAGCACACTGCCGTCAGCCAGAGGCAAACGCCGGACTTCACCCTTTTGGGTTTCGTAGGCCCGGCCGGGGAGCCAGAAGCCAAAGCCGAGGCTGATCACCCCGACAAGAACCGTTGCTGCAACCGCGCCGCCCGCAACCAGCGTCCCGCGCCGCGTCACCCGGCTGTAAGCCCCCTGGCGGACAAATCCGTCGCGCCCCTTGGCGTCGGATCTGTCGAGCAGCGTCCGCGCGCGATCCGTATAGACCATCACGGCGCGGGCGCGGGCGAAGGCGCCGCGCCGCCGCGGATCAGCCGCCAGCCAGGCTTCCAACGCATCCGCCTCCGGTCCGATCAAGGGCGCACGATCAAGCCGCGCGAGCCATGCAGCCGCTGCATCATCAATCGCGGCGGATGTTTCGCGCTGAGTCATGCGTCCCATTTGCGGCCAAGGCGAGCGCCCTTCACCGCCTTAGATGCTTGACCTGGCGAAATCCCCCCGCGACCTAAGGTTGCCATCAGAACTTTCAGGCCCTTTTGCACCTGCTTTTCAACGGTGCCTTCGCTCACCCCCAAGCGGCCGGCCACATCGCGTTGGGGCAATCCATGGATTTTTCGCAGAACGAACACTTCCCGGCATCGACGGGGCAGACCGGAGATCAACTCGGCCAAGCGTTGCAACTCTTGCCGATCACTCACCTCGGTTTCCGGCGAGGGGGCTTCGTCTGAAGCCGCAAGCTGACCAATGTCGTCAATGGTGGTTATTGACACGATCTGCGCGCGGCGGATTTGCGCCAGGATAACTGAATAGGCCGTTTGAAACATATAGGCTTTTGGATTGCGAATAGCCTCGACGCTATCAAGGCCGGCCAGGATCGCATAGGTCTCCTGTACGATGTCGTCCAGGTCGATGCCACGCAAGCGCTTGCCGGCCAACCAACTGCGCAGGGCCGGTTCATGCGGCAGCACATGCCTGGCCAACCATCGGGCGCGGTCATCGGAGATAAGGCTCAAGACCGCCGTCCCCCTGGTGGGGCGGACTCTAGGCGATGATCGTGCAAGCCCTTCCCCCCATTTCTTGTTGGGGACATTTTAGAGCAGGACGGGACAGTCGGGAATCGACTTTTTCGGTCGCTCTTCAGGCGATGGTCACCGTCAGGCCGTCATAAGCCGGTTCAATACCGCGCGGCAATCGTGCGGCCAATTCGCGATAGTCCAAATCGACGTGCAGGTTGGTCAAAATAGCGCGCTCAGGCTGGACCCTATCGATCCACCCCAAGGCTTGGTCAACGCTGGCGTGGGTTGGATGGGGCGCATAGCGTAGGGCGTCGACAATCCAGACCTTGACCCCTTTGAGCGCTTCAAACGCACTGGGCGGCAGGCCGACTACGTCGCTGGAATAGGCCAGGTCGCCAAAGCGGTAGCCGACGGAGCGGATATCGCCGTGATCCTGATCAAAGGCGATGACCGGAATGTCCCCGGACGGCCCCTGGATCGTCCAGGGTTGGCCAAGACCAGGTAAATCGACGACGTCGCAGATCGGCGGATATCCGCTGCCGCCTTGGAAGATATAGCTGAATCGTCGACCCAGGACGGCGCGGGTGCGGGCGTCCATGAAACAGGGCGTTTTTCTCCGGCTGCTCAGGAAAAAAGCGCGCAGATCATCGATGCCATGCGCCTGATCGGCGTGCTCGTGCGTGAACAGCACGGCATCCACCCGGCGAACCCCGGCCGCCACGGCCTGTAGGCGTAGATCGGGTGAAGTGTCGACCAAAACGGTGGTTTCGTACGGCGGACCCTGGGACGACTTGCGGCGCGCCAGCAGAGAGCAGCGGCTGCGTCGGTTGCGGGGCTCGGTCGGATCGCAGGCGCCCCAGTTTCCGTCCGCCCGCGGCACGCCGCCCGATGAGCCGCAGCCCAGAACGACAAACTCCAGCGCGCCGGTCACGCGGCGCCGCTCACATCCGCAGGGCGCCGGACCGCATCGAACAGCGCGAAGAACGCGTCTTGCGTCCGCCGTTCAGCCTCCTCAACGCTCCACCCCCGAATGTCCGCCAGCTTTGCCAACACATATCCGACATAGGCCGGCTCGTTGCGCCGTCCCCGCAAGGGCGCGGGCGCGAGATAGGGACAGTCCGTTTCAACAATGATCCGGTCTTCCGGCATTTGGGCGATCACGGCCCGGACCTCTTCTGCGGCTTTGAAGGTGGCTATGCCCGACACGGAGAACCAAGCGCCTAGGGCCGCTGCGCGGCGGGCCAGGTCCGGGCCGCTGGTGTAGCAATGCATCAAGAGTTTGAAGGGTGTTTTGGCGAATTCCTGCTCCAGGATCTGCGCCATGGCCTCATCCGCTTCGCGCGTATGCACCACCAAGGGCAGGCCTGTCGCCTGAGCCGCGTGGACATGGGTTCTGAACACCTGAGCCTGCACCTGACGGGGCGACAGATCGTAATGAAAATCCAGGCCGCATTCGCCGATGCCGATGACCTTGGGTCGCTGAGCCAACGCCATAAGGGTTTGGACGGTCAGGTCGGGATTTTCCTTGGCCTCATGCGGGTGCGTTCCGACTGTGCACCAGATGTCGTCATGAGCCATAGCGATGGCGTGCACCGCTTCAAAGGACGAAACCTTATCGCAGATGGTGACCATCAGGCCCACGCCGGCCTGACGCGCACGCGCGATCACCTCATCGACATCATCGGCGAACTGCGGCGCATGCAGATTGACGTGACTGTCGATCAGCATCCGTTCACGCCCTCGCTGCGGCCTTGAGTCGGCCGATGGTGGTGAACAACACATCGGCCCGGTCCAGATTGATCGCCTCGGCCTCTCCGGGCGCGGCCTCGACCTCGCCCCAAACCCGGGCCCAGCGCTCTAATTCCGCAGAGGGTCGTTCGTCCTGGGCCGCATTCAGCGCCATCGCCCGAATTTGGTCGCCAAGGCATTCGAACAACAGCTCGAAGCGCTTTTGGCCCTCCGCGCCGCGAAAACCGTCGGCGACGGCCAGCAGGGCGGCATCGTCCGTTTCCGGCAGCCGGCTGAGGATTTCGTGCGCCAAGGCGTCCGCAGCCAGCGCCCCGGCTTCGGCCAGGTAAAGAGCGCGGCCCGGTCCGCCCTTGGCCATATGGGCGATACGCCGGCGCTCATCAGCGGCCAAGCCCGTGTGCTCACCCAGAAACTGCGCCACCCGATCATCGCTCCAGGGCGCAAAGGCCAGGCGGCGGCACCTCGAGCGGATGGTCGCGATCAAGGCGCCGGGCCGATGGGAAACCAGCAACAGCACCCCTCGGGACGGCGGCTCTTCCAGGGTCTTGAGCAAGGCGTTGGCGGCGTTGACGTTCAGATCGTCCGCCGCATCGACTATCGCCACCCTGTAAGGCGCGCTGGCCGGCGCCTTGGAGAAAAATTCAGGCAGCCGGCGCACCTCTTCCACCGGGATCGACTTGCGCGCCTTGCCGTCGTCGGTCTGACGCTCAAGCACCAGAAGGTCAGGATGGGAGCGAGAAGCCACTTGGCGGCTGACCGGATCGGCCGGATCAGCGCCAAGCAGACCAAAGGCCGCATCGGGCCGCGCACCCAGCAGCAGCCGCGCCGCCCGATAGGCGAAGGTGGCCTTGCCCACGCCCTCAGGTCCGGTCAGGAGCCAAGCGTGATGCAGCCTGCCGCGGTCCAGAGCCGCCAGAAATTCGCTTTCCACAGCCTGCCCGCCTTCATAGGTGAAGACGTCGCGTGGATGGGCTGAACGGGCCGCCTCGCTCACAGCAGCCGCTCGCTGACGGCAGTCCAGACCGCTCTGGCCACACTATCGACATCCGGCGCCGCGTCGATCAGCACGCAACGATTCGGCTCCGCCTGGGCGATCGCCAGAAACCCAGCGCGCAGGCGGGCGTGGAATTCAGACCCCTTGGCCTCGAAACGCGCTTCCCCGCCGCCGCGCCCCGCTGCGCGGGCCAGGCCCGCCTCGGGCGGCAGATCGAAAATCAAGGTCAGGTCTGGACGCACGTCGCCGACCACGGCCTGCTCCAAAGTCGCGATAAAATCCTGCGAAGCGCCGCCCGCAGCGCCCTGATAAGCGCGCGTGGAATCGGCAAACCGGTCGCAAACCACCCACTCCCCGCGCTCAAGCGCGGGTCGGATCGTCCGCTCAATATGATCGCATCGCGCAGCGTAGAGCA
>CAYVHP010000162.1:0-14499 GCA_964451265.1 uncultured Caulobacteraceae bacterium | reverse complement strand
GCTTCACCCAGCGTCTGGTGGCGGCCCTGACCGCGCCCACCGCCGAAGGCGGGCTGTATGAGGTGGACCTGAGATTGCGGCCGTCCGGCACCCAGGGGCCGGTGGCGGTGAGCTTGAAGGCGTTTGAAACCTACTATCAATCAGAAGCCGAGACCTGGGAGTTTCTCGCCCTGACCCGCGCGCGGGTGGCGTGGTCGACGTCGCCGGCCTTCGCCAAGGTGGCCCAGGGGGCGATCGATACGGCCTTGCGCCAGCGTCGTGATCGCGCCGTCACCCTGCGCGAGGCGCGGGCCATGCGGGTGTTGATGGAAAAGGAGAAGCCGCCCGAAAGCCTGTGGGACATGAAGCTGTCGCGCGGGGGACTGGTGGATATCGAATTCGCCGCCCAGGTGCTGCAGATCCTGCACGCTGCCGACGGCGGTCCCCTGCATCCGCACACCGCGCAGGCGCTGGCTTTGCTCGCCAAGGCCGGCCTGGCTAAAAGCGCCTTGGTGGACGATTTGGAAAGCGCCTGGCGGTTGCAGCAAAACCTGTCTCAGGTGCTGAAGCTGGCCCTGCCCGAAACAGGCGATCCCCTCAAGGAGCCGGAGGCCTTTCGCACCCTCCTGGCCCACGCCGGCGGCGCCAAGACCTTCAAAATGCTGCAGGAGATGCTGCGCAGCAAACGCGCAGCATCCCGAAAGGCCTATGAGGCAATTTTAGCCGGAAATTGAATGGCTTGCCGAGTCTGCAAAGCTCTAGGGCAGCATCGCCGTGATGTTACGCTTGGGAACTTGGCCCACCGGTATGCGGGTCACTTCCTTCAGGTTCACCACATCGACCACCGAAACGTCGTTGGAGCCGGCGTTGGCCACATAGACGGTCTTGCCGTCCGCCGCTGCAGTGGCCCATTCCGGTTGCCGTCCGACGTCAACTTCACCCAGCAGGGCGAGGTCCGGCAGGGAATAGACATAAACGGCGCTGTTCAGGCGGCTGGTGACCACCAGTCGCTTGTTGGCGGAAATCGCCAGGCCATGGGAGGCGATGCCGCCGATGAAGTTTTCCTTCTTGCCCTCCCTGATCTTGGGCAGGGCGATGCGCGCCACCTCCTTGTGGGTGGCGAAGTCGACGGCGACAAAGCCGTGGAACTTGGTCAGCTGGAAGAAGGCGCGCTTGGTCGAGCCGTCCGGGTTGGTCTCGAACGCCATAGGCCTTACGCCGTCGTCGAAGGTGGCGGTCCACTGCGTTTCAAGGCTGGTCCGGTCGATCACGGTGAATTCGTCGCCCGCCACCGAGGCGGCGACAATGTAGCGGCCGTCCGGGGTGACATAGGTGTTGTGCACCGCGCCCTTGACCGGAATGGTCTTGATCACAGACAGCGACTGGGTGTCGACCACGTCCACCGCGCCGGCCTTGGAGTGCACGGAGACATAGACATACCGGCCGTCCGGGCTGATCCCGATGTTGTTGGGGTGGCCGGTGATCTTGATCTTGGTGATGATGTACAGGGTGCGGGAATCGACCACGTCCAGAGTCGAATCCGCTTCATTACTGACATAGATGCGGGCGCCGTCCGGCGAGACCGCCGCGCCATGATTGGCGTCGATGCCCACGATGCGCCCGACCACCTTATTGGTCTGGGTGTCGATGATGTGCACGTCATCGCCCGCGCTGTTGGTCTGCACGACGCGCTCATGCAGCGGCGGCATGGGCGGGGCATTGGCCAAGGTGGCGCCGTTCACCCAGGCGGCCAGGGTCTGCCACTCCGGATCGGACTTGGAGGTCCAGTGCTTGCCGCCGTCGTGATCGGAGTCGCCGCCAGCCGCCTGAGCCAAGGGATGGCGCAACAGACGGCTGCGGTCGGGCTGGCCGGGAATGACCTTGGTTTTCAAGATGTTGAAGATGGTCCGCGAGTCCGCCTCGCCCCAGATCGCGGCGCCTTCGGGCACCGTCGGCAGGGTGAAGCGGGGGACGTCGTTGTGGCATTCCATGCAACGTGCGTGGCCCGTGCGTTTGGTAATCAGAATGGGCAGGACCCGCGCCTTGAAGAAGTCATAGTCCAGGGTGGGCCCCGCCGGCGCGCCCGCCGGGGCTGCGGGCGCCGGCGCCGGTTGAGCCAAGGCGGCGCTGGACGCCGACAACAAAAGGCCAAGAACAAACAACCCTGCGCGGTTCATCGTGCGCCCTCCCACTGATTTTATCCCAACCCTTGGCACAAGGCGCGCGCGTCGTCACTAGGCAAGCGCCGGAAGATATTCAATCGTCCCGCGCGACGCGGAAGCCTACCTTGTTGGCGTGGTTGGTCGGGTTGGTGTTGTCCCGGCTGGCCGGGCGCATGCCGTCCATGCCATTGTACCAGGAGCCGCCGCGGTTCACGCGGTCCTTACAGTCGCCGCCGGTATAGGGGGCGCCGTTGCGCGGTTGCGGGTCGTAGCTGTCCGCGTAGCAGTCCTCCACCCATTCCCACACATTGCCGACCATGTCGTGCAGGCCGAACGCATTGGCGGCGAAGGAGCCGACCGGGGCCGTGAAGGCGTGGCCGTCGTCGCAGGCCGAGGCGCGAACCCAGGTCTTGTAGACGCGCTTGGCGCTCTGATCCGCGCCGTTGGCGTAGGTGCATTTGACGGCGGGATCCTCGCCCCACCAGTAATGGGTCGTGGTCCCGGCGCGCGCGGCATATTCCCATTCCGATTCACTGAGCAGTCGGTAGGGTTTGCCGGTCTTCTTGGACAGCCAGCCGACATAGGCCTTGGCGTCTTCCCAGCTGACGCAGACCACCGGATCGCGGTCTGTCTGGGCGAAGCCGGGGTTTTGCCAGGTGGCTGCGGGATCATGCTCCAGGATTTCGGTTTTGGGGCTGATCGTCTCGCAATTGCCGCCCGCGACACGCGCTGTGTCCTTGGCGAAGGCGGCGTATTCCCCGCGCGTAACTTCGTATTTGCCTATGGCGAAGGCCCCGAGCGTGACCGTATGGACCGGCTGAATGTTATGGCGTTCGTTGCCGACGGGCACGGCGCCCATCTGAAACGAGCCGGCCGGCAGGCGAACCATCTGCGGACAGATGTCGGTGCAATCGCGGAATTCCTTTTGCGCGGGCGTGGTCGGCGGCGACGTCATCGCAAGCGCAGGGGCGGGCTGAGCCGTCACGGCGCCGCACGCCGACAGAAACAGGCCAAGAGCGATCAAACGGACATTGAACATGGCGACGCCTCCCTATGATTTTGTCCGAACTATTGGCACGCGGACGGCCCGCCGTCACCAGACAAAGGGCGGCTAGGGTTTGGCGCGATCCGCCACCAGGAGGGACTGGAGGAACTGGTCGGAGATGTCCTTCACCGAGCCGGGGGCGTGGTTGAGGAACAGGGTGTTGGTCTTGTCGTTCTCGCTGATCGATTTCAGCGTGTCGAAATACTGGGTGACCAGGACCAGCTGCATGACCTCCGAGGTGCTGGATCCGCCGACCACGGTGCGGAAGGATTCGATGGAGGATTGCAGGCCCTCGATGATGGCCTTGCGCTGATTGGCGATGCCGTGACCCTGCAGCGCTTTGCTCTCCGCCTCGGCTTCGGCTTTCTTGACCACCAGGATTTTCTCGGCCTCGCCCCGGGCGTTGGCGGCGACTTGTTCGCGCTGGGCGGCATTGATGTCGTTCATGGCCGACTTGACCTTCTGGTCCGGCACGATGTCGGTCACCAGCACATTGACGATCTCATAGCCGAAGCCGGACATGTCTGAATCCAGCTCCTGCTTAACTGCGGCCGCGATGCCGGCCTGGCTGGCGAATACCTCGTCGAGCGTCATGCTCGGCACATGGCCCAGGATCACCTGCTCCACATAGGACTGAATCTGCGCCTCCGGGTCCGCCAGCTTGTAGAAGGCGTCGAACACGTTTTCAGGCTTCACCCGGTTCTGCACAGAGATGGGAATGGTGACGAAGACATTGTCCTTGGTCTTGGTCTCCATGGTCAGGGTGATCTGATTGACCCGAAGGCTGACCCGACCGGCCACACGGTCGATGAAGGGAACCTTCCAGTTCAAACCCGGCTGAGCCACCCGCTTGAACGCCCCGAACCGGGTGACCACCGCGACCTGGGCCGTGGCTACGGTGAAAAAGCTGCCGAACACGGTGGAGAGCACGAAGATGGCGAGAAAAACGAGCGGAAACGCGATCAAGTCCATGGTGATTTCTCCTGCGTCGAGCGGGCTGAACCATAGGGCGAGGTCGCGGGCTAGGCTATCGGTATTGCGGGGCCCGCTTGCGCGGCTTCAGGTCGCCGGAGCACAATGATCCCGATCGCGGTTGGGGAGATCGCTATGCGCTTTATGGCCCTTTTCGAACGCGTCCGCCCGCGCGCCCTTGCGCTGCTTGGACTGACTGCGATCTGCCTTGCCGCCTCACCCGCTTACGCCGGCCCGCCCTTCATCACCGACGACCCCGAGCCGGTCGATCTGGGCCATTGGGAGGTCTATGGCTTTTCGGCGGGCGTCCACACGGCTGGGGACACAGCCGGAACGCTTGGCGGTATCGAGGTCAACTACGGCGCCGCGCCCAATTTACAGCTCCACGTCATTGCACCGATAGCCTTTGACCATCCGGCGGGCGCGCGTCAGGAGACGGGTCTGGGCGACACCGAGTTCGGGGCCAAATACCGCTTCGTCACGCCCGGCGAGCACGACTGGTTTCCCCAGGTCGGCGTCTTTCCCCTGATCGAGGCGCCCACCGGCGACGCGGCGCGGGGGCTCGGCGCGGGCCAGACGAGGGTCTATCTGCCGGTTTGGTTGCAAAAGGATGTCGGCAAGTGGACCACCTATGGCGGCGGCGGTTACTGGATCAATCCGGGGCCAGGGAACAGGAACTACTGGTTCGCCGGATGGCTGGTGCAGAATCAGGTGACCGACAATCTCGCCCTCGGCGTCGAGGCCTTCCACCAGACCGCCCAGACGATTGGCGGCAAGGAGTCTTCAGGCTTCAACGTCGGCGCGGTCTATGACTTCAACGCCCACTATCACCTGCTGCTGTCCGCCGGCCGGGGCTTGCAGGACGCGCCCGCCAGCAACGATTTTTCCTATTATCTGGCCATCCAACACACGTTTTAGGCGGCAAATTCCGAACCGTGCGCCACACGGGGCTGGCGGGCCGCCAGGACGAAGCTGACGGTGGTGCCTTGGCCCGGTTCGCTGACCATCTCCAGTACGCCGCCGTGCATCTCCACCAGAGACTTGGTTAGGGCCAGACCAAGCCCGGTGCCCTGCTGGGTTTTGGCGTGCTGACTTTCCACCTGCTCGAAAGGCTTGGCCAGGCGCTCCAGATCGCTCTTGGATATGCCGATGCCGGTGTCCTGCACCCCGACACGCACCTTGGGCGCGCCCGATGAATCGCTTCCGGCGCGGCCCAGCACGCGAACCTGGCCTCCGCGCGGCGTGAACTTCACCGCATTGGACAGCAGGTTGAGCAGGACCTGCTTTAGAGCGCGGAAGTCGGCCTCGACCTCGGGCAGATTGGGCATGTCGATGATCACCGTCAGCCCCGCCGCTTCGGCCCGGTTGCGGATCAAGCGCACGGCGTCCTCGGCCACTTCCTGCAGATCGATGGGCTCGAACTTCAGGTTCATCTTGCCCGCCTCGATCTTGGACATGTCGAGAATGTCGTTGATCACCGCCAGCAGGTGTTGGCCCGAGCTGAGGATATCGCCGGCATATTCCTTGTAGCGGGCGTCGCCCAGGGGGCCGAACAGCTCGCCCAGCATGATTTCGGAAAAGCCGTTGATGGCGTTGAGCGGGGTGCGCAGCTCGTGGCTCATATTGGCCAAAAATTCGCTCTTGGCCCTGTTGGCGCCTTCGGCGCGAATTTTTTCCGCTTCGTATTTGCGCGCCAGTTCGGCCAGTTGGCTCTGGCTGGTCTCCAGGCCGTTGACGGCCCTCTGCAAGGCCTCCTCATTGAGCCTGCGGGCTTCTTCCTGCTGTTTGATCGCCGTGATGTCGGCCGCCGTCGTCACCAAGCCGCCGTCGGCGGTGGGCCGCGAACAGATCTGAATCCAGCGCCCGTCGTTCAGCTCGGCTTCGAACATACCCTTGCCGGCCGCTAGGTCGGGCATCTCCCGCTTGATCGCCAGCTTTGCGCAACGCTCCACCGTTTCGCGTGGCGCGCCGGGCTTGAGCAGGCGCGGCTCCAGGGAGAAGACGTCGCGGTAGTTTCGATTGCACATGACCAAGCGCCCGGCCCGATCCCACAGGACAAAGGCCTCGGACACGCTTTCGATGGCGTCTCTGAGGCGCGTTTCGGCGGCCTGGGCGCGGGCCTGAGAAATGCGTTCTTCGGTCACGTCGAACGCCACGCCGATGATGGTGCTGTAGCCGCCCGCGTCCTGCGGTCCCAAGGCCTGGCCGCGCGCATCGACCCAGGCGGACTTGCCGTGTCGATCAGGCACGCGGAAGGAAACGTCGAAGGCGCCGTAGACCGAGGCCGCGATCAGCGATTGACGCACCCGCTCGCGGTGGTCGGCGGAGATGCGCCCTAGAACTTCGTCACCGGTCGCCACGCCGCCGCCGCCCCATCCGAGGATCACGCCCGTCACGTCGGACATAAAGACCTGATCTGACTTCAGGTCCCATTCCCAGATGCCGCAGCGCGCCGCTTCAACCGCCAGGCGGAACCGTTCCTCGCTGATGGCCATGGCCTGCTGCGCGGCCTGGGTCCGGCGGCTTTGCCGCACCAGCAGAATCGCAAGGGCGCAGCCCGCCGCCAGGGGCGCGATGAGCATGAACAGATATCCGCCTTGAGCCTGGGCGTCTGCCGATAGGATGGGCGGGGCGGGCATGGCGACGACGGATACCAGCGCCCCATCGGCGATCGGGCGCACCGCGACCAGCACCGGTCCCAGTCCGGCCAGTGACCCGCGCGCCATCGCAATGCCGTCTCCCCCGGCGCTCATATCGGCTGGGGTCACTGAAAAGGCGTCCGACAGACTCGCCGCGCGGGCTGCGGCGTCCGGCCCTGCCAACCCGAGGATGCGCCCATCCGGCGTGGCCACCGCAGCAGCCAGGGCGACGGAGCTTCCGGCGCCCGGCGCCAGCTTGGCCGGATCGCCGGCCGCTATAACGTAGAGCCGGCCTTCGCCCGCCGGACCCGTGCCGGGCGGACCCATGACGCCCGCATAATAGGCCTTTCCGCCGTGCGCCACGGTCCCGGTCCAAAAGGTGCGACCGGCCTTCCGCATGGCCTGAGCCGCCTCACGCCAAGCCGGCGAGTCGGCGCCCACGCGGCCGGCGGCGGCCAGCACCTCGTCGTCGCCGGACAAGGCCACAGCCTGCGCCGCGCCCTCGGCGGCGGCCAGGCCGGTTTCTGCCGCGTCCAGCGGCTGCCCGCCCAGCCGATTGTGTGCTTCGGCGGCGGCCATGAGCGCCGCGCGCAGGGTCGCGATGGTCTTGTCGGCTTGGCCCGCCGCCAGGGTGCTTTGCGCCGTGGCCGCAGCCGTGGCGGCGGCATGCGGCGGCTGATTGTACAGGCGCATGGTGATGTACAGCACGTACAGCGCCAGAAGCAGCAGGCAGGAGAACAGGGTAATGCGGACGCCGGACGGAAGGGGCGCGCTGAGGGCGCGGTCCGGCCGGCCCGCGCCGTCGAGGCTTTGCGCGCCGCCTCTCGATTGACCTGCGTCGCCCTGTACGCGGACAGCCACGCCCGCTCCTTCGTGATTCGCCCGTAAACAGGAATCCTACGCGGCGGGGCGAGTCTTCGAAAGGCGGCTCGGCGATGTTCCTGTTAGCCGATGGCCTTGCCGGCCAGTTCGTGCACGTTCTTGGACAGGCCCGGGGCCGCGGCGATCCGCCGAAGCTGGGCCAGCATCAACTCGGCCAATTCGGGCTTAAAGCGCAGCCAGGCGCCCAGCGGCTCCAGCAAACGGGCCGCCACCATGGGGTTGAAGGCGTCGACCATCAGGATCTGATCGGCCAGGAAGGCGTAGCCCGCGCCGCTCGGATCGTGGAACCGGGCCGGATTGCCGGAGGAAAAGCTCGCCACCAGGGCGCGCAGGCGGTTGGGGTTCTTGGCGTCGAAGGCCGGGTGCGTCATCAGAGCGCGCACGCGATCCAAGGCGTCGGGGCCCGGATTGACCGCCTGGATCGAGAACCACTTATCGATCACCAGGGGCTCGGCCTGCCAGCGGTCATAGAAATGCGCCAGGGCCCGGTCGAAGGGCTCGCCGCCGAGCAGCATCAGGGCGCTCAGCCCGCCCATGGCGTCGGTCATGTTTGTGGCGTTGTAGTAGTGGTCGGCGGCGCGCTTGGCCACGTCAGTCGACGGCGCTGCGGCCAGCAGGCTGAGGCTGGCGTTGCATAGGGCCCGTCGGCCGGCGCTCGCGGCGTCGGGCGCAAAGGCCGCTTCGGCGCCGAGGTCGCTGTGCAGCGCGCTCAGAGCCTCGCCCAGGCCCTGGGCCATGCGGGCGCGCAGGGCGTCGCGCGCGGCGTGGATCGCAGCGGGATCAGCCGGCTGAGACCTGAGCGACAGGTCCTGTTCGCCGGGCAGGGCGATGAGCAAGGCCTTGAACGCATCTTCAGCCGACTGGTCGGCCAAGGCGCGCGACAGGGCGGCCGTGAAGGCGGCCTCACCGGCTTCGTCGGGACGTCCGGCCGCGCGCTCCAGCATCAGCTTGGCCGCCAGCTCCTGGCCCGCTTCCCAGCGATTGAACAGGTCCGGGTCTGACGCCAGCAGAACATAGCCGTCTCCGTCCGGCGCATTGGAGCTCAGCTTGACCGGGGCGGAGAAGGACCGCAGGGCCGAGACCACAGGCGCGCTATGCACCCCTTCCAGCCGCACCTGGGTCTGGGCCTGGCGCAGCACGATCAGGGCCTCGGTATCCGCCACCGGGGCGCCAGGCGCCTTGAAGGCCAGGGTTTTGCCGTCGCTGTCGAGCAGGCCTAGCCGCACCGGAATGGGCAGGGGGTGCTTGTCCGGTTGGCCGGGAGTGGGCGCGGTAGATTGGGTGAAGGTCAGGTCCAGCGCCTTGGCCTGGGCGTCATAGGCGGCGTCCATCTTTACCGTGGGCGTGCCGGCCTGTTCATACCAGCCGAAGAAGTCGGTTAGGTCGCGGCCCGAGGCGTCGGCGAAACAGGCGACGAAGGCCTCCACCGTGGTGGCCTCGCCGTCGTGGCGCTCGAAATACAGATCCATGCCCGCACGGAAGGTCTCGGCCCCGAGCAGGGTCTTCAGCATACGGATGACTTCCGCGCCCTTGTCGTAGACCGTGGCCGTGTAGAAGTTGTCGATCTTGATGAAGCTGGACGGACGCACGGGGTGGGCCATGGGGCCGGCGTCTTCGGCGAACTGGCGGCCGCGCAGGGCCCGCACATCCTTGATCCGCTGCACCGCCGCGCCGCGCTGGTCGGCGGAAAAGCTTTGGTCGCGAAAGACGGTCAGGCCCTCTTTCAGGCACAGTTGGAACCAGTCGCGGCAGGTGATCCGGTCGCCGGTCCAGTTGTGGAAATACTCGTGGGCGATGACACTCTCGATCCGCTCATAGTCAAAGTCGGTGGCCGTCGCTTCATCGGCCAGCAGAAGCGAGGAGTTGAACACGTTCAGTCCCTTGTTCTCCATCGCCCCGAAATTGAAGTCGCGCACGGCCACGATCATGAACAGGTCCAGGTCGTACTCGCGCCCGAACGCCTCCTCGTCCCAGCGCATGGAGCGCTTCAGGGCGTCCATGGCGTAGACCGCCCGGCTTGACTGTCCCGGGTCGACATAGATGCGCAGGTCGATCTTGCGCCCGGTCATGGTGGTGAAGTCGTCGACTAACTCGTCCAGTTCCCCGGCCACCAACGCGAACAGATAGCAGGGCTTGGGGAAGGGATCGCGCCAGCGGGCGAAGTGGCGCCCGCCCGCCAGATCGCCGGCCTCGATCAGGTTGCCGTTGGACAACAGACGCGGAAACGCCGCCTTGTCCGCCTCCATCCGCACGGAAAAGCGTGACAGCACGTCAGGCCGGTCGGGGAAATAGGTGATCTTGCGAAAGCCCTCCGCCTCGCACTGGGTGCAGAAGCGACCGCCGGACATGTAGAGCCCTTCCAGGAAGGTATTGGCCTGGGGGCTGATCTCCACCTCGGTGTCCAGCACGAAGGCGTCGGGCGTATTGGGGATGGTCAGGTGTTCGGCAGTGACCGTGTAGCGCGCCGGGTCCAGCGCTTGGCCGTCCAAGGCCAGGGAAACCAGTTTCAACCGCATGCCATCTAGAACCAGCGGCTCGGCGTGTTCCCCGTTGCGCTTGATCGCCAGCCTGGCGCTCACCCGCGTGGCGCCGGGCTCCAGCGCGAAGTCCATATCGATGGTCTCGACCAGGAAAGCCGGCGGCTTGTAGTCGGCAAGGCGGATGGGCTGGGGAACGTCGGTGCGCATGGCGGAAACTCGGCTGGGGCGGCGAGCTCTCTACTTGGCGCCGGAAATGGCCGGGCGCCAGTCCGCCAATGGCGTTTAGCGCGGTTTGCCGTTACCACCCGGCCCATGTCCGCTGAGATCGATCCGTTTCACGCTGTGTCCATCGGGCGCCTGGCCTATCGGCTGCAGGCGCAGGGCCGTTCGATCATCCATATGGAATATGGCCAGCCCTCCGGCGGGGCGCCCAAGGCGGCGATCACGGCCGCGCACCGGGTGCTGGACAGCGAGGCCATGGGCTATTGGGAGAGCCCGGACCTTAGGACCCGCATAGCCCGCGCATACGACGAGCAATATGGGGTTGAAGTCGACCCCGAGCAGGTTGTGCTGACGTGCGGCGCCTCGCCGGCCCTGGTGCTGGCCCTGGCCTCGACCTTCTCGCCGGGCGACCGGGTGGCCCTGGCTCGGCCGGGCTATGTGGCCTACCGCAATGTGCTCAAGGCCCTGCACATGGTCCCCGTGGAGATCGCCTGCGGACCCGATGAGCGCTTCCAACTCACCGCCGCCGCCCTCCAAGCGCTGGATCCGCCGCCGGCCGGCGTGATTGTCGCCAGCCCGGCCAACCCCACCGGCTCGATCATTGACGCCGCCGAACTTGAGCTGATCGCCGCCGTGTGCCGACATATCGGCGCGCGCATCATTTCAGACGAGACCTATCACGGCCTGACCTACGGCGAGCCCACAGCCTCCATGCTGCAGTTCGAGCCGCGCGCCCTGGTGATCAACAGCTTCTCCAAATACTTCAACATGGTCGGCTGGCGGCTGGGCTGGCTGGTGGTTCCGCGCGATGAGGTGCATCGCGCGCGCGCCTATGTGGCCAATATGTTCCTGACGCCGCCGGTGCTGTCCCAGCACGCCGGGCTGGCGGCCATGGATTGCCGCGAGGAACTCCAGGGCCATCTGACCGTTTACCGAGCCAACCGCGAGCTAATGCTGCAGGCTCTGCCGGCCCTGGGTCTCAGCGCCATCGCTCCGCCGGACGGCGCTTTCTACATCTATGCCGACATCGCCCATCTGACGCACGACAGCCTGGCGTTCTGCGAGCGGCTGCTGCTGGAAACAGGAGTCGCCGCCGCGCCGGGGATTGATTTTGATCCGGTCGAAGGCGGTCATTTCATCCGCTTCAGCTTCGCCGTATCCACCGAGGAGGTGCGTGAAGCCCTGCGGCGGCTGGAGCCGTGGTTTAAGGCGCTCATCTAGACATGTCATCCTTGGGGCGCCTGAAAGGCGAGCCCAAGGACCCAGCAGCGAAGACCTGAACGCGCATTCTGTCGCCCGGCTTAAAGCCTGGAGCGGCTGGGTCCTCGGGCCTGGGCTTCGCCCATCCCGAGGATGACGGGGCTTTTTTGATCTTCGTGTTCTTCGTGAGCTTCGTGGTTCAATTTCCTATTCGCTTTGCGAGCAGGACCCCCACGCCCTACAAACCGATTCGTCTTAGCTCGCCTGGGCCTCTGCCGCTGCGCCATGCGCCTCATCGGGAGCCGCAGGGCATTCCTCGATGCGGCGGATGATCTGGCCGCAGGCTTCGGACATGGCCTGAAGCTCGGCGGGCGCGTCCTCCGGCGTTTCGCCGATGAAGGCGTGCAGGGCGCGCGCGAACTTGAGCAATCGGGGCGCCTCGGCGATCAGGCGGGCCTGGAATTCGATGCGGCGCGGGTCGCGGTCATATTCAGCGCCGGGCACGCGCCAGCCGCCCCAGTCGGCGTTGTCGGTGACCACAACCGGGAAGGTGCCCGGGAAGGGATGGTGGGCGCAGTCGTCCGGCTGCTGCCACTTGTTGCGCGCCCGCATCAGCCGCCAGGCCGCGCCGCCTGCAGCGCTGTCCTCGGGTTCGGCCACGCCGTCTTCGGGTCTCAGCTCATGGGCGTGAAATTCCCGGCCGAGGCCCAGGTCGTAGGTGATGCGGATCGGTTCATCGAAGCCGCGCGCCCAGGTGGGAACAATGCGTTCGACCGTGGCCCAGGCGCCGACGCTGTCGACCCAGACCTTCTGGTTGCGGTGGAATTGTGCCTTGGCCATGACGCTTTTTGCGCAACTGAAGCAGCCTTTTGGCCGCGAGGAAGCGCCATGGTGCCGCAAAAACCTTGACGTCAGGTCAATGGGCGAAGGCGGCGGGGGCGTCCAGGTTCAGGCCGGTCAGTTCGCCGTAAGTCCGCATGAGGCTTTCGAAGGTTCGGCCCCAGCCATGGCGATCCTCCGCCCTTTGGCGAGCGGCTTGGGAGATCGCGTTCAGATCGCGCGCGAACAGGGCGTCGATGGCGTCCGCCATGCCTTGGGCGTTGGCGCGTTCGGCTACCTGGCCGACGGAATTGTCGATCAGCTCCCCGACGCCGCCGGTGCTGGGACCCACCACGGGAACCCCGGAGGCCAGGGCTTCCAGCACCACCAGGCCGAACGGCTCCTGATCATTGGCGTGCACGAAGGCGTCGCAACTGGCGATCAGGCGGGCCAGCTGGCGCGGGTCGCGCACATAGTCCAGGCCGATCACCTGGGGGTGAGGCTTCAGATAGGCGCCGGCGGCGATCATCATCAGGCGATAGTCCTCGCCTAACAGGTCCAGCGCTTCGAGCAGGGTCTCCAGGTTCTTTTCCCGGGCGGGCCGTCCGGCGAACACCAGAAGGCGCGTCTTGGGCCCGAGGCCCAGGTCGCTGCGCACGGTCTCGCGGTCCGCGCGGCTGGGGTGGAACAGGTCCAGGTCCACGCCCAGCGGCTGAACCGACACCTTGTTCACGCCCGCTTCGGCGAGGCGTCCGGCGATATACCGGCTGGGGGCGATCACCTGATCGCAGCGGCTATAAAATTTGGCCACCCGCTTTTGCGCCGGGGCGGCGGCCCATTCGCCGAAATGCAGGGCGGCCAGGGCCGCGGGGTCGGAATGGCAGAAGGCGACGGCGGGAACGCCCAGCGCCTCGGCCGCGTCCAGCGCCGCGTGACCCGGCACATAGGTGTCGCCCACCTCAAACAGGCTGGGGCGCATATGGGCCAGGATGCGCGTCCATTTGCGCAGGGACGTCGGGCAGCGATAGCCGTCGCCGAAGGGAATGGGCGGGGCGGAGATGGTGACCAGTCCGTCGGCGTTGGCGCGGGTCGCCCGGCCGGGCACCACCAGGGAATGGCGCAGGTATGGACGCTCGGCAGCGAGCCAGGCATGCTTGGCCAGCAGATAGCGCTTCACCCCGCCGCTGCGCGGCCCATACAGCATGGTGGTGTCGAGCAGGTGCGCGGTCTGATCCGCCGAGGCGCCGGACAGGCCGGCCCTCAGGGAGACCATTTCGGTTCGCGTCAGCTCGCCGATATCCAGCATGCTCGCCTCCCAAAATACTCGCCGCATTGCGCCCCGGCGCGCCGGAGGCGAACGCCCGCTTACCACATGTTTTTAGGGTGGGTTCGGAAAATATCGCCACCCCTTATGCCCCGCCCGCATGACGCGCAGGCCGGCAGGCCGTTGCTTCGCGCCTCGGTCGCCGCTATCTCAGCGCCCAACTCCCGTCACCGTTCAGTTCGAGGCGCCGCCCCATGGCCGCACAGTTCATTTTCCAGATGCAGGGCCTGACCAAGGCCTATCCCGGCGGCAAGAAGGTGTTCGAGAACATCTGGCTGTCGTTCTATCCGGACGCCAAGATCGGCGTGGTGGGGGTCAACGGCTCGGGTAAGTCGACCCTGCTCAAGATCATGTCGGGCATCGACACTGAATTTCAGGGCGAGGCCAAGGCGGCCGACGGCATCAAGCGGGGCTACCTCTCGCAGGAGCCGCACCTGGATGAGGCGCTGGACGTGTGGGGTAACGTCGTCTCCCAGTGCGAGGAAAAGAAGATCCTCGACCGCTACAACGACATCGCCGCCAAGCTGGGCGAGGACTATTCGGACGAGCTGATGGAGGAGATGAACACCCTCCAGGAACAGATCGACGCCGGCGACATGTGGGACATCGACAGCCGCATCGAGATGGCCATGGACGCCCTGCGCTGCCCGCCCGCCGATTGGCCGGTGGACAATCTGTCCGGCGGCGAAAAGCGCCGCATCGCCTTGGCCCGGCTGCTGCTGTCCAAGCCCGACATGCTGTTGCTGGACGAGCCGACCAACCACCTGGACGCCGA
>CAYVHP010000161.1:0-3857 GCA_964451265.1 uncultured Caulobacteraceae bacterium | reverse complement strand
TTGACGGACACAGCCACGAACATCACCCATCGGAAGTCGTTGTAGACCAGGGCTATGCTCTCGGTCAGGGTCACAAGGCCGAAGACCAGAATGAACGGCAGGGCGAGATAAGCGCCCTTGACCCGGTAAACCGCGACGACGGCCAAAACCAGGGTTTGCGCGAAATAAAGCGACCAGGCGCACAGTCCCACAAGGCCCAGGTCCAGCCACTGCTCCAGCCAACTGTTGTGCGCGTGGGCGGCGCGAAAGCCGGCGATCTTGGTGATCCAATAGACCGGTCCCCAGCCGGTCCTGTCGTCCCAAACTGCGCCATAGCCGTAGCCCAGCAGAGGCCGTTTGTGGATTTCATACATTACTCCGGCCCAGATGTTGGTCCGGCCCGTCAAGGTCGCGTCCTTGCCCAGCACCGCGAAGGCGACATCCGCAGCGAAGAACAAAAACCCCAGGAGCGAGAAGATCGCCACAACCGCCCCGAAACTGGAGATCACCCCCATGATCGGCCCACGCCGCGCCAGGGCGACAAACGCGATGGCCGATATGCCCAGCAGCAAGGAAACCAGGGACGTCTTGGATGTGGATAGCAGCACCAGAACCAGGGCCAGACCGGCGAAGCCCCACCACATTAACCGTCGGCGAGGCTCCATCATCGCCGCGGCCGCGAACACTACGAATCCTATGGTCATATTGCCGCCCAGGGCGTTCTTTTCCTCCCACAACCCCCGCCAGGCTCCGGGAAAAATGGTAGCCATGCGCCCAATCGAGGGAACGAAAGCCCCGGCCAAGAAAGACAGCACGGCAAGGATCGCGAAACTGGTCGCGAGCACCTCGGTCATCTGGCTCCAGCGATAGCGCGCGCCCAGGGCCACCCCGCCAAGGGATGTGAACATGATCGCCACGATCCGTCGGCTCGTCTGGTCGGGCGCCACGGACCACAGGATCGACAGCCCGGCGATGCACAAGATCAGGATCAGCGCCGGCTGGCGCAGCATGGCCCGAACGCTGTCGTTCAACGTCAGTCCCACAACCGCAAGGGCTGCGGCATAGGCCGGAAAATACATGGCCCGGATCGCGCCCGAGGCGTTCTCGTCCGCCGCCGCGCCAAAAAACGGGCTCAGCCAGCCCTGGCTGTAGATCAGCATCATCACGACGCACAGGGCGAACACCAGGGCGTCCACAGCCTTGAATCGCGCCGCCGGGGCACTCTGGTCTTGGTCCCAGGGCGCGGCGAAGGTCAAGGCAATCGCGTCCTTAGAAATCCGGCCGGTTCGGCGGTTGTGCGGTTAAACACCACGCCCGCGCAGCGCCCTCCCGCCGCGATGATGGAGTCTTTCAGCAGGTTGGCCCTGCCCGCATCCCCCTTATCCGCCGCTACGACCAATACCGTGATGTCCGCGAACGGGGCGACGATCATCGCTGCCTGGGACTGAGACGCCGCCGGAGCATCAATGACAACCAGGTCGGCGTGTTTGCGCAGGGCCGACCAGTAGTCCCCCGACGGAACCACCCGCGCCGTTTGCCCAGGCCGCATCAACTCGCGCCGGAAACGCGTCAACCAGAGCCGCCGCTCGCCCACCCGGTGGGCGGCCAGGTAGCGGCCGTTGGGCCAGGGCCGCCCGTCCGGACCGCGCATAGCGGGTTGCACCACGAAAAACGCCGAGCCGTCGGGCGATCCGGCGGCTTCGCGCCCCAGCGGACCGTATCGCATCCGGTCTTCAACAAAGGCGCGGGCCTGGGATGTGGCTGGCACGCCCAGCTCCACCAGCCATACATTGCGTTTGACCCGTTCAGCGGCAAAGGCGGCGAACTCGCGGGCAATCGTAGACACGCCTTCGCCCGACGTCGCGGAGACGAAAGAAATGACGCGCCCGTAGCCCGGGATCGGCGGGCCGAGGGACGTCCAAAGCTGCGCCATCTCGGACGCGAGATCCACCATTTGCCGAATCGCCGGTTTTTTATGGGCTGAGCCTAGATGGGTTTGACGGTGGTGGGAATCGAAGGCGAATTTGCGGCCCGCGTCATTTACAACGGCCCAGCAAGAGACTTTCCGCCACGCTTTAGCCCTGATAGGCGGGGTCAATAATGAGCTATCGATCAATGCAAGGCTGCTGCATGACCGCACCGCGAATTTACACCGCTGCTCTTGTCCTTACAGCGCTCGCCTTAGCCGGCTGCGCATCCGATCAAGACCAGCCCTACCGCGCGCCCAGCCATCCTGATCGACCTAGGCCGACGATATTCCTCAGCCCGGCAGGCCAGCCGTTCCGCGCGGCGCCCGGCGAGCCCTACCCCGTCGTTAAGTGGTTCGCCCAAGTCGACCGCGACCATGACGGACGCATCACGCGCGAGGAATTTCGAGCCGACTTCGAGGCCTTTTTCCATATCCTGGACACCAACCACGACGGGCTGATCGATAGCTTTGAAGTGGATGACTACGAACGAAAGGTGGCGCCTGAGATCCTGTCCGTGCTGGAACAGCCCCGGGTGGTTACCCCCCCCGCACCCGATAGCAACGACCAGGGTATCGGCGAGATCCTCGGCGCTCGCCCCTCCCCCGAAAACGCTCGGGGCAACTCGACCGCTCGTCTGAGCGTACTAGGCGCCTCCGCCTATAGTCTGTTGAACGCCACCGAACCTGTGGCCAGCACCGACGCAGATTTCGACGGCAAGATTACCTTGGCCGAATTCCTGGCCGCCGCTGACCGGCGTTTCGCGACGCTCGACACCAAGGGGCGGGGCTACCTGACTTTGGACGCCCTGCCGCGCACGCCCGACCAAATCGCGGTGGAAGGCCGAAAACCCGGCGATCACTGATCCTATCTCGTACGCGGCTTGAACTGCGCCGTAGCTAGGACTGGGAGGTCCAAGGTGTGCGCCGCCGCTGACGGGCCACTCACGCCGGGCCGCGCGAACACGCCCAGCAGGCCCGCACACAGTGCACAAATCAGAGCAAAGACGAACGACAAGATCAGCACCGGTCGCCTCAGGCTCTTACCATGAATGTCCGCCACCGCAGGTTCGACAACCCGGATGTTGTCGTTGGTCTTTTGAGCAATGGCCTGTTGTGTCTGATCTTCCTCTGCCTTTGACGCCAGACTCTTGACGTTGTCCGCCAACACGTCCCGATCACGCACCAGTTCCCGGTAACGCGGCTCCAGGGCGGAAAGTCGCAGCTGTTGGTTGTTCACGTCCTGGATTTGGCTCACCAGGGCCGCGCCGCGTTGGCGCAGGGAGGCGGCCTCAGCGGTGAGCTGCAGTTTTTCGGTCTGCACAGCCTGGAAAACGGGATTGGGTCCGTTGCGCCGCGCGCCTGGGCTGTCGGCCTGGCCCGTTGAAATCATGCCCTGCAGCTGTGCGATCTTTCGGTCCAGATCCTTCACCGGCTCGGCGTCAGGCTTATAGCGGCTCAGCAAATCCTGCCGGTCCATCTTCAACTGCAACAGCTTGTCGGTCGGGACGGCGTTGGTGTCGTGATAGAGGCCGATTTCCGGAGAGACCGTCGCCACCTGACGCGCCACCTCGCCCAGCCGGCCGCCAATCTCGCTCAATCGCGCTTGGACGCGAAAGTTCTCATCCACCAGGGACGCGCGAAGGGTCGAGAGCGAGGTCTTCTCGGAGTCGAAATCTCCGATCTGATTGTCGCTCATGAAGGTCTGCAACAGATTGTCAGCAGAGGCCAGCCTCTGCTCCAGCACGCCCCGTTGCTCGGCGGTGGCCGGTTGGGCGCCGTCGATCAATACGGATTTGCGGTAGCTGATATAGGTCTCCACGATCTTGCTCAGGACCATGGTCGCGGTTTCCGGATCGTGCGCCGAATAGGTCAAGCGAATGATCGAATTGTCCGGCGCGCTTTCGACTTT
>CAYVHP010000160.1:0-8106 GCA_964451265.1 uncultured Caulobacteraceae bacterium | reverse complement strand
CGCGCCCCCCGCCGCCCCGGCCGCGGGGCGCGGGGGGCGGGGCGCGGCCCCGCCGGGGGGCGGCCCGCCCCCCCCGCCCCCCCGACAGGGCCAGGGCCAGCATCAGGGCGAAGGCGCCGAGCTCGGCGATCATGCGCCGGTCGCCTTAGGCGCAGGGGCGCTCTGACGCCACTGACCCGCCTTCTTCAGGGAATCGACCACTTCCTTGGGCATGTACTTCTCATCGTGTTTGGCCAGAATTTCGCGCGCCTGGAATACCCCCGCGTCGTCGAACGCGCCCTGGGCCACGACTCCCTGGCCCTCGCGGAACAGGTCGGGCAATTGGCCTTGGTAGCGGATGGGAACCGTCTGGACGTTGTCGGTGATGCCAAAGCGAACCTCGCCATTGGCCCCCTTGGCGACGCTGCCCCGTTGGACCAGGCCGCCCAGGCGAACCAGCTTGCCCGCCGCCACATGCTCGGCGCGCGCCTGGCTGGGTCCATAGAAGAACACCACTGCGTCGCGCATGGCGTAGAGGGTCAAGCCAACCGCCAAGGCCAGGATCGGCGCGGCGATCCCCACCACCAGCAGACGACGGCGGGCTTTCCTGGATTTCGGCAGCAGCGGCATTCAGACTTACGACCCGACCACTTGGATCGTGAGCAAATAGGCGCGAATGGAGCGTCTAGCCAGAGGCTTTGCACTGACCGGGCGCCTTTGTTGGCGCAACTTGAGACTATCGCAGTTCAGGCGGCGGCGGCGCGGCGGCGAATGATCTGGGCGGTCTGGTCATCGTGGACCATGGCTGCAAAGTCTGCGGCGGTTTCCAGGAACAAGGACGCGTTGTCCATATCACCCTTCTCAGGCGCGCGCAGGGTGGCCAGGAGTTCTTCCACATAACCGTCCAGGCTGTGGGCCACGTCTTCGCCCACCTTGGCCCGCGCGGAGCCATAGCCGCCTTGTGCGGCGGCGGCCCGCACCCCCGCGAAATAGGCCAGCAGAGCCTTGGCTTTCTCCACGGCGACACGGTCCGGCGGCGACGACAGACGAGGCTCCGCGCGCACAGTGCGTCCGCCGATGCGAACCGGTTGCATGGGCAGGGCCTCCATCACGGCCTTTTCGACCTTGCGCAGATGCCCTTCCGCCGAGGCGGCCAGGGCCTGCTTTTGCTTGGCCAGCCGAACGCCCCAAGGACCATCGCGGGTCATGGTCAGCGATTGTTCGAATTCTTCCGAGATGGCGCCGGCTATACGCAAGGTGCGGGCGGCTTCCTCTCCCGCAACCGCGCCGCCCGCGTAGTCAAAGCTTTTGAGCTGCTCGAGTCGTCGATCAATGGCGCGCAACAAACGATCACCGAAATCGGCCAACTCTGAGGCGGCGGCGTAGCGATCATCCGGCTTTAACATAACGGCCGACATCACACGCAGGATCGCCCACGGCTCAGACATGCGCGCGAACAGGATTTCCATCAAACGGGGTCCCGCGTCGTCGGACAGGGCCACAGCATCCTTGTACATGAGACGGGCCGTGGCGCGCCGCTCGTCGGTCATACGCGCCAACCAGCCTGGCAGTTGGCGCACGGCGTCGCGAGCGATAGGCGACAGCTCCAGACACGCGGCCAATTCGCTTGGCGCGCCGGGTCGAAACGCGGTCAGCAGATCGACCACGGCGGCGAACTCGCCATCCTTGTCGCGCAGATGGGCGGCGGTCATCTCGCACAATTCGTCGTAAATCGGAGGCGACAGCTCGCCCTCAACCCGGCGAAAAGGGGCCGAAGCGGCGGCGGCGCACTCGGCAGGCCGAACCGTTTTTAACGCACGCCAGATTTGACTGAGGGCCGCGCGGGGGAACAACAGCTGGTCGAACCCATCTGTGCGCTGGGCGAACAAAGGGAGGATCGGGTCAAACACCGCATCGCGCACCGCCCGGTCGTGAACCTCGGTATCGACGATGGTTTTGACCGCCGACAGCGAGCCGCCAAATATGTCGCCGCCCAAGGCCAGTTCGAGGCTGCGTATAGCCGAGTCCGGCGCCGCTTCAATCAAAGCCCGCACAATACCGGCGCGATCAAGAGACAAGGCGGCCATGGTGTTCCTTCAAGGGCCGTCCGGCGCCGTTGCCGAGCTGGACGAGCCGTTTAGAATATTGAAGGAAGACAGTTAATTGTTCGCAAAAAACCGCAGTTCTCTAGGCCTCCACGCAGGGCAAAACAATATCGACACGCAACCCGCCGAGCGAGGCTTGCGCCAGCTCGATTGATCCACCGTAGGCCTTGGCCAATTCTTCCACGATAGACAGTCCCAGACCCGACCCCGGCGCTGACTCATCCAACCGCGCCCCGCGCTGAAGGACTTCGCCGCGACGTTCAGCGGGCAGGCCAGGGCCATCATCCTCCACCGTCACCCGGAGCCGGCTCGGGCCGTCCGCCTCCACGCGCACCGACACCATGCGCCGGCCCCATTTGGCGGCGTTCTCCATAATGTTGCCGATAATCTCCAGCAGGTCCTGTCGTTCCCCGTGAAACGCCAAGGTCTCGTCCACGTCCCAGTCGATCATCAGACGCTTGTCCTGGAAAATCCGCTCCAGGGTGCGCGACAGCTCCTCCACCACCGGAGCGACCGGCGTGCGTTCGCCCTGCCCCTGGGCGCGGGCCGCAGCCCTGGCCCGCCGCAAGTGGTGATCAACCTGGCCACGCATGATCTGAGCCTGGCGCTTGACCAACTCGGCCAAGGGGTCCTCGCGCCGCTCGACCTCGGTCAGCAACACCGACAGAGGAGTCTTCAGGGCATGGGCCAGATTGCCCACATGGGTTCGCTGGCGCTCGACCACCTCCTGATTATGCGCGAGCAGGGCGTTTAGTTCACCGGCCAGGGGCGCCAACTCCTCAGGATAGTTTTCGTCGAGCCGTTCCGAGCGGCCCTTGCGTACATCAGACACGTTGCGACGCAGGCGAAACAGCGGCAACAGGCCGACGCGCACCTGGATCACGACCCCGGCCACCAGTCCTGCGCCCAGCACGGCCAGAGCCAGCGCCGTGGTGACCGCGAAACTGCGGGAATCCGCGTCGATCGGCCCGCGATTTTCCGCAGCCAGGAAGACCACCGGCGCGGACCGTCCCGGCAAGGCCACCGTGCGGACCACCGCACGCAGCCGCTCGCCGACGGGACCAACAGTATTATAGGCCAGATGGTCGCCGGGCTTGAACCCAACCGATCCCGCCGGCGGGCCCTTCAGTTCGCTGTCCCACAAGGAGCGCGAAGGCACGAGCACGTGCAGGGCGCCGCTCGGCCCGACCTCGGCGATCTCCCAATAGCGGCCCGAATAGACCCGAAGCGCCTGGTTGTCGGTGAACAGGGGACCAACGACCTCGCCATTCTGCACCGTCGTGCCGGCATAAAGGCCCTCGGTGATGTCATAGAGCGACTTGTCGAACCGGCTGAGGGTAGCGTTGCGGAAGAAGGCGGTCAGGGCCAGCCCCGCGCCCAGCATCACCAGCAGACTCCAGACCACAGCCAGTCCGATGAGACGCCCGACCAGCGATGGAGGCGCCTTGGCGCGTCCCGGATCGACCTTGCGGCCCAGCATCCGCGCAAACCCCGCTATCCGCCCAGACCTCGGCGCTGCGGGCGGGTCGGAGGATGACGGACCCGCGTCGACGCTCACCCCTCGCTGGCCTCGCCGGCCAGGGGCGCCAGCCGATAGCCCAGCCCGCGTACGGTCTCGATACGGTCCTGGCCGATTTTCTTACGCAGGCGACCGACGAAGACCTCGATTGTGTTGGAATCGCGGTCAAAATCCTGATCGTACAGATGCTCGACCAGCTCGGTGCGGCTGATCACCCGCCCCTGATGCATCATCAAATAGTGCAGCAGGCGATATTCCAGCGACGTCAGGCGCAAGGGCTCGCCGTTCACAGACGCCCTGGCCGCCCGCGGGTCCAGCCTGAGGGCGCCGCAGGCCAGGGCCGGCGAGGAATGTCCGGCCGCGCGGCGCAGCAGGGCGCGCAGCCGCGCCAGCAATTCCTCTGTATGGAAGGGCTTGGCCAGATAGTCGTCGGCGCCCGCGTCGAACCCCGCCACCTTGTCGCTCCAGCCGCCGCGGGCGGTCAGAATGAGCACGGGGGTCGTGATCCCGCCACGGCGCCATTGCTCGAGCACTGACACGCCGTCGATCTTGGGCAGACCCAGGTCTAGAACGATGGCGTCATAGGGCTCGCTTTCGCCCAAATAATGGCCTTCCTCGCCGTCGGCGGCATGATCGACCGCATAGCCGGCGTCGGCCAAAGACTGCTTGAGCTGGCGCGACAGGTCCGGGTCGTCCTCGACCACCAAGATACGCATGTGAATTCCTATTCTGCGCCACGGCCGATGACGGCCCCGGTTTCCGCGTCGACGATGAAATCGATACGCTGTCCGCCCTTCGCCGCCCAGCGCACTCGATAAGCGGCCCGGCCGTCAGGACCGGCTTCTAGTCCGGCGTCCAGCACCCGCCCGGGCCTCAGTCTCTCCAGATTCTGCACCACGCGCGACAGGGGAATGATGCGACCCTGGCGTACGCCCTGGCGCGCCTCGTCCTGCTGCTGGGCCGCCCACTCGCCGCCGAGGGAATTGGGCCGCGCCTGATAGAAATAGGGCGCCAGCGGGGGCTCGTAGGGCGCGGGGCTGGGGACGTAATCGCGACCGCGGCCGCGACCGGGCGCGACATCATAGCCGCCATAACTGCGTGCAACGCCCTGATTGCGCCCGACCGGCGCGTAACCCGCCGCGCGACGACCATCGCGCCAACCATCCCGTTTGGGCGGGTCGGCGTGGGCGGCGCCGACCGCCAAAGCGGCCAGGGCGAGGATTACACACGGGATTGCGGGTCGCGTCATAGGGCCACTTCTGTGCCAGCGTGGCTGAATGTGGCCTGAATGAAACCGGCAAAATGAAATTCGCCGCCCCTCGCCGTTCAAGATTTTCGGCGCGGCGTATAGGGCCGATCCCGCCGCCAAGCCTCGGCGAAGACCTCCAGTTGCGGATCAGGGACATCAGGCAGGACGATCATCAAACGGGCCAGCAGGTCGCCGCGCTTGCCGCCAGCCGCCTTGGGCAGACCGCGGCCTTTCAGGCGCAGCACTGCGCCGGAGTTGGAGCCCTTAGGCACGGTCAGGGTCACCGGTCCGTCTGGGGTCGGCGCTTCCACCTTGCCCCCGAGCACCGCATCGGGCAGGGAAATGGGCACATCCATCACCAGGCCGTCGCCTTCGCGGCGAAACACCGGGTGGGGCGCTATGCTCAAATCGATGAGGGCGTCTCCGGAACCGCCCCGTCCGGCGCCCCCCTGGCCCTTCAGGCGCAGAACCTGGCCCTCGGCCGCGCCCTTGGGAATGGTCACCTCGATGGTGCGGCCGTCTGAAAAGGCGATGCGGCGGCGCGCGCCTTGGACCGCGTCCTCGATGCTGATCTCGACCTGGGCGCGCACGTCCTGGCCGCGCGAAGATGACGACGAAAAACCGCTAAAACTACTGGAGAAGCCGTTGCCCGAAGTGGTGCGGTGGCTGAACATTTCGCCGAAAATGCTGTTCAGGTCCACGCCTTCGAACTCGGCCCCGAACCCCGCTCCGGGTCCTGCCCCGCCCCGGGCGCCCGCGCCGCCCGGCCGAAACCCGCGCGCGGAGTCATGCCCGTCAGCGTCGATTTCGCCCCGGTCAAACTTCTTGCGCTTGTCTTCGTCGCCGATCACGTCAAAGGCTGCGCTGATCCGTTTGAACCGTTCCTCGGCAGCCTTGTCGTTGGGGTTCTGGTCCGGGTGATATTGCTTAGCCAGCTTCCTGAAGGCGCGCCTGATCTCGTCCGCGCTGGCGGATCTGGCAACGCCGAGTTCCTGATACGGGTCTTGCGCCAAGCGGATCCCTCTGGAGCCAAGCCATACGAACTGGATCAGTTAGGCTAGCAGCGCGCTAAAGCAAGCACTCATGTGGCATTTGGGCCACATCAATCGCCGCGCGGCCAGCACAGACCTAAAACTCCCATTCCTCGCTCTTATCGCGCAGCAGGTCATAGGCCGGGTAGTCTATGGCGTCTTCAGGATCGGCCAGAGTGGCTTCCGACACCGTCTGGCCACGTACGCTCACCCCTGCGCGATGCACGCTTTCAGGATCGCCGGTGACCAGCGGGTGCCAAAGCGGCAGAGGCTTGCCTTCATGCAGTCGTCGATAGGCGCAGCTGGGCGGCATCCATTGCAGGTCCTCGATATTATAGGGCGTCAGCTTGATGCAGTCGGGCACCTGGGCCTTGCGGTTCGGATAGTCGGAGCAGCGACAGGCGCCGGAATCGAACAGGCGGCATGCGACCCGCGTCGGAATGATTTCGCCGCTCTCCTCATCCTCAAAACGCACCAGGCAGCACAGGCCGCAGCCGTCGCACAGGCTCTCCCATTCGCGGACGGTCATCTGCTCCAGAGACTTGGTTTGCCAAAAAGGCTTTTGCGCCGTCATGACGCCCTCCTAAACCGGACCGGCGCGCGCTACAAACACCGGACATGACCGACCACTTTCCCGACAACCCGCCGCCGCAGCCGGAACCGGAACCCACGCCCCCCGTGGAAACGTTCCGGGCCGACCGCCCCCCCAAGGGCGGCGGCCCTGGCGCCGGGGCTTGGCGGATCGCCATTCTGACGGTGTTGATCGTCTTGCTGGTCGGGGCCTTGGGCGCGGCCTGGGGCTGGAAAACCTATATCTCGACCCTCCCGGCCATTCCCGACCGGCAAACCCTGTGGTCGACCGGCCGCACGCCGGGCATGACCTTCTTGGACCGCAACGGGGCGATCATCGCCACGCGCGGCGCCCATCACGGTCAACGCGTGACCTTGCAAAACCTGCCGCCCTATGTGGCGCGGGCCTTTCTGGCGGCTGAGGACCGTAGGTTCTACAAGCACGGGCCCGTGGACCTGCTCGGGATCTTGCGCGCGGCCAGGGCCAATCTGTCGGCGGGCTCCATCATTCAGGGCGGCTCGACCCTGACGCAGCAAATCGCCAAGACGCTGTTTTTGACGCCCGATCAGACGTTCAAACGCAAGGTCCAGGAGATGGTCCTGGCCTGGCGTCTGGAGAAGATGCTCAGCAAGGACGAGGTCCTGGAGCTTTATCTGAACCGAGTGTTCTTCGGCGCGAACGCCTATGGGGTGGACGCCGCCGCCCAGACCTATTTCGGCAAGCCGGCCGCTCAGTTGAACCTCGCAGAAGCGGCCCTGCTGGCGGCGCTGCCCAAGGCGCCGTCTCGCCTGTCGCCGTCGCGCGATCTGCCCGGCGCCATCGCCCGTTCGCGCCTGGTTCTTGCGCGGATGCTGCAGGAGGGCTGGATCAGCCCGAGCGAACAGGCCGAAGCCCTGGCCAGCCCCCCGCGATTGGTCGCCGAGAACAAGGACGAAGGCGACTACGGCTATGTGCTCGACTTGGCCGCCGCCCAGGCCCAGCCCCTGGTCGGCCAATCGGCGCCGGACCTGATCCTGCACCTGACCGTCGATCCGATGTTGCAGACCACGGCCGCCCAGATCGTACGCAGGGTCATGGACACCGAGGGCGAACGGGCGGGCGCAGAGCAGGCTGCGGCGGTGCTGCTGGCGCCGGACGGCGCGATCCGCGCCTTGGTCGGCGGCGTGGATCACCGCTACAGCCCCTTCGACCGCGCCTCACAAGCCCGTCGCCAGCCGGGCTCCAGCTTCAAACCCTTCATCTACGCCGCCGCCCTGGAGATCGGATTGAAGCCCACCGACACGCGGGTGGATGCGCCCGTGCGCCTGGGTCCGTGGTCGCCGCAAAACTACGGCGGCGGCTATGTCGGTCCGGTGACATTGGCCGACGCCCTGGCGCGCTCAATCAACACCGTGGCCGTGCGGGTGGCCCAGGAGGTCGGCTCGCACAAGATCGGCGATCTGGCCGCCCGCTTCGGCCTGACCGACATCCCCGCCGACCCCGACCTGTCGGTCGCGCTGGGCGCCTATGAGGTGACCCTGCTTGAACTGACCTCAGGTTTTCAGGTGTTTCAGCAAGGCGGCGCACGCACGCCGTCCTACCTGATCGACGAGATCGACACTGCGGGCGGAGACTTGCTGTATCGCCGTGCGCCATCCGCGCCGATTCAGGTC
>CAYVHP010000159.1:0-8937 GCA_964451265.1 uncultured Caulobacteraceae bacterium | reverse complement strand
GGTGAGGTTGTCGAAGTGCACCTTGTGCCGGACGTTCTCCGGGTTCTCAAAATTGATGGTGTCGACCTTGACCAAGGCGAAGTAGCGCTCGCCCTCGCGCGGCGCGCGCACGCCGCCCTCCACCGAATCGCCGGTGCGTAGACCAAATTTGCGGATTTGCGAGGGGCTGACGTAGATGTCGTCGGGGCCGGACAAATAGTTGGCTTCAGGCGAACGCAGGAAGCCAAAGCCGTCGGGCAAGACCTCCATGGTGCCGCTGCCGGAAATCTCAACGCCCTCTTCGGCCAGGGCCTTGAGGATGCCGAACATCATGTCCTGCTTGCGCATGGCGTTGGCGTTTTCGATCTCCAGCGCTTCAGCGAAGGCCAGAAGATCGGTAGGGGATTTTTCTTTGAGCTCCTGCAGCGACATGCGCTGAAGGCCCATGGTGGCGATGGCGGAGGGACCCGCGTCGTCGCCGGCTTCTTCAGCGGTCGTGTCGATCAGAATTTCGGAATCGTCTGTCATGAATGGACTCTATAATTCGCCGCGCAACGGCGGCGTTTGGCGGCCCTGAGGGCCTTTGGAAAACTGGGCTGATTAGCCCGAATGCAGGTGCGGCCTGGAAGCCAAACCGCGGAGGGGGAGGATCGGACCGCGCCGCGCCATGCGCGGGGTCCTACAGAGGCGGGAGTCCGGCGAACCGAACCTGCATCAGCGGAACCACAGCCACGGCTTCAGGTCAAGCGTCGCTCTTAGCCGTGATGCGATCAGCCGCCGAATTCGGTAGTGACCGCCAGGACCATGACGACGGCCACCAGGAAAGGCAGTTCGTTGACCATGCGCCAGAACCGCTCTGTGTGGGTGTTCTTGTGCTTGGCGAAGGCTTGGCGATTCCTGGAGAGGAATTGGTGCCAGCCGGTCTGGAATACAACCCCCGCCAGCTTGGTCACCATCCACGGCTTGAGCACCAGGCCCAGATCATGGCCGGCGGCGGTGCGGATATAGATCAGGGTCAGCCCCAGGATCCAGGCGATGACCATCGCCGGGTTCATGATGATGCTCATGAGCTTGGCTTCCATGGTCTGGAAGGTCAGGTCCATCTCTGAGCCGGCGGTGGCCCGAGTGTGGTAGGCGAAAATGCGCGGCAGATATAAAAGCCCGGCCATCCAGGCGATCACGGCGATAATGTGCAAGCCGCGAATGAGCTCGTATTGCCCGCTGATCGCTTCGTACAGCCCGTTCATGCCGCCGCGTCCTTGTCTCGGGGACAGCCGCTCCAGCCAGCGCCGCACCGCCATGGGCCGGCCGGCAGGGTCGCGCACGGTCCCGCAAGGGCTGTTTGCACCAGTTGCCCCAGGCCGTCGATAAAGCTTTGCTCTATCCCCAGGGCCGGCGCGCGCAGATAGACCGGGCAACCCACCTGGTCAGCAAGGCCCGCGTAGTCGTGATCCAGTTCGACCAAGGTCTCGATATGCTCTGAGACAAAAGCGATGGGCGATATCAAAACACCCATGCCTTCCGCCCCGGCGTCCTCAATGGCGTGGATGGTGTAAGGGCGCAGCCATTTCATGGGGCCTACGCGGCTCTGATAACAAACCCGCCAGTCCCAATCGCGGCCGGTGTCCGCACGCAGCCGCTCCAGCACGGCTACGGCGGTGGCTTCCACCTGGGCCTGGTATGGATCACCCTTCGCGACCACCGACTGCGGCAGGCCATGCGCGGAGAACAGCAAACGAATCGGCCAAGGCGAGCCCGCATCGCGCCAAGCCTCAAGGATCCGCCCGGCATGCCCTCGGACCAGGGCGTCCTGATTCGGATAGCAACAAACCGTGCGAACCCGGCCGGGTCCCTTATACGCGTCACGCCAGGCCTTGAGCGAAGACGCGGTGGTCGTGGTGGAAAATTGCGGGTAAAGCGGCAAGATCACGATCTCGTCGGGCGCAAAGGCCGCAACCTGGGCCGCCGCGTCCCGAGTCAGGGGCTCCCAGTAACGCATGGCGATGAACACCCTGGACTCGGTTTTCGTCATGATCTGGTCAAGCTTGGCCTCAAGCGCCCTGGCCTGGGCTTCCGTCTCAGGTTTCAGGGGCGAACCCCCGCCGAGTCTCGCATAGTTAGCCTTGGCGCTCTTGGCCCGCAAAACCGAGACCAGGGCCGCTACAGCCAGCCTGGCCGGGCCAGGCAAGGCAATAATCGCCCTGTCAGAGAACAGATTGAACAGGAACGGACGCACGGCGGCCGGCCGATCAGGGCCTCCCAGGTTGAGCAGCACAACGGCCAGCCGACGCTTTGACGCATTGTCGCTCATCCGGCAGTGTTCCAAAGTGTTACTCTTTCAGCCGTACGCGCTGCGGGCTTAATAGGCCTGCCCGGCGATATGCCTTTGCCGAGGTTGAAGATGCAGGGTCCCGCGCCCCGCTGGCTGAGACGCTCATCAGTTTGGCGATCCAACACCCGGCCCCCTTCGCTCGTCAGCAGGGGATTAGGAGCGCCCAGGATCGACTTGCGCGTCTGAATAGCCAGACCTTGCGCCGCCCTCGCCCCCGCGTCCAGTGCTAGGGCGTCGCGGGAGACCTCGCCCCGTTCGAACCAGACATCTGGTGCTAGGGCGCGGGGGATCAGCAAAATATCGGCACACACCATGGCCGCATCCGGCGGGAAACGGCTTATGGCCTTCAGGATCGCTTCCGTCGCCATCTTCAGATTATGGCCAAAGGTGATGACGTCGGGCGCCTGGATCCGCAAGGCGCGATATGGCGGCCGGAACCGACCGGCCTGGCGCATAGACCATATGGACGGCCGGTCCGTAGTCTGTCCGGAAAGCACGGAGAACAGGCGGGGCGGCGAGACAGGGCTCATGGCGCTGCTCCTTAGTCCGCCTATGTGGTCCGGCTCAAGGCGCCCTTCATACTTAATAGAAGATTAAGATTTTTGAGGCGGTAGAAGTATGGCTCGCACAAACGGGGATGGAGCGGGTTCCGGCGCTGCACTAACAGGCTTATCCCACGCGAAACGGCGCCCCATGCCTGCGTCCACGGCCTGTGAACAGCGGGGACAAGACGCAAAAAGCGAGGCGAATCTCAGCTATCCCGTGTTGATGGGTCTGTAGACCCTTTGAATAGCGGCGCCCGTCCCCAAAACGCGAGCTCGGTGCAGCGATCTGTTCCACAGGCTTGGCCGACGGGGAAACTTGGCGGATAACCCGCCGGCTTGTCCCCGCTAAACCCGCATGAAGCGTGCAGGGTCAATTTGTCGTTCGCTCGTCCCCCGCCAGCGGGGTGTTTGTTAAACATTTGTTAACGTTATTCCCCGGCCCGAATTGGGGCCAAGGCAACATCAAAGCCCATGACCACCGCCTCGCGTTTCGCCACCTACTTCCATATTCATTTGGTCTCGGACTCCACCGGCGAGACCTTGAACGCCATGGCCAAGGCGGTCTGCGCCCGTTTCGACAATGTTCTGCCCATCGAGCACATCTACGCCTTGATGCGCTCCGAGCGGCAGCTGGAGCGAGTCCTGCGGGAAATTGAGGATGCGCCGGGCGTCGTGATGCACACCATTGTCGACAAGGAACTGAGGGCGGGCCTGGAGCGCGGTTGCCGTGAACTGGACCTGGCCTGTGTGGCGGCCCTGGACCCGTTGGTGTCCACCCTCGCCCGCTATCTCGGCGCCACCCTGTCCAACCGGGTCGGCGCTCAGCACGCTCTGGACGCCGACTATTTTGAACGGATCGAGGCGCTCAACTACGCCATGGCCCATGATGACGGCCAGCTGACCCCCGATCTTGAGCAAGCCGATGTGGTGCTTGTCGGGGTCAGCCGCACGTCAAAAACCCCGACTTGCATCTATCTGGCCCATCGCGGCGTGCGCGCCGCCAATGTGCCACTGGTTCCGGGCGCCGAACCGCCCGCGCAGCTGTTCAATCTGCGCCGCCCGATTATTGTGGGGCTAATCCTGTCGCCGGACCGGCTGATCCAGATCCGCCGCAACCGCTTGCTCAGCCTCAATGAGCAGCGTGAAAGCAGCTATATCGAAGGCGATTCCGTGCGCGAGGAGATCATCCGCGCGCGCCGCCTGTTCGAGCGTCAGGGCTGGCCGGTGATTGACGTCAGCCGCCGCTCAGTCGAGGAAACGGCAGCGGCGGTGATCAATCTGCTGAATGCCGCCCGCAGCAAATCCCAGACGGCGGGATAGGCCATGACGACCCAGGTCACCTTGGCGTCCAAGAGCGCCGCTCGCGCACAACTGCTGAGAGCCGCCGGTGTGGAGTTCACCACCCAATCGGCCGGCGTGGATGAACATGCGGTCAAACAGGCCTTGATGGCCGAGGGCCACGGTCCGCGCGACACCGCCGACGCCCTGGCTGAAGCCAAGGCGATCAAGGTTTCGCGTCGCCGGACCGGTTTGGTGATCGGCGCGGATCAGACCTTGGAATTTAATGGGGCCTTGTTCGACAAGGCCGAAAATCTGGACCAGGCGCGCCAAAGGCTGACAACGATGCGGGGCAAGAGCCACAGCCTGCACAGCGCAGTGGTCATCGCCCGCGACGGCGTGGCCGTCTGGCGGACTCTGTCCAGCCCCACCATGACCATGCGTCCGTTTTCCGATGCCTTTTTGGACGGTTATTTGCAGCGAAACGCTGAGACCGCCCTGTCTTGCGTCGGCGCCTATGCGCTGGAGGGCGAGGGCGCGCAACTGTTCAGTCGGGTCGAGGGAGACTATTTCGCCGTTCTGGGCCTGCCCCTGCTGGAAGTCCTGGATTATCTGCGGCTACAGGGTGCGCTGCCGCTATGAGCGCCGAACCTATGCGCGCAGGGGTGATTGGCCACCCTATCAGCCACTCGCTAAGCCCCCGTGTCCACCGCGCCTGGATCGCGGCCAGGGGTATTGACGCCGCCTACGACGCATTTGATGTCGCCTCGGCAGACCTCAAAGACTTCGTTGAGCGACATCGCGGCGGAGCAACCCTGCGCGGGGTGAATGTCACGATCCCGCACAAGGAAGACGCCCTCGCCCTATCCGACATCGCCAATGAGGCGGCATCCTGCGCCGGCGCAGCCAATGTGCTGCTGTTCCGGCCGGACGGCGTGGTCGAGGCTCGCAACACAGACGGTGTCGGCCTGCTCGAAGCTTTCAGGATCAAAACGCCGGCCTTCGACCCCAAAACTTGCCGCGTCCTAATCCTGGGCGCGAGCGGGGCCGCGCGAGGCGCTGTCGCCGCCTTTGTCGCCGAAGGTAACACCCATGTCGTGATCGCTAATCGCACCGACGAAAAGGCCCTGGCCCTGGCCCAGGCGTTTGGCGTCGACAGCCGCCCTTGGGCCAATCTCCAGATGCCCTCAGGAACCGAGGTGGTCATCAACGCGACCAGCATGGGTCTTGGCGATACGTCCAGTCCACGTCTTCAATGGCCCAGTCCCAGCGGACCAGGCGTCGCGCTGGACATGGTCTATGGCGCGCCCGGGTTCCTCGCGGACGCCAGGAGGGCGGGATGGCGGACGGTCGATGGCCTAGAAATGCTGATCGGCCAGGCCGCGCCCTCATTTGAAGCGTTCTTTGGCGTCCAGCCGCCCGAAAACTACCGGACCCTGGCCCTGGCCGCGCTCGAGACGCCGTTATGATTGTGCTCGGCCTGACCGGATCCATCGGGATGGGCAAGTCGACGACGGCAGGCCTGTTTCGCCAGGCCGACATTCCCGTTTATGACGCCGACGCCGAGGTGGCCGCTCTCTACGCCAAAGGGGGAGGGGCTGTGTCGACGGTCTCGCAGGCCTTTCCGGGCGTGGTCAGCGACGGCGAGGTGGACAGAACGCGCCTGTCCGCCGCCCTGGCTGCGGAGCCTGACGGGTTGAAGCGGCTGGAAGCCATCGTCCATCCGCTAGTCCACGCCCGACGCGCCGCATTTCTCCAGCAAGCCCGCGCCGAGGGCGCCGCTGTGGTGGTGCTGGACATACCCCTGTTGTTTGAAGTCGGCGCCCAAGACGAGGTTGACGCGGTGGTCGTAGTCTCCGCGCCCGAGCCCCTTCAGCGGCAGCGCGCCCTGGCCCGGCCGGGCATGAGCTCCGAAAAGCTGGCGATGATCCTGGCGCGCCAGCTTCCCGACGCCGACAAACGCGCCCGGGCGGACTTTGTCATAGACACCTCAAAGGGCCTCGATGATGCGCGCGCCCAGGTGAACCGGGTGCTTCAAACCGTCACCGCCCCGGGCTGGACGCCTCCCCGCCGCCGCGCTTGATTTTCCTGGGCGAACGGCGCCATCACAACACTATGGCCCGAGAGATTGTCCTCGACACTGAAACCACAGGACTGGACCCCCGCCGGGGCGACCGGTTGGTGGAAATCGCCTGTATCGAGCTTCAGGACCTTCTGCCGACGGGGCGAACCTTTCACCGATACGTCAACCCCGACCGCGACATGCCTATCGAGGCTGAACGGGTGCACGGCCTGTCAGCCAAGTTCCTGGCCGACAAGCAGAGGTTCCATGAACCAGAGGTTTGCGAGGCGTTTCTCGACTTTGTCGGCGACGCGGTGATTGTGGCCCACAATGCGGGCTTTGACCGAGGCTTTGTCAATTTCGAACTGGAGCGCGCCGGCCGCGACCCCTTACACGAGCTGCGCTGGCTGGACACCCTGGGTCTGGCCCAAAAGCGCTTCCCGGGCATGTACAATTCCCTGGACGCCCTGTGTAAGCGCTTCAAGATTTCCCTGGCCGAGCGGGAAAAGCACGGCGCCCTGATTGACGCCCGCCTTCTGGCCGAGGTTTATCTGGAGCTTCGCGGCGGCCGCGAGCGGGGATTGGAGCTGGCGCCGCAAGTCGTTCAGGCGGCGGTCGCCCAGGCGATCCAAACCCAATATGGCGCCCGCCCGCGCCCATTGGCGCCCCGTTCCACCGACGAGGAACGCGCGGCCCACGCCGCGTTCATCCAGGCCAACCTCAAGGACAAGGCCTTGTGGCTCAAGCAGGGGCTGGTCACCCTTTAGGACCAATCATGGTTGCGGAATTGCGTAGCCGGCGTCGCGACGCCAGCCGGGACCAAGATTATTAAAACCCAGTCATCCGCGGAAAATGCGGAGCATTTGTCCGGGGATCCAGCAGTTCCGGGCTATCGGCTGCGCCGAGTATCAAACGCCGCGTTGAGGTCTTCGCTGCTGGGTCCTCGGGCTCGCCTTTCAGGCGCCCCGAGGATGACCTGTCGTGACACGGCAATCTTCCCGAGTCCTTCCCAGC
The DNA here is from genome assembly GCA_964451265.1 of uncultured Caulobacteraceae bacterium. Taxonomy (GTDB): domain Bacteria; phylum Pseudomonadota; class Alphaproteobacteria; order Caulobacterales; family Caulobacteraceae; genus BOG-938. The sequence continues at coordinate 1,727 of CAYVHP010000159.1, read as the reverse complement.
CCAATTTTTCAATTCGACCTAGGCGTTGCCCGCCTGCCCCGCTTCGGCCCGTTTGCGGGCGACATAGACAGCGGCGAAGTCGATCGGCTCCAGCATCATCGGCGGGAAACCGCCGTCGGCGGTCAGGTCGGTGACCATCCGGCGCACAAAGGGGAACAGATAGCGCGGACACTCGATCAGCAACACCTGTTCAAGTTCCGCTTCGGGCACGCCGGTAATCTGGAACAGGCCGCCGAACACGAGCTCCAGCTGAAACACCACCGCTTCGTCGCGTTGGGCGACTATGGTCAGCTTGAGATCCAGCTCGAACAAGGCGTCGGTGCGACCGCGCGCGTTCAGCTCAACGCCCAGCTCGATCTGCGGACGGGCCATTTCGGGCTGCAACGAATCCGGCGCTCGCGGATTTTCAAAGGACAGATCGCGAACAAACTGCGCCAGAATGCGGATGGCGGGCGGCTGGGGGGCGGGCTCTGGGTCCGCAAAGATGAAGTCGGGCGCAGCGTCAGTCATGGTATTATCCCTTGCGCCGTCGTAGACGGTGTTAAGCCCCCGTCCAGGATTTATCGGCGATAAGGCGGGGCTGCTAACATGTGCGCCATAGAGGCGCAACGGCGGGGCCTGACGGACGGGGTTGAGCGTCCTATATTGCAAGAGCAGCCAACCGGGATCAGCCGTGCAAGTTCTCGAACTTCTTATCTTCGCCGCCCTGGCCGCCGTGGTCCTCTACCAGCTCTACGCTGTGCTGGGCCGCAAGGTCGGGCGACAGCCCGAGGATCAGCCGGAGCTGGCCCGCCGACCCGCCGTGGTCGGCGCGATCACCGGCCGCGCGCCGGTGGACGATGTGGCGCTCGGCGGCCTTGCGGCTGTGCGCGCCCGCGACCCGGCGTTCGAGCTGGACCATTTCCTGCAAAACGCCCGGGCCGCCTATGAATCCATCGTGCGCGCCTTCACCACGGGCGACCGCGCCGCTCTGCGTCCTCTGGTGTCTGCCGAGGTCATGGCCGGTTTTGAGACCGCCATCGATGAACGCGAGGCCCAGGGCCGCAGCGAAACCGTCGAATTCCTCCAGCCCGTGCGCGCCGATGTGGAAGAGTCCCAGACGGAAAATGACCTCGCCCGCATCAAGGTGCGGTTCTTGGGCGAGTTTCGCACCCGGTCGAAGGGCCCCGAAGGCGAAGCGGTCGACGACCGCCGCACCGCCGAGCTTTGGACCTTCGAGCGCCCGCTTTCCAGCCGCGACCCGAACTGGATTCTGGTCCGCGTCGAAGCCGCCCAGGCCTAGAGCATGTGGGGTCGGTGGCGCGCTCTGGCCCTGACGTGCGCCGTCCTGGCCCTTGAGGCCTGCGCCGGTCCGCCCGCGCCTAAACTTCAAGTCGCAACCGCAACACCGCCGCCGGCCGCCTCGACCCAGGTCCGGCCGGCGCAGCCTTCTCCCCCGCCCCCCTATCAGCCCTATGCGCCGCCCTTAAGTTTCACCGATCTCGCCGGATGGGATCAGGAAGACCACGCCGCGGCCCTGGACGCTTTTCGCGACGGATGCGGCGTGGCCAAGGACGCCGCTTGGCGCGAAGTCTGCCTGCGCGCGCGCGATCTAGGTCCGCAGGACGAGGTGATCTCCCGCGAACGCCACCCGGACGCGGTCGAGCCCACCGGCACCTACCAGACCCTGGCCCGCCCCGCCTCCTCGCTGATCTGCGGCGACTTCAACTGCACACCGGCCAGCCCCG
>CAYVHP010000158.1:0-5662 GCA_964451265.1 uncultured Caulobacteraceae bacterium | reverse complement strand
CTGGCCTTCGCAAGACTCGTCCGCGCCAATCTCATGCACAGAAGAGACCTCAATCAGCTTCTCAAACCACCAAGGCCGCCACAGTTCGATCCACAACAACTCACTCTTGAGTTAGGCCCAGCATGAACCGGACAGCCGTGGACTTGATCGGGGAACCCAAGCAAGATCAACGGAATGGACAGGTCGCTTGGGTCCCCCGGTTCGTCCTTCGGACGCCCGTGGGATGACGGTGGAGATCAAGTGGGGGGTGATTGGTGATTGCGACCAATGGCGGTCATTCGCAAGGTCCAGTTGTAGGCGAAGAACTAGGGTGCAGAATGCTGTCGGGCGGCGCGGGGACTTCGTGACAATGGAAGAAGAATTGCGGCTTGAAAGCCTATTTAACGACGCCCTCCGATCTGCCGAGCGCGCGGCTGACGGAGATAACATCGGCGACCTTGAACCGGAGGCGATCGCATTCCTTGATGCGGTAAGCTTAGCTTCGGCACATCGGGGATACATAGTTGAGATGCTCATCGCGGCTGCATTAACGGCGCGGGAGACCGATCTTTTTGAATATCTGTTCCACTACATGCGCTGGCCGGAATTGCGTTCCTTTGTGGAAGGTTTGAAGAGAACGTGGGGCAGAAACCCTCGGCGAATGAACGCCCTTTCCCACCTGATGGAGGCGTTCGACAACGACCATGAGGTTGAGCCTTGGTTCAAGGGCTACCACGGCGGCCAGATCAAATAGCTGAGACGCCTTCCCAGCAGGATCTCAATGTCATCACACCCTTAACGGACCTCTAGCCACCCACCCTCAACGCAAAAAGCCCCGAACTTTTGTCCGGGGCTTTCCAACATCTCTATCGCTAGAAACTCAGTCCTCAGCGCCTGCAAACACCGGCCCGCTGTCCTTGCCCTTTTCGGCCGGGTCGCGGTCGACGAACTCGATCACCGCCATCGGCGCGTTGTCGCCGTGGCGGAAGCCGGCTTTCAGCACGCCCCACCAGTCGCCTAAGCCGCCGGTCTCCCACCATTTGGCAGGTCGCGATAGACCCTGTCGTGGCAGGAGAATAGGAAGCCGGCCTTGCAAAGCACCGGTCGCACATCGACCATTTCGCCGTCGGTCAAAATCCACAGCCAGCGCCCCTTCCCGATGTCTTGAACAACGCCGCGTCCAGGTTGGCTCCTTATCCATCTGGTCAGATCCAGGCCCCCGTCTACGGGCCTGAAGTGATGGTTCTCTGACAACAGGTTGACCTGAAAAAGATCGCGCAGCATCGGACCGCCGCGAGACCACAGAATGCCTTCGCCGACCGCGCAAGCCCAATTTTCGATTTCATGGGCGTCATTGTCAGTGAGCGCGCCGCCGTCCAGCAGAGCGCTGATGCCGCACATGTACGCCTCTGGTCCGCAAAAGGCATCGCGCACGAAGTAATAGCCGTATTCCGCACCGAGCATATCAACTGACAATTGCATGAGATCGCTGGCGGTCTTGACCGGATCTTCCTCAATCGGAAAATTGAAGCGGGCGTGAAAACGCCAGGGCGGCCCTGGCACGGGCACAGGCCCAGGATAACCACGCCGCTGGCGAATGGATCCGGCGACGCCGCCAAAGTATATGACGTTGTGGTCGGCGCCCAAGGCTTCCCGATGGCATTTGAGGAGAACACTCTTTGCGTCTTTCGCGCCCGATAGCAATCCCCGGGCGAGACGTTCGAAAGACTTCGGCGCGATCGCGCGCGTCCGCCACTCGCCAGGCCGATTGTAGCCGGCATAGTGCATTTCCTCCAAGCCGCAGCGTTGGGCGGCTTCCAGCATGAAGCGAGCGGCGACTTCGTAGCCAGGCCATTCCACGCCGTGGACGTCGATGCCGCCCACCAGGTTTTCCCGCCAACCGATCCTCCTGGCTCGCCACATCGATTTGATGTCGAAGATGTCGGACGTAACAAACATCAACCGTGCCTCTGCGCCCTAAAATACTAGGTTTTTATCTTTGGCCCGCCGCTATGAGTCATAGGAGCGACGCTGGGATGGGCTGGCATTTTTTCTTTGCGATCCTCCATGTCTTGCCCCGGTGATGGGATTTCGCGAGGAAAATACCGCTCGATCATATCAATTTCCGGCCTGACTACTCCTACCACGTCGGGCCGGAGCGGACTTTGAACGATCCGGCCCGTGGATACCGAAAAGCTACGATTGAAATAGATATCTGAATACCGATTGGTCACCGCTATATCGAGCGCCGCTTCAATACTGTCGGCGGCGTGATTGGTTTCCTCACCACGAGAATACGTGACCTGAGGCGTGCCTTTGAGCGTGACGACATCATAACCCGCCGGTGGGGGTGGGAAATCCGTCGTGGAGTTAGATCCCACGAGAAGAGGTCCATGGCCGTTCTGGGGAACATAAATTTGCATGGTCGGCATAACGCGGCCATTCGGCGCCAGGACGGCCTTGACCAAGTCGTGGCTGACAGTTGGCCAAGGCTTGCTGTCTAGCTGGGGGTGATCCGGATAGACAAGGCCGCCGATGCTATGGCCCGAAGGCTCGAAGCCTGGGCGCGCCTCATCTTGAGGAAGTTCCTCATCTTCTCCGGGAAGGCTGTTGTGCCCGATCCCGGGCTCGTCCCCCTCCACGTTTTGGATGCGTATGAGGCGGCCGCCATAGAGGCCATAGCCGTCCGTCCAGCGACTCTCCGGCGAAGGGCTGCCAGTCGAACCGCCGGTCGTCCATCGACCGTGCCAATCCCTCGGCTCATCGGAATTGTAACTAGTGTGACCACCGACACGCGCGGTTGGCGAAAGGCGTGAGCGCAGGCCGCGCACCATCGCGTCCCGCAAACCCAGACGGCCCAAAGTCTGGACGTGCGGACCGTCGCCTAGGACCAGGTCGATCAAATGCGCAGCGTCGTAGTTGGACCGTTGGCTAGGGCCAAACCGGTCTTCGCGAACGCCCATATCAGACATGGTTGCCCTGCTCCCCTAAAGCCGAGTCACCATCATATGTTCTTGTTTTGTTCTTTTCAAGGACTGCGCCAAAAACGAGAACGGCCCCCGCTTTGGCAGGGACCGCTTGGCTCCCCCGGTCAAGCCGGAGGATGAAGTACGTTAGAGATCAGGCGAGCCTTAGCCTTCCGCGCCCGCAAACACCGGTCCGCTATCCTTGCCCTTTTCAGCCGGATCGCGGTCGACGAACTCAATCACGGCCATGGCCGCGTTGTCACCATGGCGGAAGCCGGCCTTGAGCACGCGGATATAGCCGCCTTCGCGGGCCTTATAGCGCGGGCCGAGGGTGGTGAAGAGCTTGCCGACCTGGTCAACGTCACGCACGCGGCTGATGGCGATGCGGCGGGCGTGCAGGTCGCCGCGCTTGGCCAGGGTCACCAGCTTTTCGACGAAGGGGCGAAGCTCCTTGGCCTTGGGCAGGGTGGTGACAATCTGCTCATGCTTGATCAGGCTCGCCGCCATATTGGCGAAAAGCGCTGTGCGGTGGCTCGACGTGCGGCCCAGCTTGCGGTGCGCATAACCGTGGCGCATGGCGGTCTCTCCTGTTCGGGGCCGTCTCGCGACGGGCCCGGCTTAAAACGAGTTTAGATCTGGTCTTCGAACTTCTTGGCCAGGTCTTCGATGTTTTCCGGCGGCCAGTTGGGCACGTCCATGCCCAGATGCAGGTTCATGCCCGCCAGCACTTCTTTGATTTCATTCAAGGACTTGCGGCCGAAGTTGGGGGTGCGCAGCATCTCCGCTTCGGTCTTCTGGATCAGGTCGCCGATATAGACGATGTTGTCGTTCTTCAGGCAGTTGGCCGAACGGACCGACAGTTCCAGCTCGTCGACCTTCTTGAGCAGGGCCGGATTGAACGGCAGCTCAGGCTTGGCCTCGCCTTCGACCTTCTTGGTCGGCTCGTCGAAGGTGATGAAGATCTGCAGCTGGTCTTGCAGGATGCGGGCGGCGAAGGCCACCGCGTCCACCGGCGAGACCGCCCCGTTGGTTTCCACTTCCATCACCAGCTTGTCGTAATCGAGCGACTGGCCCTGGCGGGTCGGCTCCACGCGATAGGCCACGCGCTTGACCGGGCTATAGAGCGCATCCACGGCGATCAGGCCGATGGGGGCGTCTTCCGGACGGTTCTTTTCGGCCGGGACATAGCCCTTGCCGTTCTGCACGGTGAATTCCATGCGCACCTGGGCGCCGTCATCCAGGGTGCACAGCACGTGATCCTTGTTGAGGATATCGATGTCGGCCGGCGCATCGATCTGTCCGGCGGTCACAACGCCCGGACCCGTGGCGCGCAAGGTCATGCGCTTGGGGCCTTCGGCGTGCATGCGCACGGCCAGTTGTTTGATGTTCAGGACGATGTCGACCACATCCTCGCGCACGCCCTCCATGGAGGAGAATTCGTGCACGACGCCGTCGATCTGCACCGCCGTGACCGCCGCGCCTTGCAGCGACGACAGAAGCACCCGGCGCAGGGCGTTGCCCAGGGTCACCCCGAAGCCGCGTTCCAGCGGCTCGGCGACCATGCGCGCCTTGCGTTGAGAGTCCCCGCCGGTTTCCACCAGCGGCTTCTCAGGACGGATGAGTTCGTTCCAGTTTTTTTCGATCACGGATGAGGTCCCTCGAACGCGAAGGCCGGCGCGTTTTCGCGCCGGCGAAGGGATAAATAGAAAGTACGAATTAGACCCGCCGCCGCTTGGGCGGACGGCAACCATTGTGCGGGATCGGCGTCACGTCACGGATTGTCGTGATGGTGAAACCCACGGCCTGCAAAGCGCGCAGCGCCGATTCGCGGCCTGAGCCCGGACCGGCGACATTGACTTCCAGCGTCTTGACGCCGTGTTCGATCGCCTTGCGGCCCGCATCCTCGGCCGCCATCTGGGCGGCGTAGGGCGTGGACTTGCGCGAACCTTTGAAACCCATCGTGCCGGCGGAAGACCAGGAGATGGTGTTCCCCTGAGCGTCGGTGATGGTCACCATGGTGTTGTTGAACGAGGCGTTCACGTGTGCGACGCCCGAGGTGATATTCTTGCGTTCGCGTTTTTTGACGCGCGCCGGTTCTTTTGCCATGGGGTGCTCGCTTACTTCTTCTTGCCGGCGATCGGCTTAGCCGGGCCCTTGCGGGTGCGGGCATTGGTATGGGTGCGCTGGCCGCGAACCGGAAGGCCCTTGCGGTGACGCAGGCCCCGATAGCAGGCCAGGTCCATCAATCGCTTGATGTTGACGGCGGTCTCACGGCGAAGGTCGCCCTCGACGGTGTAGTCCCGGTCGATCGCCTCACGAATTTGCAGCACCTCGGCGTCGGTCAATTGATTGACCCGACGGGCGTCTTCAATGCCTACCTTATGCACGATTTCGCGCGCCTTGGCCGGGCCGATGCCATGGATATACTGCAGCGCGATGACGACGCGCTTGTTGGTCGGTATGTTGACGCCTGCGATACGGGCCACGCCTGAATTCTCCTGGTCGCGCTAATAAACGCGAAAGACGCCCCGGCCACCCGCCTAAACGGATGAGCCGGCGCGACTATCGCGCTCTTTCGCGGAAGCGCACCGTTATAGGTACGAATACACTCCCGTCAATGGTCAGCGTTGGTTGACGCCGCAAAAACTTCACGCTCCGCCGGCTTGGCCAAGGGTTGGTCGAGCGCAGCGGCAATGGCCTGGGCCACCTCTTCCACC
>CAYVHP010000157.1:0-24655 GCA_964451265.1 uncultured Caulobacteraceae bacterium | reverse complement strand
ACGGGTAACACTCATCAGACACTCCTCTCCAGGCTGAAAAGCCTAGCATGGGTGTCCACTGAAACGAGGGAGGATCAGACCGGGGAATCGTTCGATGGCCAGTCTCAAAGCCGATATAGCCGCGTTCGAACGCACGCAGGGCGAGCTGGAAGCCAAGTATCTGCACGCCTGGGTCCTCTTCTATCAGGGAGAATTCGTGGACGCCTTCCCTGACTTTGAAGCCGCTGCGACCTTTGCTGTGGAACGCTTCGACCATGGTCCCTACCTTATCCGCCAAGTCGGCGCCGGGCCGGTGCAACTGCCCGGCGGGATGATCTTTCGGCCTGGGCGTAAAGCTGTACGAAGGCGAGCAGTGGCATCGCGTCATCCTCGGCCGCTCATTCCTACGGAACTATCGGCTGGCCTATGACGGGATCAGCGGGCAGGTCGATATCGTTGATCCGGGTGGGGTAGAGTAGGGGATAGGCATGCGCTGCCTCGGGGCGTGTGTGTCCCTAGTTCCAGCCTGCGTCCACTTGGCCGAGACGCGCCAGAAGCCGACGTTGGCTTCGCTCCATAAACACGACGTTCTATCCAACGGCCCAAACGTCGCTTTCCACCCGTTTACGAAGTTCAGACGGTCCGGAACGTGGCGCCGGTCCTCCCGTGACCCGAACGAGCGGAATTTAGAGCTCCACCTGTTCAGAAAGAGCGAGCGCGTCGTCCACCTCGATTCCGAGATAGCGGACGGTGCTCTCAATCTTGCGGTGGCCAAGGAGGAGCTGACAGGCGCGGAGGTTGCCGGTCCGCTTGTAGATCAATGCTACCTTCGTTCGTCGCAGGCTATGGGTGCCGTACGAACGAGGCTCCAGGCCAACTGCGGCCACCCACTGGTCAACCAGCCGGCCATACTGCCGGGTGCTGATGTGATCGCCCGTCCGGCTTCTACTCGGAAATAGCCAGCCATCGGGACGACGTCCACGGCGCTCTAGCCAGGCCAGAAGCGACTCGCGGGTTGGCTCGGTGAGCTCGAATGGGACCGGACGGCCAGTCTTCTGCTGAATTATGGTGGCGCGGTCGCGGAGTGCACCACCCGGCGCGACGTCGCTGACCTTCAGCTTCACGATATCACAGCCCCGTAGCTTGGCATCGATCGCGCAGTTGAAGAGCGCCAGATCCCGCACACGCTTCGCAGTCCTTAGGTGATGCCGGATCGCCCAGATGTGCTTCGGCTTTAGCGGCGGCTTCGGACCAATCATGCGGCCGCTGTTCCAGGGGCGCGGTGGGACGCGGAAGAAATCAAGTTGGGGCATGGCTCACCTCAGGATGGCCCCAGCCCTCCAGCATATTACGACATGTATGGCTTTCGCCGTAGGCCCGTCGCTTGCGATCATTCGGCTTCTTCCAGTTTCTGGCCATTCCCGAGCGTCATGGGATTACCGGCTGAAGGTCGGCTTTCCGGTGGGCTCCAAAGGTAAAAATGTCCCGTTGCGGCATTTTGAGTGGTCGGCTTCACCCCATGAACCGGGAGTGGCTGCCGGCGCAACTTGGCCAATTCGAACCGCTAAATCGAATGCCGGTCGCCGCGGATGGAAAGCAGGACTCGACTGATCGTCAGGTCAATGAGCACAGTCGCTCTCGCCCCTGCCGCGCCCGAAGCGCCAGCAAAAATCCGGCGATTTCGCGGACCGCATCGGGCTGTTCGTGTTCGAATTGATCAAGGCCTCGCCGTTCGGACTCAAGTTGAGCGTCGACATTGGCCGGCGTCACCGTCATGCCGTTGCCATTGGGAGCTTGGCCGGCGGTGGCAGCATCCGAACTGACCGCATCGAGGATCATGTTCCCCACAACGTCCTTGTAGTGGACGGAGTCCCAGAAATAACGGGACGGTCCGCGAGGGTCGTGGGCCGGATAGAAGCGCTCCGTTGTCAGGGCATTGAAACGGGTGAAGTCCCAGACTACTGGGCCTGAGCCGCCCGCCGATCCCCGGTGAGCTGCGGCGATGCGCACAACGCTACGTTTCCATTGCTCATAGACCGGCCACAGCCCGGCCTGGCGAATCATTTCCATGCGGCGGCCATAGACCGGCCCGACCACCACGATCACCTTGACGCTTTTGCTTTCGGCAGTGCGCAGCAGGCCGTCGAGCTCCCGCAGCGGATCAGAGCCGGTTTTGTCATTGCGCAGGCAAAACGAAGATCCCGGATCCGGCGTCAACCATTGGCTGAGATAGCCCTGCTCATCGCCAGCCTCGGTGGCCTGGGAGTCGAAGTTCTCCGGATAGAGAAAGTCGCGCTTGCCGTCCAAGCGACGGGTGATCAGGACCCGCTCGCCACGCATGGCCCGCTGATTGAGCCAGATCGTCTGCAAGCTGAGACCCAGGGCGTCTCCAAACAAAAGATGGGGAAGGTCGCGGCTCCAGCCCAGGGCGCCCATGCGCGCGTCATCATATTCGTTGACCGGCTGGAGGTTGGCGTTTCCGCTGTAGAATTCCAGCTCGAGCATCGCCACCTTGACCGGCGCGACCCGAACGGCCAGATCGAAATAGGCCCTCAGTTCAGCCATGCGCGAGCGCGGCAGCGCCAGATTGTACAAGGGCGTCCGACCATCCCGCCAGCCTGGGCGCTGAGGGTCCAGGCTGAACATGGCTCGGGACGAGCCCAGAATGATGGCCTGGGGCTTCAAGCGGCGCACGGTCTCAGCCTTGGCCATCCGTCCCCAGAGGGTTTCCGACGGCTTGACGGCATTGACGCCTGGGATCGAAACAAGCCGCCAGACGGCGTAGGGGTCGATCACAATATTAAAAAGCGCGACCATGGAGAGGGCCGCGAAGATGACGACCAGGACCGTAAGAAAATAGCGGCGCGCGGCGCTTCGATCTCGATCCTCGCCCATGGCTTAGAACCTGAAATAGACGAACTGAACCACATGGCCTCCCATGGCGAGCAAGGCGGCCACGCCCAGTACGGCGATGACCGCCGCCCAAGCGCGTACCGGCGTCCAGGCGACCGAGCCAGGTAAGCCGAACGGCGCCCGCCATGGTTGGACCGGCACCCCCAGGTGCAGGGGATGTCCACGCATTAGTTGGTAGGGATTGGGCGCCAGCCAGACGATGGCCACCCCGGCGGCGAGTCCGGCGAGCTCGACCAAGCGAACCTGGAACGGGCGCGCCTCCGCGAAGCTTAAGACGCTCAAGGGGCCGGCCAGCACGCCCAGGCGGGTGATCCAGCTCGGCGCGAGCCGCAATCCATCCAGATCGATCATGCTCGACAACATCGAGGCGAAGCCCGCCAGCGAGGTTGCACGAAACGCCACGAAGCCGACCAGGAGCCCGACCATGGTTAGAGGGCGCCCGGCCCAGGAATCGAAATCGGCAAGACCCGCTTTCAGCCGGGGCGCCGCGCGCTTCAGGCGACGCCAAGTCTGATTGATTACCAGGAACAGCCCGAAGATGAGACCGAACAGCAGATATTGCACCCCGGCCCCGTGCCATAGGCCAGCGATCAACATAGTGGCCATGGTCGGCAACACAATCAGAGTCAGAAAGCCCAGCGGATCACGCAACAGATCCCCCGCCCCCGCGACCTTGCCTTTGGATGCTCTCGCCCTGGCGAGATAGGCGGTCATTGGGCGGTAGAGGTACCCGATCAAAAACCGCGTCAGGGTCATGTTCCACCTTTGCCAGAAGTCGATCATGTTCACGGCCTTGAACGGCGAATTGAAATTGAGCGGCAAAAGGACGCCGAACATGGCCGAAGCGCCCAGGGCCAAGTCGCAATAGGCGGAAAAGTCAAAATAGATCTGAAGCATGAAAGCGATGGCGCCTGCATAGGCTTCGATCGGGGTCAGGCTGGTTCCCGCGCTCACTGCGGAAAATGCAGGATCGGCCCAGGTTGCGAACTGATCGGCCAGGAGCACCTTCTTGGACAGGCCGACGGTCAGGAGGCTGAGGCCACCGGCCATGTTGCGCCAGTCGACAGTTAGAATCCGCCGGTCGCGAAATTGGGCGATCATTTCCGGATAGGCGATGATCGGGCCGGCCACCAGATGGGGGAAATAGGTGACGAACAGGGCGTAATGCAGCGGGTGGCTCTGCTTGACGACGCCTCGACTGCAATCGATCAAATAGCTGATCTGGGTGAAGGTGAAGAACGAGATTCCGAGCGGCAGAACGACGCCGGCCACGTCGACGTGAAGTCCCGCCAGACCCAGCAGAAAGCCGGCGTATTTATAGTAGCCCAGCACCAGCAGGTTCAGGCCGATTCCGGTCGTCAGCAACGCTCCACGCGGCAAGCCTGCGGTGCGCTGGATCGCGCGGCCAAACCCGAAATTGACACCGATCGACGCCAACAGAAGCAGGACATAAAACGGATTCCACCAAGCGTAGAACACCAGGGACGCCAGGAGCAGCCAGGTCAGTGCCCAGGTTTCGCCAAATCGTCCCAGCCAGAAGAAGCCCGCGAGCCCGAGCGGCAGATAGACCAGCAGATAGGCGAAGGAGTTGAACAGCATGCGCGCGCCTACGTCGTTGCCGCCAGGCGGGACCAGACCCGGCGGCCCAGGCGAAGGCCCGGGGTCTCGACAAAGCGATAGGACAGGATCGAGATCAGGAAGGCAGCGCCGATGCTGGCGACCTGGATGATTACCTGAAGTGGCAGGTTGAACCGGAGGAAATCTTCGAATGAGATGTTCAGCCAGAGGAACCTGAACATCAACCCCAGAACCATGGGATGAAAAAGATAGAACGAGAAGGACACCCGGCCGAACAAGCGAACGGCGGCGTGATTGAGAAAGCGAATTCCGCGGCCGGGCGGGGCGAAAACCAGTACGCTAAGAAGACTGAATCCGCCCAAGGCCTCGATATCATTTACAAAGCCAGGGCGAAGGGGAAGAATCCAGCCGGGAGCCATTAGCGCCAGCCACGAAATCATCAGAGCCACATCCGGCCCGCCTGAAAATCTGACCATCCAGCCCGACCAACGCTGGCCCCATTGGGGGATCAATAGTCCCAAATAGAAGGCAGGGATGAAAAGGCTGAAGAAGGCTGGCTCGTGCGACTGGGGATCCAGGAAGATGGTGGCGCCGGTGAAGGCGGCCAGGGCTAAGCCATTGAACGCTCCCGAGCTTTGCCTGGCGAAAATATGAAAGGCCGGCAGCAGCACACTCATCGCCATCTCGACCCGCAGCGACCATGTCACCGGATTCATCCAGACGGATCTCAAAGACAGGTTGGCGGCCAGAGCCCGTAGACTGAAATGATCGATGGCTGCGCCCGTGGCATAGCGACCAATCGCTCCTTCCATCAGGGCTGGGACGGCCTTGAGATCGATGGGGACCGGCCTGATGACGGCGCTGGCTGCGAGCACGAAGGCCAAGGCTCCGATGTGGGCCGGATAGATTCGCCAGACGCGACGCCAGAGAAATCCAAAATATCCGCCCTTTGACGCGCCATCGCCGCGCCCATCGAGAGAGCGCCCGAGCACCAAGCCGCTAATGACAAAGAACAGGATCACCGCGGTGGACGGATTGACCATGTGCAGGCCAAATTGAGCCAAGGCTAGGCCGACCCAACCGCCAGCCAACAGCCACGGGGCCGTCGCCAAGGTGGTCATGAAGCCGACGGTGTGGCCGAAAGCGACGCAGAACGCTGCAACGCCCCGAACAGATTCAATCTGCGGCAAGAATCCTGGACGTTCACCTTCAGAGGTCATGGCTGAAGCTGAACATTAGCCAGGGCGCAAAGCCACTGCAAAGCTGTGCGTATGAGGACGTGTTCGCGTTTTTGACGCCCTCGGCATGAGCGCGCGCCTGCCTGGCCCCGGCCCAAAACCAATGGACGGTATGTCGGGCGCGTGTGAAGAAACACCTCCAGTCCAAGCCATGCGATCCTCGCTGATGCCATCCGACAAAACGGACCTTAATGCCCTTGAAGGCCGCCTCGCCCAGGTCGAGAGCGCTGTCAGCCGCCTCGAGTCAGCGATCAGCCGCCTGGCTGAAGAGGCGCATGTTCTCAAGCGCGGCGTAACGACCTATCTGGGAGACGGCGTCGCCCTCACCCATCTGGCCGACGAATCGCCCATGTTCGTCAACTCCACCGGTTCGGTCAGCCCGGTGAACCTGATCCGCCAAGGGGTCTGGGAGGAAGACAATCTGGATGTGCTGCTCAGCTATCTGGAGCCACAGTTCCTGTGCCTAGATATCGGCGCCAATCTGGGGTTCTTCACCTTGAAGATGGCTCAACGCCTGAGATCGCCGGGCAAGGTCATGGCGTTCGAGCCTCACCCGCGCCTGTGTGAACTTATGGGCCGCACCGTCTTCCACAATGTGCTGCGGCACGTGGTGGAGATTCACCGCGAGGCCCTGTCGGACCACAATGGCCGCATTCAACTGAATTTCCCGACCTATGATCTGGGCGGGGGCCAGGTGTCGGCTCCCCTGACCTCCGCCAAATCGCGCCTGATGCGGCTGGCGGCCAAGCTGCGCGGACGGCCGATACCGTCGCCAAAAACCATTTCCGAGGTCGGGCCGGTCACCAGGGTCAATGCCCCTATGCGCAGGCTGGACAGCGTCCTGAAGCCAGGAACGGCTGTCAATCTGGTGAAGATCGACGTGGAAGGGCATGAGGCCCAGGTGCTGAAGGGCATGAAGCGGGTGATCTCCGAATCCCCGGACATCCGAATCCTGTTGGAAAAACTGGAAACCCACGCCCAAAGCGAGGAGACGATCGCCACCTTCCTTGATGACCTGGGCCTGGACATCTACGCGATCCATGCCAACCGCCGGCTGGAAAAGCTGACCCTGGAAGGATTCAAGGACTGGAGCGGCTATGTCATGGCCGCCCGCCCGTCCGCCGTGGGCCTGATGGATCGCGCATTCTTCTACATCTACCCAGGACAGCTGTCCTACTCCCCGCAGCTCGCCGAAGCGGCGCGCGCATGGCGTCCGGTGCTGCAAGTGGAGCAAGACGGCCAGGACCTGTTCTATGGCCCCTATTGGGGCCTGCCCGCCGGCGCCTGGCGCCTTACCCTGTGGGGCGCGATCACCGGCCAGGTCCGGCTGTCAGTCACAGAGCGCGCAGGGCGCCATGTGGTAGACAAGATCCTGACCAACGAGGACCGTTCAATCGAGTTCAGAACCGATCGCGATCTGGTTCAGTTCGAATGCGTGGCGCGTGCGGCAGGCGGCCCAGCCCGACTGGAATTCGAACGGCTGGAGATGCATCGCATTGGCTGACGCATTCGTCAGTTGCGACTTAAATAGAGCATCACATCGCCGGGCGTGTTGCGGATTTCATCAAGTGTGATCGGCGCGGCCTTGCCGGCATAGTCTACCCACCGCAGGGGAAACCGGCGGGCGATGTCGGCAAAGAAGGCTTCCGGATCGGGGTAGCGATAATAGCTGACCTCCATGACGATCTGTATGTCCGGAGACCGGTCCAGAGTCTGGCTCATGCCGCGCCACAGGGCCTCTTCGGCCCCTTCCACATCGATCTTCACAAAGTCGACCCGAGGCAGCTGAAGGTCGTCGATGCGGATCATCGGCACAGTGAGCTTGTCCCACTGCCATCCTGGCAGCAGACCGGCGCCATCCTGCATGACCAGGGCATTCTTGGGTTCGCCGCGCGGCGTCGCCATGGTGACTTCGGCATGAGTGTCGCCGAATGCTTCCGGGCGTATCTCAACCCGCTCGGAAAAGCCGTTCAAACGGATATTGGTGAACAACAACTCGCGGGTCGCCGGGACCGGTTCGGCGGCGATCACCCGACCGTTGGGGCCGCACATGTCGGCCATCAGCAAGGTGTAATAGCCGACATTGGCGCCGGCATCGATACAGACCATCCCCGGCTTGACGCTCCGGCAGATGAATCGGGTGATCCAGACTTCCCAATAGCCTTCGCCGACCAGATGCGGCGCCAGTCCGTCGTCGGCGGCGCTGACCATCATCTTGTAGCGGCCAAGAACGCGGCAAAGCAGCCGCTCGGCCGACATAGGGGCGTTGAAGATTTGTCGGCGAAACTCACGCTCCCACAGACCGCGATCTTCGGAGGCGAACAGGCCGAGCAGATCGGGCGCGGGCAGGGCCGGGTGATCGGAGCCTCCGGTGCTTTGGAGATAAACCAGAATGGAATCCAGCTTGGCGCTCAGGCGTGAGACTTCCGCCGGCAGAGCCGCCAAGCGCGCCTTGGCGCCCAGCAGGCGGGCGATGAAGTTGTATCGGCTCGGCGGCAAGACAAACTCCGTCCCCAGCCCAAAGCTGGCGTTCAATTCAAACTGGTTCGCCCTGCAACACCAGGCCGCCAAAGCGAAGTGGGCCGTTCACGCCGGTGAGCCATATCCTCACGCCCATGCGCAATCGCCGGCGTTTGGGCAAGCTGAAATGAAGCTGCAGACCCTGGTCTCGTCGCCAGCCGAGGCGTCGATGGGCCTGAACATAACGGGTGCCTGCCTCGTCGACCACTTCGACGCGGACTGAACCGGTCGAGGAAAATGGCAAGATCAAACCTGGCCGCGCGAGCAGAACGCGCGCGTCGACCCGCGCCGCCGGCAGATAGCGCCAGGGACCTGCGGCCAGCAGGCCGTCCCCGGATTTCGGATCATAGCCTACCGCTTCGTCCGCCGGGTCGCCTGAATGACTGAAGCGGTCGGCCGGAAAATGAACCGTCCAAGGGCGCCGTGTCGAGGCGTGGGCATAGATGCAAGGCGCCTCCAGACAGGTCGGGTTGATGCGGTTGGCCGCGACATCCCCCTGCAGTCGCGCTCGCCGGGGTCCATCGAGCACTGCATCCAGGCCCAAGGTGATCACATTGCCGAGGCTTTCCTGTGCGAAGCAGCAGGCCAAGGCCTCGCCCGAGGCGGTAACGTCCAGTCGGTCCCAAGGATGGGGGCAATCGCACAGGTCGGGCGGCGCTTCTCGGGTCCAGGCGTAGGTGGCGCGGGCGCGTTCTGCGGCGGGATTCTCGGCCATCACGCGGCCCAGAGTCCGATATTGTCGCCCTCGACCGACACGCCCAACTCTAGGCCCCGCGCCTTGGCGGCGGCGAGCGCTTCGATCAGTCTCGGGTCAGAGCCGACGATCTGTTGATCCTTATAGCTGAACACCCAACCATCGGGGCGCGTCACGACCCAGGTTTCAGCGGATATAGCCGTCTCGGTCAGGGGGGCGAACCAAACGCCTCTGACGCCCAGACCCGCCGCCAGGTCGACGAAGGCGACCATTTCAGCCAGGTTCTCCTTCATCACCACGAAGTTCAGCTTGATGCTGGCTTGGTCCTGCAGGCGGCCGACCAGATCGCGAACGCCGCGCCGCACCCGGGCGAAGCTGCCGCCGCGAATCCGCGCATAGGTCGCCGCCTTAGCCGCGTCAACCGATACGTGAATGGCCCCGAGGGGCGCCTCCCGCAGACGGTCCAAAGCCTTGGCCGTGAGCAGCAGGCCATTGGTGTTGAATTCGATACGCGGACTTTCGCGCCCCTTCAGCCGATCAACCACGGCCCAGAAGGGCTCGGCCATCAGGGGTTCGCCAACGCCGTTGAGGTGAACCGTCTCGGCTGAAGCCAAGGCCGGCCACAGGGCCTCAACCAGATCGGCCGCAGCGTCCTTGGGGTCGGCGACGCCGCCGACGCCATGGGGGCACATGACGCATTTGAGATTGCAGCGCGTGGTGACTTCAAGTGCGACCAGGCGAGGGCGCCTAAGCGGCATGTGGCGCCTCTCTATGGCCTCAGGATCTTGACGGCCTTGAGCAGGAAGCAATCGGACCCGCCTGCCGCGGCAGCAGCGCGAAACTCCAACGCAGCCTGATCGGCCAGGGCGTCGTTAATGTTGAAAGCAAGGCTGTAAACGCCGCCGGCGGAAAACCGCGCTGCTTTGCGACTGAGCACCGTCCATTGGTCCAGATTGGTGCTGACGTCTAAATTGGCCCGTCCACCCAGACAATCTGGCGCGACCGCAACAGTGTATTCGGCCGTATAATGCCCTGCGGGCAGGCTCTGATAGGGGCCGAACACGATCTGGCCGCTGCGCACGACGAAACTACAATCAGCGGCTTTCGGCGCCCCGGTCGTTCGCAGGGCGCAACTGACATTCTGAACCGACGGCGCCACTTTGGCGGCGGAACCGCTCAGGGTGTCCGGCTCCGACTTGCCGTCGCGGACTAGGCTGACCGCCAACATCTTGGAAGTCTCGCGCTTGCATGCGTCGAGCACGGGCAGACAGGCGAGCAGAAGCGCAAGGGCGATCAGATTCAGTCGACCAGGGTGGGTGTTGGCCATGAGTCAGGCTCCGGTCCGAAGAGGCGATATCCGGACGGCCTTGAGCCGGGCGCAGCCGTCGCCGTCGGTTTCGAGGGTTCTAAACTCGAAAGGCGCATTGCCCAGGTCGTTGCCTACCTTGAAATCGGCGCGGGCCAGTATATGCCCGCCCAGGGCGAAGTCAGCAACGACCAGGGGCGCTTTGCGTTTGGAGAAGGCTGAAACGTCAATCCGTACGCGGCCAGTCGTGCAACGGCCCGACGGCTCAAGTTCGAATTCCGCTCGGTAGGCGCCGGGCGGCAGGGCCAAATAAGGCCCGTAAACGATCTGATCCTTGACCAGCACGCGCGAGCAGTCCCGTTCAGATGCCGGGCTCGGCTGCAATCGGCAGGTCACATCCTGGGGCTCTATATGGTTGCCCATGTTCCCGCCAAGCCGTTGACCGTAGCCTAGGAACAGGATCACCACCAAGGTTGCCGCCAGCACGCCGACGCCGACCAATCTTTGACGGGTCATGGCCCCCTCCTCGGCGAGACGCATTGGCGAACTGTCATATGTTGCAAATCCAGAAATCGCGGCAAGGCAAAACCTCACTCCTGGGCCGCGGCGCATGGCGGCGGAACAAAGTCAGGAAGAACCTGGGCATAGGCCTGGGCCAGACGCTCCGCATGCCGCGCCGCGCTGAATTTCTCAGCCTGAACCGGCCCAAGCCTTCGCAGTTGATCCACAAGGGCCTCATCATGCGCCAAGCGGGTGATGGCCGCGCGCATCTCATCGACCCGGTAGGGATCGACGTAGAGCGCCGCCTGGCCGGCGGTTTCCGGCATTGAGCTGGTGTTGGAAGTCATCACCGGCGTGCCGAGGGTCATGGCTTCGACGACCGGCAGTCCGAAGCCTTCATAGATGGAGGGGAATAGCAGGGCGCGCGAGCCGCGGATCAGGTCGCGCAGTGCCGGTCGTCGAACGAAGCCAAGCTGTTTGACCCTTGTCAGCCTGCGCGCCACGGCGCGCGTACTCAGCAGCCTCAACTCCTCGTCCGCCATCCAGCCGGAGGGGCCGACCATCACCAGCGGCAGATCGCAGTCGGCCGACAGAAAAGCCTGTAACAGGCGCCCGACGTTCTTTTTCGGCTCCACGGCGCCGATGAAGAGAAAATAACGCCCAGCCTCCAAATTGTAGAGCTGCTTCAGCCTGCGCCCCACATCCGTTGTGTCGCCCAATCCATCCGGCTCACCCTCGTCGATGTCCGTCGCCTGGTATGTGTTGGACACCCTGCCACGGGCGGCCGGCAAAATATCTTCTATGTCCTTTTTTGAGCTTTCCGAGACTGTGATTAGGGGATCGGCCGTCTCGGAAAGGTGCTGAACCAAACGCAGATAGTACCGCTTGTTGTCGAGGGTTGTGTGGGGAAGCTTCAACGGCACCAGATCGTGGAGCGTGTAGACGTTCTTGGCCCCGATCAGCTCAATCGGAATCGGGCTCGACCAATGAGCGATATCGACTGGTCCCGGCGGGCGTAGTTTGAGGCGCCGCCCTGTCAGACTGAAGTGCAGGCGCGCCGCCTGAAACATATCCGACGTTTGATAGACGCGTTCAAAATGGCCCAGACGATCATGGAAGGCCGTTGTGTCCAGCAGGCCTGAACGGGGAATTTCGATCACCCGCGGCGGACAGCCGAAATAAGCGACCTGGTTCGCCAATCGACCGATGTTTCGCAGCCAGGGCATGGGCGAAGCCCTGGCGGTGTCGTAGAACTCAACCTCGCGCAGATGCGCATTGCGGCGGCTGACCGGCGCGGTCGAGATGAGAATGCCACGTTCAAAGCCGAGGTGCCCGGCCGCGATGGCCAGATTGCGGGTATAGGTGGCTATCCCTGTCCCCTGACCAAGCCAAAGGTCGTGACCGTCGATCAGGACCCGCCGTTTAGAGTCCACCTAGGGCTCCCGTCGAATATTCAAAAGACAAGAGACCAACCCCCAAACCAGACTAGCTGGGCTTTCGCGCGCCCGAAGCTATGGAATAGGACGCCCGGCGGAGTCCAGATATTGTTCGTAAGCAGAGCCGCTGAAGGAACGCCATTTGTCTCGGCGGTGGGCGGCGAACTCACCGCGACGGATTGGGCTTTCCCGCCCGCCTTTGTTAGGCTTTCAGGGAAACAGGCAAATCAGGATTTCATGACTGCTCTCTTCCCAACGATCCTGCGGGGGATCGGCGATTCCTATGTTCAGCTGTGCCTGGGCTGTACCTTCTGCTTCGGTCTGGAGTTGGTCTGGCCGGCTGGCGTCTGCTCGATCCGTTCCCGCCTGAAATCAGCCCTGTTCTGGGCCACCGGCGGCGCCGTCACCATCGTCAGCGCGGCCACCTTTTTGGCCCTGATCGGCGCCCTGCATATTCAGCCCCTGGTCCGTCTAAGCCCATCGGGCTTAACCATGCCCTTCGGCGAGGCGGGCCTGGTCTTGGCGGCTATCGCCGGGTTGTTGGCGTCAAGCCTGGTCGGCGACTTCTTCTTCTATTGGCTGCACCGCGCCCTGCACCATTTTCCGCTCCTGTGGCGTATTCACCGGGTGCACCATTCCATACGCGCGCTAAGCGGGTGGAGCAGTTACAGCCACATCGGCGACGGCCTGCTGCAGATTCCATTCGTCATGCTGCCCTGGGTGCTGATGGTGGGCGCCGATACGGCGCTGGTCCCCGTCGCGGTCGTCGGCCTGCTGCGCGTACAGGGCTATTTCATCCACTCATCGACAAAACTCAGTCTCGGCCCGCTGAGATACCTCTTTTGCGACAACCGATTTCACCGCCTGCACCATTCGACCGATCCTCAGCACTTCGACCGCAACTTCGGTAATTTCTCCACCATCTGGGATTCAGCCTTTGGCACGGCCTATTTTCCCCGCAAGGACGAATGGCCGGCCGTGGGCCTGGAGAATGTGCCAGAGCCCCGAACCCTGTCCGAATATCTGTTGCTTCCGTTCCAATCGTCCGGCTCTTGACCACAAGCGGATAAGTCGACGCCTCGGCCTGGAAGCGGACTTTCCCAAGGTCACCAATGAGTCAAAACCGGCCCCCCGCCCGTTCTGCCCCCGCGCTACCCCTTCCCCTTCTTCGCGTCCGCAATCGCGGCACTCAGCGCCGCCATATCCGCCCCGTCTATCTTCTTGCCGTTCACGATAAACGACGGCGTGCCCGTCACGCCGATGGCGGTGGCGAGGGTAAAGGTGTCGGCGAGGTGTTTGTCGGCTTCGGGGGTGTCTTTGAGGGCGGCGGCGGGGTCAAGGCCGTTGGCGGCGAGGGCGGCGAGGATGTCGGGGTCGTCCAGGGCGCGCTTGGCCATCAGGGCGTTGTGCAGGGTCAGGTACTTGCCCGAGGATATGCCCGCCATGGCGGCCAGGGCGGCGCGTTTGGAAACGCCGGGATGGCCCTCGGAATCCAGGATGGGGTATTCCTTGAAGACGAACCGGACGTCCTTGTCCTTGGCGATCAGCTCCATCAGGGCGGGCAGGGCGGCTTTGCAGTAGGGGCAGCGGTAGTCGAAGAACTCCACCACCGTCACCTTGCCGCCCGGATTGGCCACGTAGTCGCGCGGATCGTTGGCCAGGGCGGCCATGCGATTTTGGATCGCGCTTTGGGCGTCGGCGGCGGCCTTGGCCTGCTTTTTCTCTTGGGCCTTGGTCAGGGCCTCCTCGATGACCTCGGGGTGGGCCAGCAGATAGGCGTGGACCTGCTGATCAAAGCCGGTGTCGGCATTGGGGCTGCAGCCGATCAGGGCCGTGGCCAGGGCGGCCGCGATGAGGGCCTTTACGCGTAGCAAATGGTGACTCCAGGAAAGAGGGGGGATCGCGTTTGGAACAGAGAAAGCCTGATCAGCCTCTCCTCCCCTGTGCAGCGCAGCGGAACGGGGGGTGAGGCGCATGCGCCGAACGACCGCCTGAAAGGCGGTGGTGGGGGCTTTGCCGTGGCAAGAAGCCCCTTCCACCACACTTCGTGTGGCCCCCCTTCCCCGCTGCGCAGGGAAGGAGATGCGGCCGAGAGGCGGCGCCTCCTACTCATATCCGAGCACCCTGGGGAAAGAGGCGCTCGTCATCCGCCTTGGCGGGCGAGGCCCTGCAGTTCCGCCCGGCTGGGCTGGGACGTCAGGACGATGTCTGTGGCGCGGCGCCAATCGGCGGAATCGCGGGGCAGGATGGCGCGCGCCTGCATGGCGAAGGAGCGGGCGTCCTTCATCTGGCCCAGGGCGAAGTTCTGCTCGGCCGTGGCCAGGCGGGCGCGGCCGGGGTCGCCTTTTTGGTCATAGGCCTGGGCCAGCATCCACCAGCCGATGGCGTTGTCCTGCTCCTTATCCAGGCCTTTTTTGATATGGGTGATGGCTTCATCGAGCTTGGCGGGATCTTCCTCCGCGATCAGGGTCTGGCCGAGGTTGAACTGCAACAGCGGAGCGTCGGGCTTGAGCTGGACCGAGCGCTCATGCGCCGGTTCGGCCTCTTTCGGACGGCCGGATTCGAACAGGATCTGGCCCTTGAGCTCCCACAGGAAGGGATTGTTGGGATAGTCGGCCAGCAGGGCGTCGGTCAGCTTCAGCGCCTTGTCGGTGTCCAGGTTGCGGTAATAGGCGATGGCCCGGGCGTAGCGGGCGGGAAAGCTGGTGTCGGTTTCCTTGTAATCGACGAAGGTCTGCTGGGGCGCGTTCATGAACGCCTTCAGCTTGGCCACCACCACCGCGTGTTCGGCCAGGGCCTCGGGGGAATCGACATTGTTGTAATAGGCCGATTTCTCCGCCCGGCCCTTGAGCGCCTCGATCCGATCAGAGCTTAGGGGGTGATCGTAGAAGAAGCGGTTCTTGCGGGCGTCGGAGAAGACCTCCTCGTAGCGGAAGGTGTCGAAGAAATCGACCAGCCCTCGGGCCGACAAATGGGCCTTGTCCAGGAAGGTGGCGGCGGCCTGGTCGGCGGAGGCTTCCTGCGTGCGCGAATAGCCGAAGTAGGTGAGGGTGGCGAAGTAGTCGGCGCTGTAGAGCAAGCCTGCGGCGCCTTCCGGCGAGCCGGCGGCGGCGGCTAGAATGCCCAGGCCCATGGTCAGCAGATAGGTGGCCAGGGCCGGCTTGCCGCCGATGTCGCGCGCCACGTGGCCGCCGGCGATGTGTCCGGTTTCGTGGGCGATGACGCCGATCAGCTGGTTGGGGTTCTTGGTCGCCTGAATCAGGCCGGTGTTGATGTAGATCGACAGGCCGCCCGCCGTGAAGGCGTTGATCTCCTTGTCGCCCACCAGGATGACATGGACGTGCTTGGCGTCCAGGCCCGCGGCTTCCCACACGGGATAGCCGTCCTTTTGCAGGATCTCCTCGATCTCGGCGTCCCGGATGATGTTCACGCTCTGGGCGTGGGCGGCCACGGGAGCCACGGCCATGAGGGCCGCGGCCGTGAGCAAGGCTAGCTTGCGCCAAGTCCGGGCAGGCCGGCGCGCGGTGGGGGCAATCGACTGATCCACTCTTGGCTCCGTTTCGCGCCGAGGCGCGACCTTCCCCCACCGGCAAATCTTAGCCCCAGCTTAGGTCCGGCGCCACCATCCTCTCTTGGGTTGGCTCGGCGGGCTGGAAATTTCAGCCGGATCGGGCTCTGCGAGGGCAGGTTCCGGCTCCGGTGCGGCTATGATCACCGGTTCAGGTGGCGCGATTGTGTCCACCGCTTCAACCGGCGCCGGCGCCTTGGCCCGGCTGCGGCGCGGCTTGGCGGCCGGTTTGGCCGCTTCCGGTTCAGGCTGAACCTCGGTCACGACGACTTCAGCGGGTTGGGCGTCAGGCGCCGGTTCGAAGGCCGGCGTAGAGACTTCGGCTATAACCTCGGCTGCGGGCGCTTCGGCGCCGCGACCCCGGCCGCGACCACGCCTGGAGCGCCCGGGACGGGCCGGCTCGCTCGGGGGCAGTTCGACCCAGATGTCGGAATCGGCTTGAGGAGGCCTGGCGACCTGTGGCTCGGGCTGGCGAACCTGGGCGGACGGCGCCGCGCCTTCGGCCGGAGCCGGCCGAGGCTGGCTTGCGGTGGCCAGGGCCGGATCGAACCAGGTGTAGACGCCGTCGCTGTGCGGCACGCGGATGCGGGTCCAGCCATAGGCGTCGGCCGTGCGCACATCCTCGCGGGCGCGCCGACCGCCTCTGCGGCCCCGGCGACGACGGCGGTGACGGCCGTCTTCGCCGACTTCGCCTTCGCCGTCGTCTTCGCCGGGATGGCCGGCTTCCGAGCCGGCCACGGCGTCGTCTTGGCGCGGCGCGTCTTGATCATCGCGGCGGCCTCTGCGGCGACGGCGCCGCCGTCCGCTACGGGCGCCCTCGCCATCGGCGTCAGGGGCGCGTTCGGGCGCACGGGCGCGTGAACGGCCGCCTTCGTTTTCTTCTTCCTCGACCTCTTCCTCGTCCTCGTCGGACAGGTCTAAGGCCTCGTCTTCGTCCTCGTCCTCATCGACGATATCGAAATCGTCGTCCGCCTCAGGCTCAGGGGCGGGCAGCAGGGCGGTGAAGGCGCGCGCCTCCTCCTCGGTCAGGGTGGTCAACCGTTCGATCTGGTGACCCGCTTCGCCCAGGGTCTCATCGATCTGGATCGCGACCTGCAGGCCTTGGGTCTGCTGCAGGCGCAGCAGATAGGCGCGCTTTTCGTTGAGGATATAGAGGGCCACCTCGGCGGGCGTGCGCAGGACGATGGAGCCGGGACCTTGGCGCACGGCCTGCATCTCCACGTCGCGCAGGATCGACAGGGCGCTGGACTCCACAGAGCGGATGCGGCCCACGCCTTGGCAATGGGGGCAAACCAGGGTGGTGCCTTCCAGCACGCCGGAGCGGCGACGCTGGCGGGAGATCTCCATCAGGCCGAACTGGGAGATCTTGCCCATCTGGATGCGGGCGCGGTCGTCCTTCAGGCAGTCCTTGAGCTTCTTTTCGACGGCCCGGTTGTTCTTGGCCTCTTCCATGTCGATGAAGTCGATCACGATCAGACCGGCTAGATCGCGCAGGCGCAGTTGGCGGGCGGCTTCCTCGGCCGCCTCCATATTGGTCTTCAGGGCGGTGGCTTCGACGTTGCGCTCGCGCGTGGCCTTGCCGGAGTTGACGTCCACCGCCACCAGGGCCTCGGTCTGGTTGATCACCAGATAGCCGCCCGATTTCAAGGGCACGACAGGGCTGTAGATCTGGGCCAGGTAGTCCTCGACCTTGGCCTTGATGAACAGAGGCGTCGGTTCGCGGTAGGCGGTGATCTTCTTGGCCTGCGAAGGCATGAGCATCCGCATGAATTCCTTGGCTTCGCGGTAGCCCGCTTCGCCTTCGACGATGATGCCTTCCAGGTCCTTGTCGTACATGTCGCGGATGGCGCGTTTGACGAGGTCTTCCTCCTCGTAGATCAGCGCCGGCGCGATGGAATGCAGGGTCATCTCACGGATGTTTTCCCATAGGCGCATCAGATATTCGTAGTCGCGCTTGATCTCCGCCTTGGTCCGCTTAGCGCCCGCAGTCCGCACGATCAGGCCCATGCCTTCGGGCGTATCCAAAGACTGGATCATGGTTTTCAGGCGCTTGCGGTCGGTCGCCGAAACGATCTTGCGGCTGACCCCGCCGCCGCGCGCGGTGTTGGGCATGAGCACGCAATAGCGGCCCGCCAGGGACATATAGGTGGTCAGGGCCGCGCCCTTGTTGCCGCGCTCTTCCTTGACGACCTGCACCAGCATGATCTGCCGGCGCTTGATCACCTCCTGGATCTTGTAGCGGCGCATGAGGCGGCGACGGCGGCGGGCGAGTTCCTCGCCCATGACGTCGTCTTCATCCTCGCCGCCGGTCTCTCCGCCATCGCCGTCTTCATCGTGGGCGGCGATCGGGTGGTGGTCGTCCTCTTCCTCGGCCTCCTCGCGCATCAAGGCTTCGCGATCAGCCACCGGGATCTGGTAATAGTCCGGATGGATTTCGTTGAAGGCTAGGAAGCCGTGCCGATTGCCGCCGTATTCGATGAACGCGGCCTGGAGGCTGGGTTCGACGCGGGTGACTTTCGCCAGATAGATATTGCCGCGCAGCTGTTTGCGGCTGCGGCTTTCGAAATCAAATTCTTCGATACGATTCCCATCGACCACCACCACGCGCGTCTCTTCGGCGTGGGCTGCGTCGATCAACATTCTCTTCGACATCGTTAGTTTCTCCACGGCCCTCGCCGAAGCCAAGCTTCGGGGGCCGGTTGTGCATGAGGGCGCGCACCGCCGTCGCGCCGGCGTCAATCGCCGCGCGGTCGGTCCAAAACCAGGAAGATGCTGGTGTGGCGCTGCCCATTGTTGATCCCTTCGCGCACAGGCGCGAGTGATGGCTTAATCCAGCCGGATCCGAGGACTCGTCTGGGGCTTGTTCTTTGACGCGCCGCGTGGCGCGATCAGGTTCGGCGCGCAAGCCAAGGCCGCGACGCCGGATGCGCAGGGTCCAAGCCGTGCAAAGCAGGCCGTGAGGATGCGCGGGCGGACTGTGCAACAAGACGCCCGAAAAGAAAAGCGTCACGTCACAGACCAACCCATGCGCCGGCGCTTAACGGATTGGCTACCGGATCGGAGTCATATGGCGGGTTCGACTTGGTTTCAGTGAGCAGTCATGGGCGCGCGCCTGATCTCGGCGATATCGGCATGCGGGCGTCCGGCGGCGGGCCTGGCCCTGCTGGCGTTCGCCTTGCTGGCCATGGCCTGGGCCGCCCCCTCGCATAGCGCCCCGGCTTCGGACGTGGTCGCCGTACGGT
This sequence comes from uncultured Caulobacteraceae bacterium, assembly GCA_964451265.1. Lineage (GTDB taxonomy): Bacteria > Pseudomonadota > Alphaproteobacteria > Caulobacterales > Caulobacteraceae > BOG-938. The sequence goes on along the minus strand of CAYVHP010000157.1, from coordinate 5,680 downwards.
TTGGCGGGGACCGCAGCCAAACCCGTTTGGTCATCGAATCGCGCCAAGCGCTGCAAGCCAAGCTCGGTGATCAGGAAGGCCAGACGCTGCAGTTGTCCCTGTCGGGCGTCAGGCCGCAGGATGATCTGGACGGCTCGGGCCGAGGTCTGGTCAGCAGCTGGAGCCTCACGCGTAGCGGCGGCGGGGCCAAGCTGTCCCTGTCCCTATCCGGACATGCGGTGATCGCCCGCCGATTCCTGCTCCCCCCCGCCGACGGGATCGAGGTCTACCGCTATGTGATCGATCTGGCGGCGGATGGCGCCGCGCCGGCCGCGCCGCCTGCGCGCCCCGCCTTGCCGGTGGTCGCTACGCCCGTGTCTGCGCCCAGGCCTGACCCGAAATCCAGCCACACCTTCGCCGATCTCGTTCAGGCGGCGCAAACCTACAAATCCAAGGTCACGCGTAAGGTGGTCGTGATCGACGCGGGACACGGCGGGCACGATCCGGGCGCCTTGGGTGATCGGACGCGCGAAAAGGACCTGACCTTGGCCGCCGCCAAGATGCTCAAGGCCCGGCTAGAGCGCACCGGCCGGTTTAAGATCGTGCTGACACGCAGCAGCGACGTATTCGTGCCCTTGGAAGACCGGGTGCAAATAGCCCGGGCGGCCAATGCCGACCTGTTCATTTCGCTGCATGCCGACGTGGGCGCCGATCCATCAGTGCATGGGGCGACCGTCTACACCCTGTCGGATCGGGGCGAGGATCGGGCGGCCAAGGGGGTGTTTGACGGGGGCTCTTTCCTCAACGTCAAGCTTCCCGGCCGCGATCAAAGCGTCAAACAAATCCTGCTGGACCTGACCCAAAGAAACACCCGCAACCGTTCCGGCGCCTTTGCCGAGTCTCTGATTGACTATGTGGGACGGCAGACTGATCTGGTCAGCCGCAGCCATCGGGACGCCGGTTATGTCGTGCTGCTGGCGCCGGACGTTCCGGCGGTCCTGCTGGAGATGGGCTTCATCACCAATGAACGCGACGAAAGCCAGTTGGCCGACCCGGCGCGCCGAGGTCGGCTGATGAACGCGGTGGCGGAGGCGATAGAGACCTATTTTTCCGAGGGCTCTAAAGACGGCCCCAAACTCGCCTCGCGCTAAATGGCGACGCCAGACGGCTTTTCCCCGCGCTGGGAAAATGCTCTAGAGCTCTGGGGCGTCTGAAACGCCGAGGTCTTGAGTCTTGAAACCGCCTGAACGTTGGATCGCAGTCGCAGGAATCGGCGTGCTCAGCGTCATCGCCGTGGCGGGGTTCGCCTTGGCGATCTATGCGGCGTGGCTATTCCACGACATGCCGGACGCCGCCGATCTGGTGAACTACCGGCCGGCGACCTCCACGCGCGTCTTTGCCTGGGACGGCACCCTGATCGGCGAGTTCTCCAAAGAGCGGCGGATATTTATTCCCTACGGCCAAATGCCGCCGCGACTGGTGGAGGCGTTCCTGGCGGCGGAGGACCGCAACTTCTTCCAGCACGGCGGGATCGACGTGGAGGGCCTGGGGCGCGCCATGGCCAAGGACGTGTTGAACGCCATGCGCGGGCGACGCCTGGAGGGCGGATCGACCATTACTCAGCAAGTGGCCAAGAACGTCCTGCTCGGCAATCAGGCCACGGTGGGACGCAAGCTCAAGGAAGCCATTCTCGCGCGCCGCCTGGAGCAGACGCTCGACAAGCAACGTATCTTGGAGCTGTACCTCAATGAGATTTGGCTAGGCTATCGCTCCTACGGCGTCGGCGCGGCGGCCTACAACTATTTCGGCAAATCGCTCAATGAGTTGAGCCTGTCGGAGATGGCTTATCTCGGCTCCCTGCCCAAGGGGCCGGACAACTATCACCCCATCCGCAACAAGCGGGCCGCCCTGATCCGTCGCAATTGGGTGCTGGGCCAGATGGCGGATTCTGGCTGGGTCACGAGGGCCGAAGCGGAGCAGGCGGCCAAGGATGACCTGGTCGTCCAGGCCGCGCCCAGCCGGGCCAAATACCAGGATGCGGACTATTTCGTTGAGGAGGTGCGCGAGCGGGCGCTTGAGACGGTGGGCGAGAAGCTGACCGCGGGCGGCTATTATCTGCGCACCACCCTGGACCCGCACTTACAGACCGCTGCGCGATCCGCCCTCATGCAGGGCTTGGAAAACTACGACCACCGGCATGGTTGGCGCGGCCCGTGGGCCACCACCGATCTGGCCCCGGGTTGGGAGAAGGCCGCGGTGAACCATACGGCGCCGGCGGAACGGCGCGCCTGGCGAGCGGCGGCGATTGTCTCGGAAGGTCCCGTGCGGGTGCGCCTGGCCGAAGGCGGCGAGGGCGACATCGAGCCGGCGGACGCCGCCTGGGCCAAGGCCGGCAGAGGTCTGCATCGCGGGGATCTAGTCTGGGTCGAGCCCTCGACGGCCGGGCGTTATCACCTGCGCCAGGTGCCCCAGGTCAACGGCGCCCTGGTGGCGATGGAGCCTTACACAGGCCGAGTTCTGGCCATGGTGGGCGGCTACAGTTTTTCCCTGTCCAACTTCAACCGGGCCACTCAGGCCATGCGCCAGCCGGGTTCGGCCTTCAAACCGTTTGTCTACGCCACTGCCTTGCAGAATGGCTACACGCCCGCCCGCATCGTGCTGGATGCGCCGATCTCGTTTCAGGGCAACAAGCCCGGGGAGACCTGGAGCCCACAAAACTATGAGGGCGATTTCCTCGGCCCCTTGCCCTTCCGCCGGGGCCTGGAGCTGTCGCTCAACGCCATGACCGTGCGGATCGCCCAAAGCGTCGGCATGAAGAAGATCGCCGACAACGCCGTGAAGGCCGGGGTGGTCGATCAGATGGATCCGGTGCTGGCCATGTCGCTGGGCGCGGGGGAAACCACGCCGTTCCGTCTGACAGCCGGCTACGCCGCCTTCGTCAACGGAGGCTACAAGGTCCAGCCGCACCTGATCGAGCTGGTGCAGGACCGTGAAGGCAAGACCATCTTCAAGGCCGATCAACGGCCCTGTCCCAATTGCAAGCCGACCTATGACGGGGAAGACTCCCCCCGCCTGGACACGCCCGGCCAGCCGATATTCGACACGATCACCGCTTACCAGATCAACTCCATGCTGCAGGGCGTGGTGCAGAGGGGAACGGCGGCGCAGGCCAGTTCTCTCGGCCGTCCGATCGGCGGCAAGACGGGCACCACCAGCGAGTTTCGCAGCGCCTGGTTCGTCGGGTTCTCGCCGGATATCGTGGTCGGCGTGTTCGTCGGCTTTGACGACAACCGTTCCTTGGGCCCGCGCGAGACCGGGGCCGTGGACGCGGTGCCCATCTTCATCGACTTCATGCAGCAGGCGCTGAAGGGCACGCCGGTCCACAATTTCAAGGTTCCGACCAACGCCAAGTTCGCCATGGTCAACGGCATCCGCGAGGCTTTCCAGCCCGGCACCGAACCGCACGGCGACGTTCCGCTGACGGTGGATCCAGGAGCGCTGGTTCCCGGAGGCGCGCCTCTGGCGCCGCCGCCTGGAGGCGGACGGCCGAATGTGGTTGCGGCCCCGCCGCCCAACCGGCCGGTCGACGATTTGAAAGGACTGTTCTAGCGGCTCAGGGGGGGTCGGGTTCGGCGACACCAGCCGGGCCAAGATCATTGAACCACGAAGGCCACGAAGGACACGAAGCCAAAAAAAGCCACGTCATCCTCGGAAAATGCGGAGCATTTGTCCGGGGACCCAGCCGTTCCAGGCTATCGGCTGCGCCCCGGATCAACCGCCGCAGCGTTGAAGTCTTCGCAGCTGGGTCCCCGGGCGCGCCTTTCAGGCGCCCCGAGGATGACCTGCCGACATAGTTGGGCGGTTCAAGACTTCAGTTCGCCGCGCGCAGTCGGGCCGGTGTCCTGGCTGCCCAATCGGCTTGCGAAACGGCGCCCCGCGCGCTATCTCCCGCGCCCCGGAATGGAGAGTTGTCCATGAGAGCGGATGTCGAGGCCTCTGCGGCCGACATCGAGCAGTCGATCGACTTGCTCAGGAGGCGTCTTTGACTGGGAGCCGGCGCTAAGGCGGCTCGACGAGTTGAACGCCCGGGTCGAGGACCCGTCCCTGTGGGACAAGGCCGAGCAGGCCCAGGCTCTGATGCGCGAACGCACCCGTCTGGCGGGGCAGATCGACACGATCAGGGGTCTTGAGCGGGAACTGGCCGATGCGTTGGAGTTCGCCGAGATGGCGGACGCCGAAGGCGACGAAGCCTCCCTTGAAGATGTGCGCGGACAGCTCAAGAGTCTGAAAGAGCGGTCGGGCCGGGCTGAGTTGGAGGCTCTGCTGTCGGGCGAGGCCGACGGCAATGACTGTTACCTGGAAATCAATTCCGGCGCCGGCGGCACAGAGTCTAATGACTGGGCTCTCATGCTGCTGCGCATGTACAGCCGCTGGGCCCAGGCCCACGGCATGAGCATTGAGATCATCGAAGAAACCGGCGGCGAACAGGCGGGCATCAAGAGCGCCACCCTGCAGGTCAAGGGGACCAACGCTTACGGCTGGCTCAAGACCGAGGCGGGGGTGCATCGGTTGGTGCGTATCTCGCCGTTCGATTCCAACGCCAAGCGACACACCAGCTTCGCCTCGGTGTGGGTCTATCCGGTGGTGGACGACACCATTGAGATCGAGATCAATCCGGCCGATGTGCGCACCGACACCTATCGCTCATCGGGCGCGGGCGGCCAGCACGTTAACAAAACGGACTCTGCCGTTCGGTTGACCCACATCCCCACGGGCGTGGTCGTCGCCTGTCAGGCGGGACGCTCACAGCACCAAAACCGCGACGAAGCCGGGAAGATGCTGAGGGCGCGGCTTTATGAGCGTGAGTTGCAGATCCGCGAAGAGGCCGCCCAGGCGGTGGCCGACGCCAAGACCGATATCGGTTGGGGTCACCAAATCCGCTCCTACGTCTTGCAGCCCTACCAGATGGTCAAGGATCTGCGCACCAACGTAGAGACCTCCGACACCGCCGGCGTGCTGGACGGCGACCTTGACGCCTTCATGGGCGCCGCCCTCGCCCAAAGGGTGGGCGTGACGCGGGATTCCGGCGAAGCGGCTTAACCCGCCGAAGTCGCCGAGGCCGCGGGGGTGAGGGAGATCACGCCCGCGCTGTGCTGGGCCGGGGCGGAGGAGGGGCGTTGCAGCTTGAGGCTGCGGCCCTGGAAGTGCGCGCCTGTCTCCATCGCCAACTGTTCGTGGGTGATGTCGCCTTCGATGTGGCTGGAGGCGAACAGACGGACCAGTTTGGCCGTCATATTTCCCTGCACCTTGCCGCGGATTTCCACCGCTTCGGCCGTGACCGATCCATCGATGAGGCCGTGTTCGCCCAGGGTCAGCCGAGCGACCTTCACATCGCCATGGACCTTGCCGTCGATATGCACTTCGCCTTCGCTGACGAGATTGCCTTCGATGGTCAGGTCTTCGGAGATGACCGAGGCGACCTTCGGCGAACGCCGAATCTGGTCGGGGGGCGGCATCATGGTCGGCGACGGCATGGCCGTCTTGCCGGGGGGGAGGGGTCTTTTATCCGGTTTGCTGAACATAGTCGCCCGCCTTCACGAAACGATCTGGGTTTTCTGCGCGGCCGTTGACCCACACTTCATAGTGCAGGTGCGGGCCTGTAGAGCGTCCGGTCGAACCCATGGCGCCGATCCGCTCTCCT
>CAYVHP010000156.1:0-41197 GCA_964451265.1 uncultured Caulobacteraceae bacterium | reverse complement strand
CAGGCAGGCGTCGCCAATCCTCCCGGTCTCATAGGCATCGCCGCGAGCGGGGGCGGGGCGGGGTCGTTGCTCGCCTCGGTCCTCATTCGCGAATATCAACTCAGCCAGGAATTCAACCTGCTCGACGCCGTCGGCCCGGTGTCCGGCGTGGTAGGCTACTACTATTTCTACGACCATGAACGCATGGACCTGAAGTCCCTGGCCGTAGGCGGAAACGCCAAGACGCCCAGTCCCACGGCGGGGACCTACACCTACTCGGTCAACTATCAGCCGACCCTGTCCAACGCGGTTTTCATCTCCCAGACCTACAAGATCACGCCGACCCTCTCCATCAACGCCGGTGTTCGCTACACCTGGGAGCGCAAGACCCTCGACACCCTTAACCTGACCACCCTCTATGAACCCGGCGCGGCTCCGATCTATCCGGCGCCCGGCTTCGTCTATTCAAACCTGGCGCCCAATTCCAATCCGTTCGTGGCGGACCTCAATCAGGACGCCCACGCCACGACTCCGAAGATCGGGGTCGACTGGCAGGCCACGCCGGACGTGCTGCTCTACGCCTGGGCGTCGGAGGGCTATCACTCGGGCGGCTACAGCTTCTCCGCCCGCTCAACCATCGGCGCGGGCTATGGTCCGGAAACCCTGTGGGCCTATGAAGCGGGGGCCAAGACCGATTGGTTTGACCGCACTCTGCGCGTCGACGTGGCGGCCTTTCGCTACATCTGGGCGGGGCTGCAGTTTAACGCCCTTGTGTCTCAGACGCCGTCGATCTCGACCACCTCCAACGCCGGCCGCGCATCCCTCAACGGCCTGGAAGCGACAGTCATCTGGAAGCCCAAGGCGGTCCCGGGGCTGACGCTGACGGGCAACACGACCCTGCTCAGCACGCGCTACGACTATTTTCCCAAATACGCCCCGCCCGGAGGAACCCCGTCCATTGGACTATCGCCCCAGTGCGTGACGCCCAATGGTCTGAGATGCACGGTCTACAACGCCACCGGCAATAAGCTGATCAACGCCCCTGACGTGTCCCTCGTCACGACGGCTCAGCAGGACATCGACCTGGGGTCGGTCGGCACGGCCTATGTGCGCGGCGAGTGGTCCTACACCTCGCGCACCTATTTCGACCCCACAAACGCCCCCCTGCTGGGCCAGCCGCCCTACAGTCTTTTCAATGCTTCAGTCGGGTTTCAGCCAGCCCGCTTGGCCCAGTGGGACTTTGCCTTGTGGGGCAAAAACCTGAGCAATGAAAAGAGGAACCAGGGCATCGCCGCCGGCTCCATTGTGGCCACGACGCCGGGCGATCCCCTGACCTTCGGGGTACGGATCAAATACGCCTACTGACGACCCTGCCGCCCAAACACCCCTGTCCATTCCCTGCCGAGGACCCAACCCGATGCCCCCGAAATTTTTCCGTATCCTGTGTTGCGTCCCCCTGGCGGTGTCGGCGGCTCTGTCCTTGGCGCATGGCCAGGCTCGGGCGGACGACACGCTCAAGCTGGTTCTGGGACGAACGCCGGAATTGATGAACACCTTGAACCAGACGGCGCAGGGCGCCGGGTTTTACAAAGACGAGCACCTCACGATCACGGTGACCCGGGTCAAAAGTTCGCTGGACTCGCAAAAGGGCTGCGTGACGGGCGAGTTCGATATCTGTCCCATCGGCATCGAGCCCCTGATCACCAACTACGACAAGGGCACTCGGCTGAAGATGTTCCTCAACCGCGCGGCCAAGTTCACCTATGTCTACGCGGTGCTCGACGACAGCCCGATCAAATCCTTGGCTGACTTCAAGGGCAAAAAGATCGGCGTCCACTCCTCTGACGGCGCCTCGGCCACGGCCGCCACAGAGTCGGGCCTGGAGGTGGCGGGCGTAAAAAGTTCGCAATACACCCTGGTGACCGTCGGCAAGGACGATGACGCCATCGGCGCCCTGGTTTCGGGCCAGGTCGATGCTGCGGCGCTGCCCTATTACGAGTTCATTCCGTTCATTGTCACCGGCCGCAAACTGCGCATCTTTCCCCACCCCGCTTTGCAGGACGTGACCAATTCCGGCTATGCGAGCGCGCCGGCCGTGCTCGCGGCCAAGGGCGACGCGGTCAAGCGCTTCTCGCGCGCCATCGTCAAGGCGGACCTGCTGATCCGCTACAACCCCAAAGCGGCGGCGCGCGCGATCCTTATGGCGATAGGCGCGCCCTATGACGACGCGGCCTTGGCGCACAAAACCGCCGAACTGAACGCCTGGCAGGCCTATTTGCCCGCCGCCGATCCCGACAGCCACAGCATAGGCGCGGTCGGCGCCGCAGGCGTGCAGGACTACATCGCGCTGATGACGCGCGCCGGCGTGGTGACCAATCCGCCGCCCGCGACGGCGGTGGTCACCGATGAGTTCGTGGCCGCCGCCAACGACTTTGACCGCGCGGCCTTTGAAAAATACGCGAAGGCCTTGCCGTAAGTCTCGATCAGTCCTGCGGCTCTAGTTTGATGATCGAGGCGCCGTGATCATTGCCGACCCAGAAGGTCGGAGTGGGGGTGGCGTTCTGTACGAACACCCGGCGCACGTTCGTCTCCCGGGGGAGCAGGTACTCCACGATCTCTCCGGTCTTGGGGTCGAGCCGGTGGATACGGTCGCTGAGCATGGCGCCTGACCAGACGTGTCCGGTACGGTCGGGCGTCGCCATATAGGGGCCGTTCCAGGTGGTCGGCAGGAGCCATTCCTTGATCACTTCGGTCTTGGGATCGAACATGCCGATCCGATTGGCGCCGAACTCGGCGAACCACAGATGGCCTTGCTCGTCCACGTCCCCGCGGCGGGGCTTGGAGAAGGGAGTGGGGGTGTAGAATACCTTGATCTGGTTGGTCTTGGCGTCGATCCGCGCGATGTCGGCCGCGCCGTATTCCAGCACATAGATGCTGTTGGTGCTGTCGGCCGGAATTCCGTAGGAGGCCAGTTTGCGGTTCTCGCCGGGGATCTTGTAGGTGCCGAGCTTGTCCCATACGCCCGTTTTTGGGTCGAACCGCAGGAACGAGTGGTCGTCCTGGTTGTTGGTCCACACCTTGCCGTCCACCGCCATGCCGCGCGGTTCCACCATGGTTTCTGACGTGTCGTCGGTTTGCACCTCGGGCGGCAAAGGATAGGCCTCCACCTTCTCGGTCTTGATATCAAACTTGCCGATTCCGCCCTGGTGCATCAGGGCAAGCCAGATGTTGCCGTCCTTGTCGAATTCCTCCTCCAGCAAACCCTTGGGCTCGTCGGCCTTGAGTGTCGGCACCGGATAGTCGGTGACCTTGCCGGTGGCGGGGTCGAGCTTGCCGATGAACTGCGACCCGAAGTCCGAATACCAGGCGATGCCCTTGTTATCGACGATCACGTCGTGCGGCTGGGCGTCCTTGCGGGCCAGGTCGTACTCGGTGATGACCACATGGGTGGCCTTGCCCTTGGGACGGGGGAAGGTCTTGAGCGCATAGCTCCAGGTGTCGCGGCCGTTCAGGTTGATGGTGGCCATCCACTCGGCGGCGGCGCGCACGGTGCTCTTGTCCCCGATGGGGGTGTTGTCATCCGACAGGCTCCCGCGAACGCCCTTCTTAAGCTGTGGGTGAGCGGGCGTGGCGCCTTGCGAGTACATGCTCATCCGATTGATCAGGGGCACGAATTCTTCAGCGTCATGCTTGGAGTTCACCAGGCGCTGCAAGGTGTGGCATACGCCGCAATCCCACAGGGTGTGCTTCTGCGCGTCAGTGCCCGGCATGGACTCCATCCATTCGGCATTGCTGAGCTGCGCGGCGAGGTTCTTGGTCGGCGCCAAGGTGATGTCCGCCGCCGCCGCAGCGCCGGCCGCAACGTCGGCGGTCTTGGGGCCGACCAGGTCATAGCCGATGGCGCGGATTTTCAGATTGTAATGGCCCGGCGCAAGCTTGGACGCCGGAAAGGCGTATCGGCCCTTGTCGTTGCTGACCACGGTGATGGCGATGGTCCCGCCGTCCGCCTTGGCGGTGACCAGGACGCCCTCCATCAGGCCCTCCTGGGGCGAGGTGACTGTGCCGGTCAGCGCCACGGCGCCCTTGTCCGCCGCATAAGCGGGCGAAAGAACCGTCGAAGTGATCGCCGCCGCCATGGCGGCCCACAGCAAAATCTTCCTCACGCGAGGCCTCCCCTTTGTTTTGTCGTTCCAGCGCCGCCGCTCGAGCGGTTCTGATCGGGCGCCTCAGTCAGCCCTATACATCGCGCTCGAACAAGAACGAACGCCAAAAATTTGTCGGTTCGGGGGTGGATTTGCCCTCGCCAGTTCTCTACTGCGTCAGAGGGGCCTGATCTGACTCAAGCAGATATGGGTCGCGCAAAAACATATAGGGAGGCAGCGTGGTCCGGAACGCTCTCGTCAAGATTTCGCTGGCCTGCGCTTTAGCGTTTGGCCTTTCAAGCGGCGCGGCCTGGGCGCAAGACGCCAAGGCGGTCATCGCCAAGGCGCAGAAGGCCATGGGTCCTTTGAAGTCCCTGCGCTATTCGGGGACCGGCAAGCTCGGCGCGGTGGCGATGGGCTGGAACACCACCAGCCCGTGGCACGCCACCGACTTGGTCAAGTATACCCGGACCATCGACTATCCGAGCGGCTCCTCACGCGTGGTGCTGACCTACGCCCAGACTAACCCGACCGATCTGGGCGGCCAGGCGCCCTTTACCGGCGAGCGCACTGTGGGTCCTACCGTCAGTGGCAACTATGCTTGGACCCAACCGTCAGACACCAATCCGCCGTCGGACAAGGTGACGCCCACGCCGGGCGACGTGGAAATGCGGCAGATGGAGATCGTGCTGACGCCGCAAGGCTTCCTGAACGCCGCTGCGGCCAACGGCGCGACCGCCAAGGACGACACCAAGGACGGTCATAAGCAGACCGCGCTGACCTTCATGTGGCGCAAGTACAAGATCAAGGGCGACATCGACAGCCGGGGCCTGGTGACCAAGATCGAGACCAAGGTGGCCGAGCCGGTGATGGGCGACATGGCCCTTCAGGTGTTCTTCACCGACTACAAGCGCTACGGCGCCATGATGTTCCCGAGCCATATCCTGCAAACTCAGGGCGGCCTGCGAACCTTCGAGCTGAACGTCTCAGCGGCCGAGGCCAATGTGCCGGACGCCGCCCTGACTGTGCCGCCCCAGGTTCTGGCGGCGAAGGTCAAGCCGGATGAGGTCACGACCCTGAAGATGGCCGATGGCGTCTGGATATTCTACGGCGGGCACAACAGCGTCCTGGTGGAGTTCAAGGATTATCTGGCCCTGATCGAGGCGCCGGTGGACGAGGAGCGTTCGATCACCCTGCTGGCCGCGATCAAGAAGCTCGGCCTGAACAAGCCGCTCAAATATGTGATCAACACTCACCACCACTCCGATCACTCGGGCGGTCTGCGCACCTTCGTGGCCGAAGGCGCCACCATCATCACGCACGAGACCAACAAGGCCTACTTTGAATGGGCGTGGAAGCAACCGCGCACCCTGGAGCCGGACGAGCTGTCCAAGCATCCCAAGGCCGCCAACTTCATTACTTTCAATAAGAAGTACACGCTGACTGACGGCGATCAGACCATCGATCTGCACTGGGATTTCGGCGATATGCACGACCAGTATCTGGTGTTCGCATACCTTCCCAAACAACGGATCATCGTGGAAGCGGATGACTTTTCCGCCTGGTACGCCACGCCTTTGTCCCTGGCCATGTGGAATAATCTGTACGGCAACCTCGCCCGCCTGAAGATTGATCCCCTGATCATGGCCCCGCTGCACGGCCCGATCTCGCCCATGGACGAGTGGGTCAAGGTCCTGCGCGACGAAACCGCCAAACTCGGCGCCGACTGATGGACCCCTGCCAAGGCCGGCCTAAGCCTCAACGAGGACTATGCCGGTCTTGGCTCGGGCGTCAGGGTCCGGCGTTGCGCCGCCCAAAGGGGAACACACCCTTGCGATTGCCTCTGCCCGCCGGCCTGCTCGTCTGCATAAGCCTGTTGCTCGCGCACGCCCCGGCCCAGGCGGCCGACTTCCTCACCGTTGCGCGCGAGGCCAACACCCCGCCCTTGATGAACGCGCTCAATCTGATCGCCGAGGGCGCCGGCTACTACAAGGAAGCGGACCTGACGGTCACCCCCTATCTGACGCACGGGCCGGGCTCACGCGAAGCCATGTTGGCTTGCGCGAGCGGAAAGGCGGATATCTGCCCAGTCGGCATCGAGCCCATCATCGGTCTGCATGCTGAGGGAAAGTCCCTCAAGATGTTCCTCTCCCGGGCATCCAAATTCGGCTACGTCATCGCCGTCCCGCAGGACAGTCCGATCAAGACCCTGACCGACTTCAAGGGCAAGACGCTGGGCGTGCACTCGGCGTCCGGCGTAGCCGGCGTCGCCGCCACGATTGCGTCCCTGTCCGGAGTGGGCTTGACGTCCAGCGACTACAAGATCGTCACCATCGGCATGCAATCCCAGGCCATGGACCTGTTGGCGTCCGGCAAGGCGGACGCTGCGGCTCTGCCTCTGTATGAACTGATCCCGTTCATGGTGGCGGGAACCAAGCTGCGGATCATGCGCCACCCGACCCTGGGTGAGTTCTCCAACGCCGGCTACGCCGCGTCGCCTCAGGAAATGGCGTCCAAGGGCGATGCGCTCAAGCGGTTCTCGCGCGCCATCGTCAAGGCGGCGCTGCTGATCCGTTACAATCCCAAGGCCGCGGCGCGGGCCCTGCTGATCGCCGACGGCAAACCGGCCGACGAGGAGTCGCTGAAGGCCAAGACCGCGCAACTGGTGGCTTGGCAAGAGGATTTGCCGGCGTCGGACCCTGACAACAAGCGGATCGGCGAAATGTCGATGTCCGGCATGCAGGCCTATATCAATCTGCTGGCCGACTCCGGCGCCATCAAGTCCGTGATCCCCGTCTCCGAGGTCGTCACGGATCAGTACGTCGCCTTCGCCAACGACTTTGATCGCAAGGCGTTCGAGCGGTCCGCCAAGGCGGCGAAATAAGCGCCTTGTAAACAAGGCCGAGAGCGGCTGGTCCGATCAAGGATGTCGCCGCGACGACGGTAAGGGAGTGTGACGTGCGACGCAGAGATTTGATCAAGAGCCTGTCGGCGGCTGCGTTTGCGGCGTCTCCGGCTGTTGCGCAGGTCCCCAAGCTGATCGGGGTCAAGCTCAAGATCACCGACGTAAAGATCCAGCGCCTGAAGCTGATCAAGGATGTGGGGTCGTTCAAAGGCTGGGCGGGGTCCTGGGACGATCACAGAGTTGTCGTCGGCGGCGGAACCTTCATCGAAGTCCACACCAACGAAGGCCTGGTCGGCATCGGCCCGTCGATCGACCCCGTGCAATTGCCCCGGATCAAGCACGACCTGATCGGCCGCGATCCGTTCGATCTGCAACGCATCATGGGTGACTTCAAGGAAGTCACCGGCATGGGCGCCGAGCGCCGGATCGCTGTAACCGCCCCGCCGGAATCCAAGAGCTCGGACGCCACCGTGATGGCGCTGGGCGCGGCCGCCGGCCGCGCGGACGAAACCACGTCCGACCGCCGCAACGCCGCCGTCGAAATCGCCCTGTGGGATATTATCGGCAAGGCCTGCAATCAGCCCCTTTACAAGATCTGGGGTCCGGTCAGCGACACGGTGAGCGCTTATGCGAGTCAGGCGCGCCTGAGCACCACGGACGAGCGGGCGCACTTTGCCTTGCAGCTGAAGGAAGCCGGTTGGACGGCGGTCAAGTTCCGCGCCCACTTCGCCAGTATGAAGGACGACATCGCCCTGGTCGAAAAAACCCGCAAGCTGGTGGGCGACGACTGGGACATCATGGTCGACGCCAACCAGGCGACCAATTGGTTCCTGTCGCCGGATGTGCGGTGGGACTTCAATCGGGCCGCCAAGACCGCCAAGGCCTACAACGACATGAACGTCTATCTGCTGGAAGAACCGTTGCCCCGCTATGACTTCGACGGATTGGCGGAACTGAACAAGCTGGTGGAGATGCCGCTGGCGGGCGGCGAGGGCAACCGAGGCCTTCATGAGTTCCGCGCCTTGTTGGACAAGGGCTGCTTCGACATCGTTCAGCCCGAGGTGCTGCTCGAAGGCCCGTTGGAGATGCGCAAGATTGCCGCCTTGGCCGAAGCCATGAACAAGCGCGTCATGCCTCACCTGGCGGACGGCCGCGTGGGCATGATCTGCAACATGCACCTGATCGCGTCTTTGCCGAACGCGTCTTATCTGGAGGTCGAACACGACCTTCCGCTGCGCGACTACGCCTATGACTCGGGAATTTTCGAAGAGCCGATCCTTCTACAAAAGGGCGGCGTTTTTAACGTGCCCCAAGGCCCGGGCTTGGGCGTCACGATCAAGAAGGATTGGATATTGTCTTAGAGCAGGTTGCGATCTGCTGGAATCAGATAGCAACCCGCGCCAGATCGCACCCGGCATAGGCCGCCTTGTCGATAAGGCTCCGTCACCGAGCCCAGAGTGAGCAAGGCGGCTCGCTTATCGGCGCAGCGCAATGTCGTCGGCCCGCCTGAGTGCGACCCGGATCAGGTCGGCGAAGACTGCGCGGCAAGCATTCGCTCAATCAATACCCTGGCGCGCATTCCGCCGCCGTCGATCTCGAACGCGCGCAGTTTACGCTCGGGCAGGGCGTCGATGGAGCGTTGCTGGGCTTCGAGCAGGGCGGCGTCTTCCATGAACACGCCGCCCTGAGCCTCCTTGAGGCGCGCGCCGAAGCCCGCATCGTCTGTGTGGAAATTGCGGGCCATGCCCCAGAAGTACCAATGGGTTTTGTCGGTCTCCGGCGACATGACATCGACCACGATTCCGAGCGTGCCCTTGGTCAGGTCTCCGCCCTTTTGAATCTGTCCGGCCTTGGCCACGCCCACGTCGATCATCACCGATGAGGGCGGCAGAAAGCGGCAAATCTGCCAGCGATCCACAGTCTCGTTCAGGCCGCTGTTCATCTGCCAGAAAGGCGGTGGCTCGACCTTGTCCATCCAGCGGGACAGGGTCACCGAATGGGCGTCCGACGTGACCTCGATGGGGGCCTCAAGCAATTCGCTCTGGCCTATGGAACTGGGATGAACATAGGTCTCGTGGGTCAGGTCCATCAGGTTGTCGATCATCAGACGGTAGTCGGCCTTGACGTGATAGACCCCGCCATCGAAGGCCCAGCCCTCCTTTTCGCAGGGCCACAGATCGGGCAGCAAGGCGGGGTCCGCCTTGGCCGGTTCGCCGATCCAGACCCACACCAGGCGATACCGCTCAACCACCGGATAGAGGGTCAGGCAAAAGGCGTCCCTGTTCTGAGTCTCGCCCGGCATCTCGATGCAGCGGCCTGAGCCGTCGAACTTCATGCCATGGTATTTGCAGCGCAGGTCGTCGCCCTCCACCAGGCCTAAAGACATGGGGAAAAGGCGGTGCGGGCAGGCGTCGACCATCGCCACGACAGCCCCGTCCAGCTTGCGGTAGACGGCCACGGGTTCGCCGCAGATGGTCCGGCCCAGGGGCTTGCGGCCCACTTCCCGATCCCAGGCGACGGGATACCATTGATTGCGCACGAACATGGGCGGTGTCCTACGGAGCCGTCATCGCAAAACTCTTAGACGAGATTCAGCGCAGGTTCTTGGACTGCACTTTCCAGTTCGGGTCGCGGCACAGCCCGCAATCGTCGCCTAGAAACACCTTACCGGCGGCCTGATCGCCTTTCAGCCGCCAATCCAGCCAAGACACGGCGACCCTGCCGAACTCGCCGCCGTTAGGCTCACGATAGGTTCCGCCGTGTCCCACGCCTAGTCGATATAGTCTCCACGCCGGAACGGTGTTGATGCGGGCGAAGTCGTCATTGGCGTTGGGGAAGGCGACGTCTCGCGAGTCGCCGCTGATATAAGCCACCGGCGCGTGGAATAAGCCCAGGCTGGCCTTGGTTGCTTCGGCGCCGGGCAGACCGCCGGGGCCGTCGTTGAGTACGCCGCTGTTCCAGATCACCGAGGTGGTCACCCGCGGGTCGGACGAGGCGACGATGGCCTGCAGGCCCCCGCACGATTGGCCCATGACGGCGATGTGGGCCGTATCCAGCCGGCCAAAATAAGGACTGTCAGGCTGAGCGCTCTGCGCGACGGCCCAGTCGATGGCGTCAATCAGCTGATGGGAGAAGGTCTTGGGCTTGGCGCCGGGCTCCGGCGGGCGAGGCGGTGGGGGCGTCTGCCCCGGCGCCAAGGGCCGTGTCGTCTCTAAAGCCGCAGGCCCGATGGGGCCGATGGCGATCACCAGATAGCCGTGTGATGCGATCTCAGTCAGAAATGGCCTGAAGCTGTTGCCGGCGTTGGCGCACCCGCCTTCAGCCCAGGCTATGATCGGCAGCTTGGCGCCGTTGAGCTGATCAAGCTTCTCCGGCCGATAGAGGGTATGGGTTTTAAGACTGGCGTCGGCGATCATGACCGCTTTCAGCGGGCCGGTCCCCATCGGTTGGGCCGAGGCGGTGTCGGTCGGCGCCTGGGCGCAGGCGGGCAGGGCTGTAATCAGGACCAGAGCCGCGCCGATCAGGGAGAGGGCCTTCATGGGTGATTCCTTCATGGGTCTAGGCGGGCCAAAGCTTGACCGGCACCGACAGTGCGCCGATCTCGGGAAAACGCGTGGGGGTGATCGGGCCGTTCAGCTCGAAGCGGGACGTGCGGCCCAAGAGTTCTTCCAGCACCACGCGCAAAGTCAGCCGACCGAGCGGGGCGCCCGGGCAGTTGTGCGGCCCGCGCCCGAAGCCGAGATGTTCGCCGATATTAGGACGGTCGATGATGAACTGGTCCGGATCGGGGAACTTGGCCTCATCGCGATTGGCTGAGGCGTAAACCAGGGCGATCGGCTCTCCGGGCTGAATGGTGCGACCACCGCGTTCAACCGGGCAAGTCACCGTTCGCGCAAAGCCGCGGTAGGGCGTGTAAAGCCGCAGCAATTCTTCCATGGCGGCGGGGATCAGGGCGGGGTCACGACGCAGCTTTTCCTGGAGCGCCTGATCACGCGCCAGATGCACCGCGAAGCTGCCGATCAGCACAGTCGGCGCGATGATGCCGACCACCAGCACTTGGCGAACGGTGGCGATAATCATGGCGTCCGGCAGGGGCTCGCCCTTATGACGAGCGGCTAAAAGGGCGCTGGTCGGATCCATCGCGGGGTCCAGCGGCCGGGCCTTGCGCTCGGCGACGATGTCGCGCGCGAATTCGTACAGCTCCAGGCTGGCGCTCTTGACCACCTCGTCCATGTTGGACTGAACAGCGACGTTGTACGCCCGCCCGGTCGCGCGAAGCGCATCGGCCTGATCATCACGGATGTTCATCCAGTCGGCGAACACCTGGATCGGCAATTGGCTGGACAGATCATCGCAGATATCGCCCGTCCCACGGGCCAACAGAGGCTCCAGCAACCGGACGGTAAAGCGCCGGATCGCTGGCTCCAGCGCCTCCATGCGAGCCTGGCCGAACAGCGGATTGAGGGCGGCGCGATAGGGCGTGTGCTCCGGCGGATCAAGGTGCAGCGGCGGCCGGCGGCCGGTGAAGGCCACCTTGGGCACAACATTCTGCACTGAGGTGATGAAGGTCTCGGAATCCGTGGCGGCCTGACGGACGTCGTCGTAGGAAAGCAGCGCCCAAAAGCCGCCCCAGGCGTCGCTATGAGCGACGGGGCATTGCTTACGCAGCGCCGCGTACTCGACGTAGGGGCTGTCAAAAGTCTCCGGCGCAAGCGGATCGAAGTCGGAGTGGGACGGATTGGGCATGTCACTCATGGTCTTTACTTCCGGCCGCAGGCAGCGGTGGCTTGGTTGGGTAGGGGCGAAGAAAAGGCGGCGGAGAGAAGGCGACAAAGCGCACCTGGGCCGGGTCGGCGCCTGCCGCGCGGCTACGCAATGTTTTTGGCGAGAGGCTCCAGGCTGCGCCGTCCAGCCGCAGCTCCAGGGTCTTGAGCGCCGCCTCACGTTCCGACGGGGTGAAGGCGCAATGGCCGGCGCCGCGGACGAAAATCTGCGCCAAATTGGCCGAGCGGCCCGCGCGTTTCGCATAGCCGGCATAGGCGGACTCGTTTGCCACTGACGTCAGCCCATCGCCCATCGTGTGCATGGTTAGCAGCGGGATGCGCAGATCGCCCGAGGGGCTGTAATGCGCGGCCATATAGGCGACGGCTGCGGGGTCCGCCGTGATGCGAGGCGCCTTGGCCAGAGCGTCCAGGTCTGACCTCAGGTCGAGACCTGCTTTGGCGTAAAGAGCCCGCACCATGGACCCCTTGCCGGACCGTTCGAGCTGCGCCGAATAGTCGACCTTCGTGTTCCAGGAAAAAACGCCGCCCGCGCGCGCCTCCTGGTCGGCCCGTGGCAGGAACACACCCATGTTGAAGCTCTTGGCCGCCTCGACTTGACGGCCGTCGTAATCCTCAGCCGCCGGTTCTGCCGCTTTCGGGTCGGTCCAACCGGCTTCCTGCGCCATGGCGGAGGCGAGCGCGAGGCGAGCCCGGCCGGCCGGGGAGCCTTGAGCCTGATCGATGACCGCCTGGACGCGTTGGGCGTTTTGCCGGTCGTCGGAGACATGAACCAGGGCGATATCGGACGTGGGCGCGAGCAAGGTTTTGAAGGTGAAGGCGCCGTCCAGGGCCATGTTCATCATGCCGACGGCGCCGGCGATAGGCCCGCAGCCGGCCAGGGCGCCGGATATCCGCTCGGGATACTGCTCGGCGAGAGCGAGGGTGACCAATCCGCCCATGGAATCGCCCCAGGCGATCGTCCTCTTCGGATGGCCGAACCGATCCTCAAACACCTGCACCACGCCGATCTGGTCGGGAACCGCCTGTTCCAACGCCCAGCCCGCACGGGCGTAGGACGAGGCGGCAAGGGCGTACCCCTGCGCCAGAACCCAGGCCTTGACGTCCGACGGCGCATCAAGCGGCGGACCGAGCCTGGCTGAATAGCCGTGGCTCCAGATCAGCAGCGTTCCGTTCCAGTTCGACGGCTTGTCGATCACCCAGGCGGCGCCGTCGGCCAACGCGCCTTCGACATGGTTGACCGCCGGAGCCTCTGATCGGGCGTTGGAGGCAAGGCTTGCGGCCAGCGCCAGGGTGAGGGCCAGTCTCTTCATCGGGCGGCCACGCAGGTAAAGCTGGAGGCTTTGTTGGGATCGCCGCGCCCGTCGAAGCGCGCGGTCTGCGGATAGGGGCATAGCGGCCTTGTCCGCACCGCTTCGCCCTTTTCGAACTTGGCGGCGATCAGACGTGCGGGAGGATGACCCTCTTCGACCCAGCGAACGGCGGCGCTCAGGATGTCACGGTCGGGGTCGCCGACAGGCTGCGGGTCTCCGGAGCCGCCGAACGAATCCGGCCCCGCTCCGCCTCGGCAATGGAACATGCCGGGGACCATGAAGAGGCGAGCAAACTGCCGGGTGCGCTTGGAGCCGCCGTTGGCGCGTTGGACAGCAGAATAGTAGTCCAGGCTCTGCTGGGCGATCACCGAAGGATCCATCCACCCCTGATAAAGGATGATCTTGCCGCCGTGCGCCCTGAAACGCTTGAGGTCGGGATTATTGGTGGTGAGGTGGGGCATCAGCCGATTGGCCAGGGCCAGGTCGGCGCCCACGCGGAAGCTGTGCTGATCCCAGTTGATGTCATGGTAGGCGCCGTCGGCGAACATGGCGCGCAACAGGGGCGAAGGGGGGCCGGGGCGCGTCCGGACCCCGGGGAAAAGACCCCGATCCATGGTCCGGCCGTTTTCGTCGTGCAGCGGCGAATAGATCGCGCGCACCACCGCCAGCTGGTCATCGGACAAGCAGCCGCCGGCCGATGACGTAGAACATTTCAGGCGGCTGAGATCGAAGCGGCAGGCCGCCGGATTTTCAACGACGCCATCATGAACGCCGTCAGCGTCATCACAGGCCTCTATTGCCGCCGCGGACACCTTAGCCCAGTCCGCATCGCTCATCGCGCCGGCAGGGTGGGATTTCTGAAACAGGCTCTCCCACATGTGCCGGGCCGACAGTGTCGGCATGTCCGGTCCGCCGGCGCCGGCCACCACGCCGTCGTAGTCGTCCGGATAGACCTGAGCTTCTTTGAGCGCCTGGCGGCCGCCGCCCGAGCAGCCCAGAAAATAGGAGTGGCTGACAGCCTGGCCGTAAAAGACCGACACCAGACTTTTTGCCGCCTCGGTCATGCGGTGTTCGGCCACTTGCGAATAGTCCTCGACCGCGACCGGATCGAGCATCCAGTGGAGGTTGGAGACCTTATGGCCGCTGTCGGTTGAGGCCGCCGCATAGCCGGCCTGCACGCCCCGCGCCATGTCGGTGTAGTTGAACACGCCGGCGTCGCCGCCGACTCCGGCGCCGAGCAGCCTGTGGTTCCAGCGGGCGGCGGGTGGCAGCCAGACCTCGATGCCGATACGGCCTTCGATCATCCCCTGGACCCGGCAGAAGGGCGCCGAGACGGTCCCATTGTAGCTCGGCTGACGGGGCGCGCTCCAGCTCGGTTGGCCTGAAACGGCTTCGGCTGACGTTACGGAGAGTCCGGAGATCGATGCGGACTTGAGCTGCGCGCAGCGATCAACGGATTGGGCTTGTGCGCCTTGCGCCGCCAGAGCCCAAAGTCCGGCAGCCAGGACCCAACCCATGATGTGTCTTGCGCCCATGGTTGTCAGCCTTCCTGAATCTGGACTTCGTCGCCGAGCGGAATGTAACGAGCGTTGAGCGCCTGGCTTTGAGTGACCGAGCCCAGATAGCCGACCACCTCACTGAAACGGGGATCGCCGCTTTTGAGGATTTCAGGCTGGGCGTTGCGGTTGATGTAGGCCGGCAAGACGGACACAGGGCCCAGCCCGTCCCGGCCTATCACAGCCTTGACCACCGCCGTCATCCGCGAGTCGTCGGGGAAGTTATAAAGGCTGTCGAAGTCGGGCTCCCAACGGGGGTGAAGCGCCTGGATTTCGCGAAAGCCTTTGCTGGCGGCATGGGCGGGGTCCATGCGCAGGTCCATGGCGAAGTTGCAAAGGCTGTAGAAGATCGTCTTGCCGCGATAGACCTCCGCCCCTTTGAGAATATGGGCGTGGTGGCCGAGGACCAGGTCGGCTCCGGCGTCAACCGCCGCGTGACCCACCTCGCGCTGATAGTCGGCGATGACGGCGGGTATGAAGTGAATGCCCCAGTGCAGCGACACGATCACGACGTCGGCCTTGGTCTTGGCCTCAGCGATGTCCGACCTCAGAGCATCCAGGTCCTCGCGATGGGCAAAGGTGTGAATGCGCGCCGGGGTGCCCGGCTGATCGTGTTCGACCTGTTCGTAGTGGGTCCAGGCGCGCATGGGCGCACAACCGGGGCGTTTGTCTTCGGCCCAATATCCCATTGGCAAGATTGAGCTATAGGCCAGAAAGGCGACCCGCCGGCCCTTCACGGTGACTATGGCCGGTTCGCGCGCTTGAGAAATCGTAGCGCCGACGCCGACCACGGCCAAACCGGCCGCTTGCAGGTTGTCGATGGTGTCGGAAAAGCCGTCACGTCCCCAGTCCATGCAGTGGTTGCCGGCGAAGGACACCACTGAAAACCCTGCGTCTCGCAGGGCTTGTCCTGTTCGTAGCGAGGCGCGGTGTGTGTGGCGGCACTGCGGCAGCCGTTCGCCGCGCTCGGTGATGTTGGCCTCAAGCTGGCAGAACGCCACGTCAGCCTGGCGGAGCGTGTCGCGCACTAAGGCGAAGCATTCGCTAGGGTCGGGCCTGTCGGGCGCCACGTCGCCCACGGCATAAAGCAAAACTGTGTCGTCCATGGCCCAGCTCGAACTCCGAAAAGTCGGGACGCAGGCGGCTGACCGCCCGCGTCTCTTTGGCCTACCAGGACTTTACGATGCTGACGCTGACCAGCCGGCCGATCGGATTGCTCGACTGGGGATCATAGCCTGTTGAGATGTTGACGAAGGGCGGCGCCTTGTCGAACAGGTTTTGCGCCTCCAAAGCCACAGTCACGCCGTGCAGCATGGGCATGCTGGTCAAGCTGGAGAAGTCATACGACAGATTGGCGTCAACCGTGGTCCAGGCCCCGACGGTCTGGACGGGCGTGACAGAGTTGTTCTTGTAGCTGTCGACATAATTGACGTAGCCGACCGCCCGCCACGACCCGTTCGTCCAGCTCAGGTTAAACCGATCACGCAGGCGCTGCGGATAGTTGATCAGACTTGCAGCGTCGAACACCGTGCCGCCAGGCACCACCGACGTGTTGATCTTGATAAAGTAGGTGCCGGCCACGCCCGCCTGGAAGGTTCCCACCGGCCAGTTCCAGCGATAGCTGAAATCAAAGTCCAAGCCGTTGAAATGGCTGGCGCCCACGTTCTGCGCGCGGCCGTCGGCGATGAAGGTGACCGTCGAGGCGTTGATCGCCTGGTTCTGCGGATAGGCCGCCAGAACCGCATTGATCTGCGCGGTCGTGGGATTGACGATCACGAACGGCGCATAGGGCGTCGTGCTGGTCAGGCCCGGCGTACCCCGCAGGGTGACGATCTGATTGACGTAATTGACGTCGAAGTAGGTCAGGCTGGCCCGCGCGCCCGGTAGGAAGGACGGCGTCCAGTCGCCGCCGGCCGAATAGGTGGTGGCGGTTTCTGGTTTCAGGTTGGGGTTGCCCCCGGCGATCCCGATTCCCGGCGTGTTCACGCCGGCAAGATTGGGCAGGGTGTCGGCATACAGGCCCCAGCCCGACGAGTGCGGATCGCTCTGCGACAGGCTCGGCGCCCGGAACGATGTCCCGTAGCTGGCCCGCAGATTGAGGTCTGAGACCGGAACCCAGGTCACGCCGACCTTGGGATTGGAGGTTGCGCCAAAATCGCTGTATCGCTCCAGCCGCCCGGCCAGCGACAGGTTAAGCTTCTGGATGAACGGCATGGCGTTGCCGGACCCCACGATGGGCACGTAGAGCTCGCCGTAGCCGGCGAACACGGTGCGGCTGCGCATATCAAAGGTGGCGGTGGGCGCCACGGCGGAGCCGTTGATCAGATCGCCGACCAATTCCTCGCGTCGAAACTCCGTGCCCGCCGCCAAACGCACCGCGCCGCCCGGCAGGTCAAACAGGGGGCCGTCCGCTTGAGCATTGGCGACGGTCTGACCCGTGCGCGCCTTGATCACGAAATAGCCGTCGCTGATCGCCGCCAGGGTCGCCGCACTGGTGGGCGGGCCGCCGAACACGTCGAGCGCAACATTGGGGTCAGAACTGGCCAGGGCCTTGTTGACGGCCGCCGTGTCGAGGTTGGTGCGGGTATTGGATTCGTCGTCGCTGCGCCCGTAGGACACCGAGACTTGCCCCTTCCAGGCGGCGGGCAGTTTGAAATTCACGCCGCCGACTATGTCGTAGGAGTCCGAAATCAAGGGGACGTGGTTGGGGCCCAGCACCGAACCGAAGTTGTAATTGACAGTCTCCGACGACCCTAGAAAGCCGGGCGGGCGCACGAAGAATGCGTTGGTGCTTGGCACCGTCAGGGATGAGGTGCGCGTGTTGATGTTCATACCGGTGCGCCGGGAGGCGAAGCCATCGGTGAAGACGCTGACCACCTCGTTGATTTCCTGACGTCCGTTGAAGGAGATCGAGTCGCGGGTCAGGGTCGGGATGATGTCCTGGTTCTTGACATTGTCGCACAGGTTGGCCGGA
Organism: uncultured Caulobacteraceae bacterium; assembly: GCA_964451265.1. Taxonomy (GTDB): domain Bacteria; phylum Pseudomonadota; class Alphaproteobacteria; order Caulobacterales; family Caulobacteraceae; genus BOG-938. The sequence goes on along the minus strand of CAYVHP010000156.1, from coordinate 23,547 downwards.
CCCGCCGCCAGCGAACCGGCCGTGGCGGGGGTCACGCCGTTGGCGGGAATGGGATAGGTCACGCCGCCGGCGACAATATTGCCGGGCGAGCACAGATTTGCGCGCAGATCGCGTCCGCCAGACGGCGTCAGATAGGTGGAATAAAAGCTGCGCGAGGAGCCGAGCAGATCGGAATTGTACGTATGTTCATAGGCTGCGGTGAACGAGCCGGTGTCCCACTTGCGACCTATGATGCCGCTGAATTGGTATTGGCTGTAGCCGTTGGCTGCGCCGTACCGGGCGGAGGCTTCAGCGCCGTTGAAATCCTTGCGCATGATCAAATTGACCACGCCGGCGACGGCGTCCGAGCCGTAAATTGCCGACGCGCCGTCCGCGATCACTTCAACGCGCTGCAGGCCGATGGCGGGAATGACCGAGGGATCCACCAGTTGTCCTTGGGTGCCGGCGGCCGGCAGTCTCATGCCGTCGAACAGGACCAAGGTGGCGTCTACGCCGATCCCGCGCAGGTTGATGCCGGAGCTTCGAGAGACATTGGCCGCGCCGTTTTGTGCGCTGGCCGCTGTGGCGCTGGGCCCGAGGCCCTGAATCTGTGGCAGGGTGCGAAGGATGTCTGCGGTCGTCGCCGGTCCGGCCGTGACGATGTCCGTGCGGGAGAGATTGACCATCGCCGATCCGACTGGGGCGACCCCGCGAATCCGGCTGCCGGTGACCACAATTTCTGAGGTCGCCGGTGCAGCGGCGGTGGGCGCGGAGGTCTGCGCCAGGGCCGGTCGCGTTGCAAGTCCAGCCGCCAAGGCGACGACTGCGACGCCGCCCAGCAAGCGCGCGAGCCGAGTGTTGCACGCGTGGGTCTGTTGATCAGCCATTGGTTTCCTCCCTCAAATTGAACGGTCGTCAAAAGCCGCCATCCGGTGTCGCTATGAAAAGCACTTCACGCGCACAATTGCAAGCGCTTACATTTAGGGGGCGTCGCCGGGGATCGTCGCGCTAATATGCGCGCATCAACCGAATGGGTTGCAATCGCTTACGAGAGCTATGATCTTTGGGGTGAATCGGGGGTCAATTTGACTGACAGTTCGGATTATCTGCGCGGTCGCGCTGCGCGTACGGCGCCCACGCTTGCTGAAGTGGCCGCTATCGCCGGGGTCTCGACGGCCACGATCTCCCGATTTCTGAATTCTCCGGCCGTTGTGTCGGGAAAAACGGCCGAGCGGGTCCGCTTGGCCATTCAGCAAACCGGCTATGTGCCGAATTTGCTGGCCGGCGCCCTTGCGTCCAATCGCAGCCGGTTGATCGCGGCGATGGTGCCGTCTCTAACCCAGTCGATTTTCTCCAGCACAATCCAGTCCATGACCGACGCCCTGTTCGAGGCTGGGTACAATGTTTTGCTGGGGCTGGCGGGCGACCATGACGAGCACGTCCCGGCCGTTATCGACTCGATCCTTGGCCGTCGGCCCGATGGGCTTATTCTAACGGGCGTCATCGGCGGCCCCGAGCTGCGTGCTCGGCTGCTGTCGGCCAATATACCCATCATCCAGATCTGGGATTTGCCGGCCGATCCGCTCGATATGGTGGTCGGTTTTTCCCACGAAGCGGTTGGACGCGCGGTGGGGCAATATGTTTTGAAAAAGGGCTATAAGAGCCCCTTTCTGATCTCGGCCGGCGGGGTTCGCGCCCTCAGCCGCCGGTTTGGTTTCTCCCGCGCCCTTTTGGAACAGGGGTTCGCCGAGCCGCCCTATGTGGTGTTCGACCCGCCCACCACCACCCGCCAGGGTCGCCAGGGCTTGGCCGACTATATGGACAGCGGCGGCAAACCGGACGTGGTGGTTTGCACATCCGACTGGAGCGCCCAAGGCGTGATGGCGGAGATTCAGAGCCGAGGCTTGAAAATTCCCGACGACATCGCGGTGATCGGCTTCGGCGATCTGGCCTTCGCCGCCGACCTGGAGCCCGCTTTGACGACGGTGCTGATCGACGGATCGCAAATCGGGCGGCAGGCCGCCCGTCTGCTGCTGCAGAGGGCCAAGGGGCTTCACCCTGATCCGGCGATTATCGAGGTTGGCTTCCAGATCATCGAACGCGCCAGCGCCTAAGCGCGACCCAAGGCAATCGGTTGACACTCAATACGTGCGGCCCGGCCAAAATGTAATCGCTTCCATTAAAGCGAGCCCGTTGCTAGTCTGTGGGCTTGGGGGAAACGCGGCGCCGATTTTGGCGCGTCAGGGATAGCCATGAAGTTCAGCAAAATTCCCATCGAGCTGACGCTCGGCGTCTATCTTCTGGCGTGGATTCCCTACATCGCCCTGACCAAGGGGCTGTCGAGCATGACTCAACCGGGCATGGCGCGGCCATTGACCGGCTTGGAGATCCTGCCCGCATCCTTGGTGCTGCTCTGGTTGATGACCTACGCCTTCCTGGCTGTCAGCGGCTGGAGCCGCAGCGCAACCCAGGTGTCCATTAGCGGTCGCTCTTGGCCCCGGCCGCGCCCTTGGACCGCCCTAGCCGGCGTCGGGGCCGGGCTCTTGCTGCTGACGGTGCCTCTATCCTTCACCTTCAAGGGCGTCAGTATTCCGTTCGTGCAGCTGCTCATGCGCGGAGACGTGCTGCTCATCGCGCCCCTGGTCGACATGATCGGCGGGCGGCGCGTGAGATGGTGGTCCTGGGTCGCTCTTTGTCTTGTGGCGGCCGGCATGGCCGTGACCATCCGACAGCGGGGCGGTCTGAACCTGCCGATCCTATGTTTCGTCACCCTGGGCGTCTATTGTCTGGGCTATCTTGTTCGGCTTACCGCCATGACCAAGGTGGCCAAAACGGGCCTGGCCGGATCCCTCAAACAATATTTCGTCGAGGAGCAACTCGTCGCGACGCCGTTCGCCATTATCGGCCTGGCCCTGATCGGCTTCGTGGGACATGGCGAACAGGCCGAGCAGATACGCTGGGGCTTTATCCATGGCTGGGCCAGCCCTTCGCTGCGGTATCTGGCCATGATCGCGGTGCTGTCTTTTGTGCAGTCGGTGCTGGCCGCCACCATCCTGCTCGATCCTCGCGAAAATTCATTCTGTGTCGCCTTGGAGCGTTCCGGCAGCGTGCTGGGCGGCCTGGCTGCAGCCTATGTCCTCAGCCTGTTCTTTGCTCAGCCCTCGCCGACGCCGGCTGAGTTGGTGGGCGCCGTGCTGCTCGTCGCCGCTGTCGTATTGCTTTCCATCGCCCCGCGCCTCGCCAAACGCAGGGCGGATGCGGCGGCGCTGAGGTGACCTCGGTCAGCATCTTGCTGGCCGAACATGTCGCGCGGTCCCGCTTCGAAGTCCTGCCTGGCTCAGCCATTGCGGCGGCCAAGACGTCCATATTGGACGCCATCGGCGTCAGTCTGGCGGCCGGCGGGCTCGGGGAGGGCTGCGCGGCCTTCATTGATCTGGCCAGTGAGAGCGGACCCGGCCCATCTACGGTGCTCGGAGCCGGCTTCAAGGCGCAACCCTTGATGGCCGCCCTGGCCAACGGCGCCATGGCCCACGCCCTGGACTATGAAGACGCCTATGACGGCGCGCCGATCCATCCCAACGCCGCCGTGGTTCCCGCAGCCCTGGCCTTGGCCGAGGCGCGCGATGCGACGGGCAAACAGTTGATCGCCGCCGTGGCCGTCGGGGCCGACCTAGTCTGCCGGTTGGGACTGTGCCTGACGGAAAACCCCGACCGTTACGGCTGGTATCCCCCACCGATCCTCGGGGCGTTTGGGGCCGCTGCAGCCTGTGCAAATCTGCTTGGCCTGACCGCAGCCCAAACCCTTGACGCCTTCGCCCTGACCCTGTCGCAGGCTACGAGCTCCAGCCAGTTCAAACAAAGTCCGCTGTCCCACGTGCGCGCCGTGCGCGACGCCTTCGCCGCTCACGCCGGACTACTGGCGGCTGTGCTCGCGTCAAAAGGCGTGCTGGGCTTCGCCGAGCCGTTCGAGGGCAAGGCGGGGCTGTTTCAGCTCTACGCCCGGGGCGCCTATGATCCCGCGCGTCTCACCCAGGATCTGGGGCTGGTTTTTGAAGGCGCCAACGTCAGCTATAAGATCTGGCCTGCCTGTCGAGGAACCCACGCCTTCATTCAAGCGGCTTTGGAGCTGACGGAGCAGGAGCCGATAGCCCTCGAACGTATCAGGTCGATCCGAGCAACAGGAGGCGAAATCCAACGCATGCTGGCTGAGCCGCACGCCCAGAAGGCCCAGCCAAAAACGGCCATCGACGCCAAGTTCAGCATCCCCTTCACCGTCGCCACGGCGCTCGTGCACGGGCGGGTCGATCTGGCGGCTTTCCAACCTTCGGCCCTGAGCGATCCGGCGGTTCTCAGTCTGGCCGGCCGATGCCGGTATGTCTGCGCACCGGCTTCGCACGACAGCCTGATTGACAGCACCGGCGGCCTTCTGGAGTTGGAACTGACCGATGGACGAGTGCTCTCTCGGCGGATCGACCACCCCCGTGGCCATCCGAGCGATCCGGTCGGTTTGGACGAACTGCGCCGAAAATTCGTCGATTGCGCCGGCTACGCGAGGACTCCACTGGCTTCATCCTGCGCGGAGCAAGGGTTTGACGCAGTCATGAGTTTGGAGCATCGGGACGTCCGCCCGGTGATTGCAGGGCTATCAATCTGAATGGATATCCTCTCGGCTTCTCAGCGAGTACAACGTCGAGCGCTATTTCCGGGAGTCGGTCGTCACCCGCCTGGCGCCGGTCTCGCGCGAACTGATCCTCTGCTATCTCGCCGAGCGCGTGTTAGGGCTGCCCAAGGCCTATTAAGCGCCGAGGGGCTGATTGTGGCAGAGCCACAAGCGGCTTGAACTGGAATGCTCCTGCGGCATGGCTCGCAAGGTCGAGCCGGATCGCCCGCTAGTTTTCTGCGCCTTGGGGCAGAGATAGAAAATAGCGCAACATGCGCTCCTGATCTGGGGCGATGCCGGTGAAAAGTTCGAAAGCCTTGGCGGCCTGAAATACCGCCATTCCGCCGCCGTCGAGGGTCTTAGCGCCCAGGCGCCGCGCACGCGACAGCAACTCGGTCTCTAGGGGGAAATAGACGATATCGGCCACCCATAGATCAGGGCGCAACAGGCCGGCGTCGAACGGGAGCCCGGGATGATCGGCCATGCCCATGGGGGTGGCGTTGACCACGCCGTCGGCCGAGGCCAGGGCTGTGTCGACGGACGGCGTCGCCGATATCCGCGCGCCCGGGAAACGGACGGCGAGCTTGTTCGCCAGGGCCTGCGAGCGAACAAGGTCGGCATCGGCAATTTGCAGCCACTTAACGCCTAAGGTCAGAAGCGCATGGGCGGTGGCGGCGCCGGCGCCCCCCGCGCCGATCTGCACGACCGAATTTAACGAGACGTCCGCCATTTGCCGGCGGAAGTTTTCGCGAAAGCCCCATTCGTCCGTGTTGTAACCCCATCGTTTGCCATTCTTGAACACCACGGTGTTGACGGCGCCGATCATGGCGGCTTGGTCTGAAAGATTGTCGAGCAGGGGAATAACCAACTGTTTGTAAGGGTGGGTGATGTTCACCCCGGCAAAACCCTCATGTTCGACCTGCTCAAGGGCCTTGGACAAGCCCTGGCCGTCGGGTCCCACAGTCTTGAGGTCAATCAGCCGATAACTCAGAGTCAAGCCCATCGCCTGGCTTTCAGCTTCGTGCAGGGCCGGGCTTTTTGATTGCTGAATGGCGGCGCCGATAAGGCCGACCAAGACGGGCCGGCTATGAGGCGTTGAGCTTGGCAATAGGTCCTCCTTCGCCCATCTGGCCGACGCAGACAGCCCGGCACGCAAGATTCACATATTGGACGAAATAGTTAGTTATGAAATTTTTTGCAAGGATGTATATTGTCGCGGGATGACATCCGAGGCGTTGCGGACGATTCTGCGATGGACCGTATCGGGGAGACAGAGCAATGGGGCGAACGGCAGTGAAGCAGGCGGCGACACCAAAGGAAAAATCTGAGAAGCGAACCCGAACCAATGATCCGGACGCGACCCGCGCCAACATCCTGGACGTGGCCTTGCGCGAATTCGCCGACAAAGGTCTGAGCGGCGCGCGTATCGATGAGATCGCTGAGCGAACCCGCACCAGCAAGCGCATGATCTACTACTATTTCGGCAGCAAGGAGGGGCTTTACCGGTCTGTCCTGGAGGAAAGCTATCGCGGCATACGCGCCTTGGAGCACGCCCTTGATCTTGAACATCTGCCGCCCTTGGAGGCCCTAAGGCAGCTCGTGACCACGACCTTTGATTATCAAAATGCCCATCAGGACTTCGTTCGGCTGGTGATGGTGGAGAACATTCATCACGGCGAACATATCGGGCAGCTCACCTCGATTGGTTCGTTGAACTCAGGCGCGATTGAACAGCTTCGGCGGATCTGTCGGCGGGGCGCAGCCGAGGGGGTCATGCGCCCGGACATCGATCCGGTCGATTTGCACATGTCGATCAGCGCCTTGAGCTTCTTCAACGTGTCCAATCGGCACACCTTTTCTAAAATTTTCCGGCTGGACATGGCCTCGCCGGCCTATCTGGCGGCGCGTCGCGCCTCGGTGGCGGACCTGATCGTCCGCTCCGTGGCGGCTTAAGGACTGAACCAAGGCCCGGTTTGCCCGGGCCTGCTGTTGAGACAAATGATCGCCCTGAAAGGCCGGAGCAGAGTCCATGCGGCATTCCATCGCCACGGTTTCCCTCAGCGGGACCCTGCAGGAAAAACTTGAGGCCATCGCGGCGGCTCATTTTGACGGCGTCGAAATCTTCGAGAATGACCTCCTATTCAGTGAGGAAACCCCGCGTGACGTCTCACGCCGCGCGGCCGACTTGGGCCTGAAGATCGTTCTGTTTCAGCCCTTTCGCGATTTTGAGGGCGTTCCGGCGCCCATGTTTCAGCGCAACCTGGACCGCGCGGAGCGAAAGTTCGACCTGATGGGCGAGTTGGGCGCGCCGATGATGTTAGTCTGCTCAAGCGTCTCGCCGGCGGCGGTGAACGACGATGCTTTGGCGGCGGCCCAGTTGCACGCCCTGGCGGAAAGGGCGGCGGCGCGGGGCATCCGCTTGGCCTATGAGGGCCTGGCCTGGGGCGCCCATGTTCGGACATACAGCGACGTCCTGAGGATCGTCAGGAAGGTCAATCATTCCCATTTCGGCGTCGCCCTCGACAGCTTCCATAGCCTGGCGCTCGGTGACGACCCAGCCGGCATCGCCCAGATCGACGACGGCAAGATTTTCTTCCTGCAGTTGGCCGACGCCCCGAAATTACACATGGATGTCCTGACCTGGAGTCGCCATTTCCGCTGCTTTCCGGGGCAGGGCGAGTTCGATGTCGCGGGCTTTACCCTAAAAGCGCTGGAGGCCGGCTACGCAGGCCCCTTGTCGCTGGAAATCTTCAACGACGAATTTCGCGGGTCCTCGGCCCGGCGCACGGCGGCCGACGGCAAGCGTTCGCTCCTGTTCCTGGAAGAACAGATTCGCGAGCGCCGTCAGACTGAGCCGGACTCGTCGGCCAAGACCCGCGCGCGCCGGGCGGATCTGATCGATCCGCCGCCCGCGCCGGGGCTGTTCGGGGTCGCTTTCATCGAATTCGCCGTGGAGGGCGCTGCGGAGCACGAGCTCGCCGCCTGGCTGATTGATATGGGCTTTCGAAAGGCAGGCCGGCATCGTTCAAAGGATGTCACCCTCTATCGACAGGGCGAGGCGGCGGTTGTGCTCAACGCCGACCGGGACTCCTTTGCACAATCCTATTTCCTACTGCATGGCCCGGCTGTCTGCGCGGTCGGGTTGCGCGTAGACGACGTTCAGTCGGCGCTGACGCGGGCCGAGCTGTTCGGTTGCACCCGCTATGAGGGCGCGATCGGCCCGGCCGACGAAGAGCCGATGATCGCTGTGCGCGCGCCGGACGGAAGCCTGGTCTATCTGGTGAAGCAGACTTTTGAGTTTTCTGATTTCGTGGATGACGGCGCCGCTGCCCCGCAAGGTCGGCCAATGCGCGTGGACCATATTGCCCAGGCCGTGCCTGCCGATCAGTTCGATTCCTGGCTGCTCTATTACCGTGCGGTGTTTGGCCTAAATCCGGAGGCGTCCTGGGTGCTGCCGGATCCCTATGGTCTGGTGCGTAGCCGCGCCTTGGCCAGCGCCAATCGCGCGGTGCGGTTTCCCTTGAGCTTTTCCGACAGCAGCCGCACGGCCGTGGCGCGGTCTCTGTCGACCTTCGCCGGAGCCGGGGTGCAGCACATCGCCTTCGAGGTGGATGACATTTTTAGCGCGGTTGACCAGATGCGGCGGCGGGGCGTGGCCCTGCTGCCGATCCCCGAGAACTACTACGACGACCTGACGGCTCGCTTCGGGTTGGACGATGATCTGCTGGAGCGGTTGCGCGGCGGAGATATCCTCTATGACCGTTCGGCGGGCGGCGCCGAGTTCTTCCACGTCTACACGCAGTTCTTCCAAAAGCGGTTCTTCTTCGAGGTCGTCCAGCGCAAGGGCGGCTATGATCAGTACGGGGCGGCAAACGCCCCGGTGCGCATGGCGGCCCAGGCCGTCAATCAGCGCGAAGGCGCAGAGTTGGCATGGCTTTAGTCGAGCTCTACGCGCTTCACATCGCCCAGGACAAACACGTAGGAGAATGCGCCCACGAGGGCGAGGGCGGCGATCAGGGTGAGAGCCCAGACGAATGAGCCCGTCGCCTTGACGATGAACCCTATCGCCAGGGGCGTGATTATCCCTGCGGTGTTGGTGGCCAGATTGAACACGCCGGCGGCCAGGCCCATGGCCTTTTTGGGCGCGATATCGGTTATGACGGCCCAGCCCAATCCGACCATCCCCTGGCCGAAAAAGGCCACAGACATGATCGCGATGACGAGTTCATTGCTGCTCACAAAGTTCGCCGCCATGATAGTCGAGGCCAACAGCAAGCCTGCCACCATGGGCAGCTTGCGGGCGATATTCGCCGAGCCGGATCTGCGCAACAGCACGTCGGAGACATAGCCGCCCGTCATCACGCCGACGGAGGCGGCGATAAACGGCAGCACGGCGTAGATGCCCACTTTGAGAAAGCCCATGTGGCGTTCGGTGGCCAGATAGGTCGGAAACCAAGTCAGGAAGAACACCAGGGTGCAGTTGCCCGCGAACTGGCCGATCGAGGCGCCGACAATCTGCCGCGACCTCAGCAGCTGGCCTAGGGTCGACCAAGAAAAGCGCGTGTTCTGACTATGGTGGCCCAGGCCGCCGCCGGCTTCGATGTAGTCGAGCTCGGCCTTGTTCACGAGGCGGCTCTGGCCGGGCTCCCGATAGGTGAAAAGCCAGACCACGCCGAAAGCCAGGCCCAGAGCTCCAACGGCGAAAAACAGGCAACGCCAGCCCCAGGTGGCGACGATCCAGAATAATAGGGGGCTGAGAAACGCCAGGCCGACATATTCGCCCACCGAATAGATACCGGTGGCTCGGGCGCGTTCGTGCTGCGGAAACCAGGTGCTGATCACCCGGCTGTTGACGGGGAAGCACGGGGCTTCTGCGACACCCAAGCCAAACCGGAACACCAATAGCGAGGCCAGGCCGGTGGCTAGGCCCTGGGCCAGGGTGAACAGCGACCAGAAGGTCAGGGCGCAAAAATAGGTTATCTTTGAGCCGAACCGATCCAGAAAGACGCCGCCCGGCACCTGAGACACAACATAGGTCCAGGAAAAAGCTGAAAAGACCAAGCCCATCAACGCCGGATCGAGATGCAGTTCGCGGCCCAGCGAAGGCGCTGCAACCCCCAGCACGGTGCGGTCAAGGTAATTGATCATGGTGCCGGTGGTGATCAGGCCCAGGATCAGCAGGCGCACGCGCGTCGGTTTGGCCTCCGCAGCATCTGGGGTTTTGGAGTTAGAAGCCATGGTCACCCGGTCTCCTCCCTTTTGAGCCCCGCCTTAGCGCGGAGTCTGTGTCGTTCAGCCGCAAGGCCCCTGTCAGGCGCTGCTCTTCAGGCGATGCGCGAGGTGATCAATCGCCAGTGCGTAGCCATGCACGCCCATGCCGCTGATCATGGCGTGGCTGGCCGCAGCCGTGATGGTCTTGGAGCGCCACTCCGGCTCTCGCGCGTGAATGTGCGAAATGTGCACCTCAATCACTGGACAGTCGCACATGCGAAGGGCGTCGAGAATGGCGACCGAGTAGTAGCAAAACCCTGCCGGATTGATGACCAGGCCGGCCGCGCGTTTGCGGGTTTCCTGGATCCAGCCCACTAAATCATGTTCGGCGTTGGATTGATGAAAAACGAGGTCCAGGCCGTGCCGTTCGCAGGCCTGACGGCAAAGCGTCTGAAGGTCGGCCAGGGTTTCGTGACCATAAAGCTTGGGCTCGCGCTCGCCCAGCAGGTTCAGGTTGGGACCGCTCAGGACATAGATTAACTCGGCCATCGCCTTCCCCCAAAATGGCAGTTTCGTCCATTGGCTTACACCGGACGAGCGCGAGTTGGAACAACAAACGTACTATTTCGTACAAATAATGCTTGATCGCGGTGTCTGCTCGCAGATATGGGGGAAGGCGGACATCCGGCGTCCAAGCCGGAAGAGGGAGACGCCCATGAGGACGACAGCCCTGGCCCTTGGGCTTCTTGCGGCCGCCTATGCGATTCCGACGCACGCGGATCCGACCGATTGGCCGACCTATGGCCACGATGCGGGCGGCGGCCGCTTCTCGCCGCTTGCGCAGATCACGCCCGGCAACGTTGCGCGCCTCCAACCGGCCTGGACCTACCATATGAAGGACTCCGCGCCGCCGCCGGGCGGCGCAACGTCCGCAGGCGCCGATGCCGCCACCGCGCAGCGTGAGGCGGAAGGGGCGGGGCCATTTCATTCCACCACCGGCTTTTCGGCGTCTGAAGCCACGCCGCTGATGGCCGAGGGGCTATTGTTTCTCAGTACGCCCTATCACACCGTGGTCGCGCTGCAGCCGGAAACCGGCAAGATCGTCTGGCGATTTGACGTGCCGGGCTCCGCCCAACCATCCTTGAGAGGCGTTGAGTACTGGCCCGGCGACGGACACAACCGATCCGAAATAATATTCGGGACGCGCGATGGGCGATTGTTCGCCCTGGAGGCCAAGACCGGCAAGCCGGTGATCGGATTTGCCCAGTCGGGCGTGCTGGATTTGAAGACCCCGGCGGTGATGGGCGCCTCGCCCGCGCCGGGCGAGCGGGCCGCGCCTTATGGCATGACCTCGCCGCCGCTTGTGTTCAGGAACCTCGTGATCACCGGCGCGGGGGTCCAGGAGTTTCCGGCCCTTGGCGCGTCCGGCGATGTGCGCGCTTGGGACGTGCGCACCGGCAAGCTTGTTTGGACCTTTCACAGCATCCCCGGCCCCGGAGAATTTGGACATCAGACCTGGCAAGGAGACAGCTCCAAGGCCCGATCCGGCGTCAATAATTGGGGGTTCATGACCGCCGATGTAAAGCGGGGCATTGTCTATATCCCGTTCGGCGCGCCGTCATGGGATCGTTACGGCGGGGACCGGATCGGCGACAATCTATTCAGCACCACGCTTGTCGCGGTCGATGCGGTCACCGGCAAACGACTTTGGCATTTCCAGCTGGTGCATCACGATATTTGGGACTTCGACCTGGAGGCGCCGCCAACCCTCGTGGCCGTCAAGCGGGGCGGTAAGACCATTCCCGCCGTGGCCTTGGCCTCAAAAAGCGGGCTGCTATTTCTGCTCGATAGGGTCACCGGCAAGCCGATCTATCCCATCGAGGAGCGCGCGGTCCCCGCCAGTTCCACACCGGGCGAACACGCCGCCCAGACCCAACCCTTTCCGTCCAGACCCGAGCCCCTGGCGAGAATCAGCATGACCCGGGCCGATGTGGCGGACGTCACGCCAGACTTGAAGGCCTATTGCGACGCCTTCATCGCGAACAACAATATGGACCTGGGCGGGCCGTATCTTCCGGCCGGGTTTAACCGGGTGACCGTCAATTTCCCGGGCACCTTGGGCGGGGTTAATTGGGGCGGCGGCGCCTTCGATCCCCGCCTGGGCTTTTTCATCGTCAACACACAAGACCTGGCCCAGGTGCAATCGCTGGTCCCGGCCGCGCCAGGCGCTCCGCTGCCTTACAGGCAGGGACCCTTATTCGGCCGTTTCTGGCAGGAGTCGGCTCGTCTGCCCTGCCAAAAGCCACCCTGGGGCCGGTTGCTCGCCGTGGACGTAAACAACGGCAGGATCGTCTGGCAAACCCCATTGGGCGTGAGCGACAACCTGCCGGAAGGCAAACAGGAAACCGGACGTCCCAATATAGGGGGCGCCATCGTCACTGCGGGCGGTCTTGTCTTTATCGCGGCGACGGACGATGGCCGCTTTCGGGCTTTCGACTCCAAAACGGGAAAGGAAGTTTGGGCCACCAAGCTTGCGGCGTCCGCTCACGCCACGCCCATGACCTATCAAGGCAGGGATGGGCGCCAATATGTGGTGATCGTCTCCACGGGCGGCAGCTTCCTGAACAGCCCTATCGTCAGCGACGCGGTGACCGCCTACGCCCTGCCATAGAGTCCATCGTATGGGTGCGATCAGCGCGCCAATGCCCATACGTCCGGCCCTATGGACAGGCCGTAACGAACTTTAGGATGGACTCCACCACTGAACGCTTGCGTGCAGCCAAGGCGGCCTTGGACGACATGTCGCGCTTGAAAATAGTCGAGAAGGTGTAGCGGTTCGACACGTTGAAAAAGCTGAGGGCTGCAATGGACTGGTAGAGGTCCACCGGATCGATGTCCGGACGGATCACGCCCAGCTTGACGCCGCGCTCGCAGATGTCGTGGACAGACTTGATGATCTCCGAATTCATCGCTTCTACGGTCGGCAATTGCGTCACGAAGCGCGCATAGTGAATGTTTTCAACCAGGATTAGTCGCACTCCTTCGGGGTGGGCGTTGTGGTAGTCAAAAGAAAATTCGACCAGCTCGCGCAGGGCTTCCAACGGCGGTTTGGTGTCCAGGCTTAGGCTTCGTTCAGCACCGCGCAGGCGGCGGTAGTACTCGGTCAAGACGGCCTTATAGAGCCCGTCCTTGCTCTCGAAATAGTAGTAGAGCATTCGCTTGCTGGTGCGCGTGCGCGCCGCGATTTCGTCCACGCGCGCGCCGCTGAATCCGTTCTCTGTGAATTCCGCGAATGCCACGTCCAAAATCTCAGACTTGGTCTTTTCGGAGTCGTTGGTTCGTCCTCGGGCGACGCTTTTGTTCTGAACCTTGGGCGAGGCGGAGCGAGTCGGCATGTGACACTTCGTCTATGGCGATGGGCTCGCCGGCCAAAAAAGCCATGTGGGGCTTGGATCAGCGCGGCGTGTGGACACGGAGCAGTCTAAGTTCCTTTTTTGAAAACACCCTGTGACAATTAGGACTAAGTCGCCCATATTGACATGTACCAACTAGTTAGTACTCTTGCTTTCAGCATCACGAGTTCGAGCGGGGACGAGCCCCGGATCGAGCCAGGAGGAGACCAAGGCGCTTTCCAGTCTATCACGGCTTTCGCGGTCCATCAGATTTGGATCAAAAATGAACGAACTAGTGAGTGTATATCGACCTCGCTCATATGGGTGAGCACGAATTAAGATCCGCAGCTTCGCGCGGAGTGGCACAACATCGCACAGGGGGGACCCGACATGACCCAGTTCCAATCCCAATCCCAAGCCCAAGCCCGGGCGCAACGCTCACATCGCGCCAGTCGGCTGATGGGCGGCGTCAGCTTGGCGAGCATGCTCGCCCTCATCGCTTCGGCAGCCATGGCGCAATCCACGCCGGCCGCTCCGGATACCATCGTGATCACCGGCACCAGCATCCGTGGGGCCGCTCCGGTGGGCGCAGCGGTGGTTACGGTCGGGCAGGAGCAAATTGAGAAGACAGCGGACCAGACGGTTCAACAGATTCTCCAGAACGTCCCCTCCGTTGTGGGCCTCCAGTCTGCGGGCCAAGGGGCGTTCGGGAGCGCAGACGGCGCGGGGGTCGATGCTCCGACGATCCACGGCCTCGGGGCCAGCGCCTCCAACAGCACTTTGATCCTGATCGACGGCCATCGGGCGCCTCTGTCCGGCCTGAACCATGCTCTGGTCGACCCTAATATCTTGCCGCCTATGGCGCTGGCTCGAGTCGAGGTGCTGGCCGACGGCGCCTCGTCAATCTACGGATCTGACGCCGTGGCCGGGGTCATCAATTTCATCACCCGCCCCAGCTACGACGGACTTGAAGTGGCCGGCCAAGCGGGCTTCGCCAACCACTACCATACCTATTCAGGCGGGCTGATCGCCGGCAAGAAGTGGGACACGGGCTCCGCTTGGGTCGCCTACAACTATGACTACCGAAGCAACTTGTCTGGGGCGGATCGTTCTTTCACCCGACTGAATCATCTGGCGCAGGGCGGCACCAACCTGTCGTCCTACAACTGCGGGCTATCGACGATTAAGGTCGGAACCACCATCTATCCGGCGCCCTATTCCAGCAGCAACACGCTGGCCGCCACGGGCGCAGGCATCTGCGACTCCAGCGTCTATAACGACATTCTGCCCTCTGAAACCCGCCACAGCGTCATGGCGCGGATCACTGACGACGTGAATGATCGTCTGACCCTGAGCGGGGACGTGGTCTATTCCAACCTTTACGAGATCACCCAGAATCTGCGCGGCACGGCGAGCACCACTATTTTCGGTCCGGGCTCGGCCAACGCGGGCCAGATCAATCCCTATTTTACCCTGCCTGCAGGTGTAGCGGCCACTTCGGAAACCGTGCTGTGGGACGGCGACGCCCTACTGGGGCCAGGCGCTCATACCAACGTGAGCAATGAAGCCTTCTATGTTCACCCCAACGCCACGTACAAACTAAAGGGCGATTGGCAGGCGACTGCGGCCGCGACGATTGGTTCGACCACCTCTCGCCAGCAGATTATCGGCGCCTTGAACGGGTCGGCGGTGAACCTGGCCTTGAACGGCACGACCAACAGCAGCGGAAGCCTCACGACCCCTTCCATTCCCGGCACCAGCGTGATCGTCACGCAGTCTCTGACGACCGCCAATGCGCTGAATCCTTTCCTGACCGCAGGAAATCCCACGCCCGCATCGGTTTTGGCGGGGATCACAAACTCCACCCAAACCCGGCTTACGCGCCACAATATTCAGGACCTGACCTTAAAGTTTGACGGGTCCGTGTTCCAACTGCCTGCGGGGCCGGTGAAATTGGCCGTGGGCGGCGAATATATTCACTATGCCGAGCATATCGACATTACGATCCCATCGGGCATCGGTCCGGCGACCATCGGCTCAACCACCACGAACCTGGACTTCGCCCGCTCGGTCTATTCCGGTTACGGCGAGCTGTTGGTCCCTGTCGTCAGCCCTGACATGAACGTCCCGGGCATGCGCAAATTGGATCTGAGCATTTCGGGCCGTTACGACCACTACAGCGATTTCGGCAACACCCAGAATCCCAAGATCGGGGCAAACTGGGAGGTCATGTCGGGCGTCAAGCTTCGCGGCGCCTACGCAACATCCTTCACCGCGCCGTCGCTCAATTCGGTGGGCACGCCCATCGGCCAATGGGGCGTGACGGGCGAGAGCGGTTTCGGCAACTATGGTTTGGGGACGGTCACCATTCCCTATTCGGTGGTCCCCGCCCTGGCCGGCGTTCCGGGCTGTACGGCCACGGCCACCTCCTGCACGATCGGCACCTCTGTCACCGGCGCGCAGATCACCGGCGGCAATAAGGGCCTCACGCCGCAGTCGGGCAAGAGCTACTCGGTCGGCATCGACTTTACGCCCACACAGGTGCGCGGACTTCGACTGTCGGCCACCTGGTGGCATAACGAAATCCAGGGCGGCGTGACTGCGCCCAATCCCTCCGTGGCCGTTAATTCCAGCCAGCTGATCAATCAGGTCCTGACGGTGTTTCCATCCGGGGCCACCCCGGCTCAGATTGCGGCCTTGACGGCCGGTCTGCCCACCCAAACCAGCGCCCTGCCGGCGAATGTCTACTTCGTCTACA
Source organism: uncultured Caulobacteraceae bacterium (assembly GCA_964451265.1). Taxonomy (GTDB): domain Bacteria; phylum Pseudomonadota; class Alphaproteobacteria; order Caulobacterales; family Caulobacteraceae; genus BOG-938. The sequence continues at coordinate 7,547 of CAYVHP010000156.1, read as the reverse complement.
ACTTCCAGCAACGCAACGTGCTGAACCTGTGGGTCGAGGGGCTGGACTTTGACGCCAGCTATCGCTTCAACACGGACTGGGGCCGCTTTGATGTGCAAACCGGCGGCGCTTACGAGACCAAATTCAATCAGCAGATCGGCAAGGGTTCGCCCATCTATAGCGTTCTCAACTCCACCGGCGCGAACACCACCTTCCCGTCAATTCAGTTCCAGATCCGTTCGGGGGTCAGTTGGGCCGGGACCCAGGGCGTTTCCGCCAGTCTGTTCTGGAGCCATACCGGCGCCTACAAGAACTGGGGCGGCACGCCTGCCAACCCTATCGTGCGTAACACGGCGGGGCTGCCCATCGGCGGCGGCGATACGGTGGCGGCCAACGACACTTTCGACGGCCATCTGCAGTACGATTTCCAGGACAAGTCCGGCTGGGCCAGCGGCGCGCAAATTTACGTCGATGTGCAAAATATGTTCGACAAGGCCCCGCCCTTTTACAACACGGGCTCCTTGCCGGCCGCCGGTGCGACCTTAGCCTCCGGTTATGACTCCTTTGGCGGCAACCCGATCGGACGGGTGATCTCCATCGGCGCCCGCAAGAAGTTCTAACGCCAGGCCACACCCGATCTGCTGCGAACCTCCCTTCCTCTCGCGGCGTGCTTCCGGAACGGAAGCTTTCACCGCCTCGGAGCTTCCCGCTCCGGGGCGGCTTTTTTATCGCTGCGTCGGATGTGCAAAGCGACGCTTGTCGATTGACACAAACGTACTAGTTCGTCCAATATGCAAAACACAATCGCGCGGGCGCCTCGTCAACCACCGCTCCTCAAGCGCGCTGATCGTGGAGGATCCAATGACGCCATCACTATCGCGCAGGTGTTCGCTCGTCTTATCGGCGGGATTGGCCGCCGTCCTCCTGGTCCTGGGCGCCCCGCCTCCGGCTGAGGCGGGGGCGATGATCCCCATCGCCGGCGATCCGGTCTTCACCCAAGGCGGCCAAGTCGCCGGGACGCGGCTAGACTCCGGCGTGAAGGCCTATCTCGGCATACCCTTCGCTAAGCCGCCCACGCAGAATCTACGCTGGAGGCCGCCAGAGCCGATCCATTGGCAGGGCGTCTGGAACGCCGACCACAAGGCGCCCGAGTGCATCCAGGTGCTGCGCCCCCACAACATCAATCATTACTTCGGCGAGGAGGCGACATCAGAAGACTGCCTCTATCTGAATGTCTGGACTCCGCCCAAAGCGACGGCCGCGTCCAAGCTGCCGGTGATTGTGTTTATTTACGGTGGCGGTTTCACCATCGGCTCGTCGGGCAGCGCCCTTTATGACGGCGAAGCATTAGCCAAGCGCGGGGCGGTGTTCGTCAACCTAAACTATCGGTTGGGTCTGTTGGGATTCATGGCCCATCCTGAGCTGACCAAGGAACAGGGCGGCCATTCGGGCGACTACGCCCTGATGGATCAGAGCGCGGCCCTGCACTGGGTGCACGACAATATCGCCCAATTCGGCGGCGACCCGTCCAAGGTCATAATCATGGGTCAGTCCGCCGGCGCCAGTAGCGTGGCGGCGCAGATTTTCAGCCCCTTGTCCCGGGGCCTTTTTCGCGGCGCCGTCATGTCGAGCGTCTGTAACTACTCGGACTCCACAGCCCTCATGAAAGCGGGCGACCTGGCCTCGGGCGAGCAGGTGGGATTGCAAGTGCAACAACGTCTGGGCGCTGCGGATTTAGCGCAGCTGCGCCTGATTCCGGCCGACAAGCTGCTGGCCCTCCAGGCCGAAAGTCAGGTGGGGGTGAACCAGCAGGGTGTGCGCGCCGGCCCGATCATCGACGGCTATTTCATGCCGAAATCAAAGCTGGCCGCGCTTCAGGCCCATGAGGCGGCCGACGTGCCGATCATCGCCAGCTCCAACCACGAGGACCTGGATGCAGGCAGCCCTCTGGCTCGGGTTAAAACGGTGGCCGAGTACCAAGCCCTGGCCGCCCAACTGTATGGCGGCGACGCCGCCCAGTTTTTGCAGCTCTATCCCGCCTCCACCGATGCCGATGTCTACCAAGCCGGCATGAAGGCCGCCCGCGAGCAGGGGCTGGAGGCGAGCTCCCGCACCTGCGCCCAGCTGCAGGCGCGCTATAACAGCTCGCCGACCTACATCGATCTTTACGCCCACACCCATCCTTATGCGCCGGGCGTGAAGATCGCCGACCAGGATCCGGCCACGGCCGGCGGGTATCACACAGCCGATATCCCCTATTGGTTCGACACCTTGGACAAGTTTAACCTTTTTCGTCCCACGCGTGCGCCCCAGCCCTGGGACCGGGAGCTGATTGACCGTATGTCCGGCGCCCTCATCGCTTTCGCCGAAACGGGTAATCCCTCGACTCCCGCCATGCCCTGGCCGGCTTGGTCGGCGGGCCACGAGCAAAAGTTGGTCATCGATGACCGCACCCACATGGTCGATATTGACGTGCGGGCCATGGATTGGCTGGCGGCGCACCCTGCCGCCGCATTGCCGCCTGCTCCCGCGCGCGTTGGACCGAGGGATTAGCCATGAGATTTCACGCCTGCGTCGCCGCGGCCCTGATTCTTGGTTGCTCGGTCGCGGGGCAGGGCGCCGCCCAATCGCCGCCGGGCGGGGCCATTAATCAGAACCTGGGCGACCCTGACTATGGCGTATGTCGCGGGGTCGACCCAAAATGCTTTCACGACTGGCCCCGTCCCAAGTCTGACGGGTATCGCGTGCTTTTGTTCACCCGCACCGCAGGACCGCGCCATCAGGATCTCGGCGCCCCCCTTGGTCCAGGTCTGAATCCGCCCCTCGGGGCCGACAACGTGGTTCAAAGCCAGATGCTCAGGCTGGCCCGGGCCAACGGCATCGCGCTCGACTACACCGAGGACGTGAAGCTTATGTCGCGATTGAGCGGCTATAATGCAGTGATCTTCTTCTCCACCTCCCGCGACGTTCTGGACGACGATGGCAAGACGGGCCTGCGCCAGTACATGCGGGCCGGAGGCGGATTCGTCGGCATCCACAACGCCTTTGGCACACTCTACAACTGGCCCTACTACGAGGGGCTGCTGGGCAACGCCAACTTCTATGATCACGATCCGGAACGGCCGGGCGTCGTGGTGGTGCAGGACGGCCATGACGCCTCGACCCGCAGTCTGCCGACGCGCTGGCAGTTCACAGACGAATGGTACAATCTGGTCCCCTTTCCCACCCGCGTGCGTTTTCTAGCTACTGTGGATGAAGCGTCTTGGACGGCGGGACTGAAGGCGCCGGAGAGCTTATCGAAGGGAATAGCGCCGCAGGTTTTTGGTCCGCAGCTGCCCTCGGTCGTGGGCAAACACCCGGGGCATGGCGGGTTCCATCCCGTGGCCTGGTGCCAGTACTACGATGGGGGCAAGGCGTGGGTCACCACGTTGGGCCATGATGCGGGCGATTTCGACGCTGACGACAGCCGTTTCCCCGGCGCACTGGAGTTCCAGGCGATGATCATCGGCGCCATTCGCTCGGTGATGGGCGCACAGCCCTTCTGCCAATGACCACGCCGCACCGGGCCCGAGCTTCATAGAGGCGGCTTGGCGGATGAGCCCGCCTAAGGGACAATGGCGCGATGAACAGCGCAGCATCCGCCACACCCGTCGTTGGCCTCATTCTGGCGGGGGGCCGCTCAAGTCGGTTCGGGTCGGATAAAGCCTTGGCGCGGCTCAATGGCCTCACCTTACTGGACATCGCGGCCGCAGGGCTCAGACCCGGCTGCGGGCCCATAGCCGTCAGCGCCCAGCCGGGATCGGGGGCGGCCGAACTCGCAGGGCGCCTTGGCCTGACTGTCCTTGCCGACCGGCCCGGCGATCCCTCTGGCCCCTTGGCCGGGATCAGGATGGGGTTGGATTGGGCGCGAGGGCTGGGCGTTCCCTGGCTAGCGGTGCGGGCGGTGGATACGCCATTTCTGCCAGGAGGCATCCATCATCGACTGATCGACATCGCTGTCCGCAAAAACACCCCGGCCGCGTTTTGCGCCAGCGCCGATGGGCCCCAGCCCCTTTGCTCGGTGTGGCGGCCAGTCTTGATGGCCGGTCTTGATCTGGCGCTGGCCGACGGTCGCCACCCGGCCGTGCACGGCTTCCTGGAACAGGTCGGGGCCGCCCAAATGGCGGTCGAAAGCGAGAAGGCCTTCGCCAATCTGAATACGGCGGAGGCGTTGGCGAACGCGCAATGACAATAAGGCGCTGGGTGTCCGCACAGGGGGGATGTGAACAGCGAAGGCCCGGTGTTTCCGGTTTTCCGCATTAGGCTGCATCGAAGCTGCGTTTTCCGGCTAAATGGGCTTTCACCGCCTGATGAGAGGAATGGACATGGCGCGGCGCGTGATCCCAGGGGTTCGAAGCTACCCCAATCCGGCGGGCGGGTGGGGCGCGCTTAAGGCGACGGCCAAGGCGGTGCGCGAGCAGATGGCGCTGGCTGAGGCGCCCGGCGTGCTCTTGCGGACCAACAAGCCCGACGGCTTCGATTGTCCCGGCTGCGCCTGGCCGGACAAGGAGCACACCTCCACCTTCCAGTTCTGTGAAAACGGGGCAAAGGCGGTCACCTGGGAGGCGACCAAGAAACGGGCCGCTCCCGAATTTTTTGCCGCCCATACCGTGACCGAGCTGCTCGGCTGGCGCGATCACGCGCTGGAGGACGCCGGACGCCTGACCCATCCCATGGCCTATGACGCGACCAGCGACACCTACCGCGCCATCAGCTGGGACGAAGCATTCACCCGCATCGGCGCGGCCCTTCGCGCGCTGCCCGATCCCGACATGGCCGAGTTCTATACCTCGGGGCGCACCTCGAACGAGGCCGCTTTCTTGTTGCAGCTGTTCGTTCGCGAATACGGAACCAACAACTTCCCCGACTGCTCGAACATGTGTCATGAGGCCACCAGCCAGGGCCTGCCCAGGTCCGTCGGCTTCGGCAAGGGCACCGTCTCGCTCGACGATTTCGACCAGTGCGACTTGATCATCGCTATGGGCCACAATCCGGGCACCAACCACCCGCGCATGATGGGCACGCTACACGAGTGCTCGCGCCGTGGGGCGAAGATCCTGGTGTTTAATCCTCTGAAGGAGCGTTCGCTGGAGCGGTTCGCCGATCCGCAGGACCCGATCGAAATGGCCACCTTCGGCTCAACGCCCATCGCTTCGGGCTATTACCAGGTGAAGGTGGGGGGCGATGCGGCGGCGCTGAAGGGCGTGATGAAGGCGGTGCTGGCGCTGGACGATGCGACGGGCGCGGCGCTCGACCACGGGTTCATCGCCGAGCACACACGGGGGTTCGACGCGTTTGCGCACGACCTGCGAGCCACGCCGTGGGACCGGATCGAACGGGCCAGCGGCTTGTCGCGTCAAGATCTTGAGACGGTCGCACAGACCTATGTGAGATCTAAGGCGACGATCCTGACCTATGGCATGGGCATCACTCAGCACCTCCGGGGAACGCGGACGGTGCAGCAGATCGCCAACCTGCTGCTGATGCGCGGCAACTTCGGCCGGCCGGGCGCCGGCATCTGCCCCCTGCGCGGCCACTCCAATGTGCAGGGCGACCGTAGCGTGGGGATCAACGAGCGTCCCTCTCAGGCGCTGCTGGACGGCATCGAGCGCGTCTTCGGCTTCCGGCCGCCGCAGCAGCACGGCCATGATGCGGTGGCGGCCATGCAGGCGATCATCGAGGGGCGCTCTCAGGTGCTGATCTGCATGGGCGGCAATCTGGCGGTGGCGCTGCCCGACCCTGACGCCTGTGCGGCGGGGATGCGCAAGCTGGACCTTGTGGTCCATATCGCCACCAAGCTGAACCGGTCGCATCTGCTGCTTGGCAAGGCCGCGATCATTCTACCGGTGCTCGGCCGGACTGAAGAGGATGTGCAGGCCGGTGGTCCGCAAGCGGTGACGGTCGAGGACTCCATGTCGATGGTGCACGCTTCGCGCGGTCGGCTGCCGCCGACGTCCGAGCATCTGCGGTCCGAGCCTGCCGTGGTCGCGGGGATGGCGATAGCGACCCTGCCGCATAGCAAGGTCGATTGGGCGCATCTGGTGGCGGACTACAGCCGCATCCGCGACAAGATCGAGGCGGTTCTGCCCGACTTCCACGACTACAACGCCCGCATCCTCAAACCCGGGGGCTTCCGCCTGCCGATCCCTTCGGCCGAACGCCGGTGGAACACCCCATCCGGCAAGGCCGAATTCCTGATCTTCGACGGACTGAAGGAGGACCCGCCGGCGGGCGAGACGGATGTCTTGGTGCTGGCCACCGTTCGCAGCCACGACCAGTACAACACCACCATCTACGGCTTTGACGACCGCTATCGGGGCGTGTTCGGCCGCCGCGATGTGGTCTTCATGAACGCGGAGGACCTTGCCGCGCGCAGCCTGGAAAGCGGCGATGCGGTATGGGTGGAGCCCGCCACGCCCGACGGGGCCGCGCGCCGGCTTCGGCTGACCGCCGTCGCCCACGACATCGCGCGCGGCTCGGCGGCCGCCTACTATCCCGAGGCCAACGGCCTGATCGCGCTCAGTGATTTCGATCCGGAAAGCGGCACCCCAAGCTACAAGGCGGCGCCCGTACGCGTGAGCCGGGCGGTCGAGGCATGAGGGGGCGCGAGCCGACGGGAGCTCCGACCGTCCGCCCTATAGGCGCCTGGCGCTGGCAGGACAGTGCGCAGGGGGGCGAACGGATCGAGCGTCTGGCGCCGGAGGAGACGGCCATCGGCCTCAGCTATGATTCTGAGCCCTATGCCGTGCTGATGGCCACGCCCGCCGACGTGGTCGACCTCGCGGTCGGCTTCACCCTGACCGAGCGCGTCGCCGCGCCCGAGGAGGTGCTGGAGGTGCGCGTGTCCGAGCAGGGCGAGGGGTTGGTGGCCGACATCCTGTTGTCCGGCGCCGGCGCGGCGCGCGTTCGCGAACGCAGGCGGCGCGTGCTGGAGGGACGATCATCCTGCGGCCTTTGCGGCGTGCAAGACCCGCAGGACGTGATGCGCGCCCTGCCGCACTTGCCGCCGGGACTGCGGGTGTCTCCCCAGGCTATTCAGGCTGCGCTGGCCGCGCTGGATCGAGAGCAGAGCCTAGGCGCACAGACGCGCGCCACCCACGCAGCGGCCTGGGCCTCGACCCAAGGCGAGGTCTTGCTCCTGCGCGAGGACGTGGGCCGGCACAATGCCTTGGACAAACTGATCGGCGCGGCGTCGAGGGCCGACCTCGACGCCGCCGCAGCTTTTGTCGTCGTCACCAGCCGATGCTCTTTCGAGATGGTCGAAAAGACGGCCCTGGCCGGGGTGGCGATGATCGTGGCCATCTCGGCGCCCACGGCCCTGGCCGTGCGCAAGGCCGAGACGGCGAACATGACGCTGGTCGCCTTGGCGCGGCGAGACGGACATGTGGTTTTTACCGGCCAAAGCCGCGTGCTTAGAGCATGGCCCGTTTTGATGGAATCAGGATTCCCAAATCAGTCGTGATCTGATTCATCATCTGTGCCGGGACGGAGGCCGGCATGGATGACAGCTCCTTATTCGGTTGATCTTC